>PBBW01000001.1 GCA_002716745.1 Gammaproteobacteria bacterium
CCGCCGAAGCACCAGCTGAAGAAGCACCAGAAGCCGAAGCACCAGCTGAAGAGGCACCAGCTGAAGAAGCACCAGAAGCCGAAGCAGCCGCCGAAGCACCAGCTGAAGAAGCACTAGAAGCCGAAGCACCAGCTGAAGAGGCACCAGCTGAAGAAGCACTAGAAGCCGAAGCACCAGCTGAAGAGGCACCAGAAGCCGAAGCACCAGCTGAAGAAGTACCAGCCGATTCAGAAACTAAAAATCTTGATAAAAAAGATAAATAAAATAGACCTTATTCCAATTGCAAAATTTGGGAAAACATACGGGTTAAAAGGAGAGATAACCTTGGTTTCCTTTAGCAACCCAATCAAAAATATTCTAAATTATCAAAGTTTCTTTAACCAAAAAGGAGAACAAGTATTATTGACTCTTAATTTTAAAAATAAAAAAATTATCGGAAAAATATCACAGAAAGAATCAGTCAATGATGTAAAAGATTTAGTGAATACCCTAATTTACATAAGGATAAAAGATCTCCCTGCTTTACAGGACGGGGAATTTTATTGGGATGAGTTGATAGGATTAAATGTTATAGATAAGAAAGGCTTAACATTAGGGAAAGTACATAAAATTGAAAATCATGGAGCGACAGATTTAATTTTTATACAAACAGAATCAGAAGAACTTATAATTCCTTATATAGATGAATTTATAGAGGATGTTTCACCAAGTAAAAATTTAATTACTGTCAATTGGTTTGCAGAATGAAGATAAATGTTCTTTCAGTTTTTCCAGAAATCTTTGATGCACTCAAGTACGGTGTTGTAGGAAAGGCAATAACAAAAAAATTAATCACTATAAATTTAATTGATTTAAAAGAATTTTCTTTAAATAGTTATTGAAGTCTTGATGACTCTCCTTATGGTGGAGGCGCAGGCATGGTAATGTCTCCAGAACCAATATCAAATGCTTTAAAAGGTATTAATAAATCATCTCATATTATTTACCTTTCTCCTCAAGGGAAAACCCTTGACCAAAAAAAGGCAAAACAACTATCTAGAAAAAAGGAGATGACCCTTATATGTGGTAGATACGAGGGCATAGATCAAAGAATTATAAATAATTATGTAGATGAAGAAATTTCGATAGGAGATTATGTCTTAAGCGGAGGAGAAATTGCTGGTTGTGTTCTTATCGATTGTATAGCTAGAAATATTAAAGATGTATTAGGAAATGAAGAATCACTTGAAAAAGATAGCTTATCTAACGGCAGACTTAAAGGACATCTTTACACAAGACCAGATAAATTTATGAAATATGAGGTGCCAAAAGTGCTAATGTCCGGAGACCATAAAAAAATTGAAGAATGGAGAATTGGAAATAGTCTTTGGGTAACAAAACAAAAACGCCCAGATTTATTTCAAGATTTACAACTTTCAGAGAAAGAAATGATATTATTACGTCAATACGAAGCCGGCATAGCAAATCAGGAAACAAAAGATGACTAAAAATATTATTAATAAAGTTGAAGAAAGCCAGATTCAAGATAGACCTAAATTTAAGTCTGGAGATACAGTTGAAGTTCAAGTAAAAGTTACAGAAGGTAAAAGGACTAGACTTCAAGCATTTGAGGGGCTCGTGATAGGTGTAAGAAATAGAGGATTAAACTCTTCATTTACAGTAAGAAAGATCTCTAATGGAGTTGGGGTAGAGAGAACTTTCCAGACCCATAGCCCTTTGATAGATTCAATGAAAGTAAAAAGAAAAGGGCTTGTAAGACAGTCAAAGCTATATTACATAAGGGAGAGATCTGGTAGATCAGCAAGGATTAAAGAAAAAATTAACTAGTGCAATTTGAATCTAAACTTCTTGTTGAAAGCTTCCTAGACAATTCTTGGTTAGAAAAAAATCTATCTGAAAACACGTTATCATCTTATAAAAACGACCTTTCAAAATTCTATAAGTTTACTGAAAAAAATAATAAAAACGTGATTATTGCAGATCATTTAATGATAATTTCGTACTTAAGTGTACTTATTGATGAAGGGCTAGCCTCAAAAACAATATCTAGAAATATTTCAGCTTTAAAAAGTTTTTATGCGTACCTTCAAAAATTTGGACACATAAAAATTAACCCGACCGAAAACATTGAACCACCAAAATCTGGATTATTTCTTCCAACTACTCTTACAGTTGAAGAGACCGAAAGGTTACTAAATTCTCCAAGTAATGAAAACTATATTGAACTAAGGGATAAAGCAATGCTTTTTGCTTTATATGCGTCTGGGATGCGTATATCAGAACTTATTAACTTAACTTTAAATCACTTGGATCTTAATAGGGGTTCTGTACAAGTTTTGGGGAAAGGAAATAAAGAAAGGCTAATTCCGATAACAGACCAAGCAATTAAGATTATTCAAATATACCTATTGGAATCTAGAGATAGATTAGCTAAAAACAAAGACCATATCTATGTATTCCTTTCTACTCATGGAAAAAAAATGACAAGACAAAGTTTTTGGCACAGACTTAAAATCTATATGAGAAGAGAAAGAATAGAAAAGGATATTCATCCACATACTCTTAGACATGCTTTTGCAACACATATGCTGAACAATGGTGCTGACCTTAGGTCTGTTCAGTTGCTACTAGGACACTCAGACCTATCAACTACTCAAATTTATACTCATGTTGCCCAGTCTGAAATAAAAATCCTTCACAAGAAACATCATCCAAGGGGCTAATATGAAACAGTTTTTACTTTTAGTTTTTATTCTGATGGGTTATGTTCTTGCTGAGCCAAATAAAGAGAAAATTATAAATCTACTTCCACCTGGCGTAGAACTTAATTTTTTTGAAGACTCAGAATTAGAGGGTTTTTATGCTGTAAATGTTGCTAATAATCAAATAATTTATATTTCCAAAGATTTTAAATATGTGTTTGCAGGGGAACTAATAAGATTTAACAATTCTACTCCTGAAAGTTTAAATGATCTTTACAAGCAGAAATATGTTCTGTCTGAGCTTGATAAGATCAATGAAAACGAAGCTATTAAATTTATTTCTAACTCAGAATCGAAAGTGATTAGAGTTTTCACTGATGTAAAGTGCGCATACTGTAGAATTTTTCACTCTGAAGTCCAAAGGTATCTAGACGAAGGCATATCTGTTTTTTATTATGCATTTCCACGAGATGGAAATCTAAGCGATAGCTTTAATGATATGAATAATGCGTGGTGCAGTAGAGATAAAAACGAATCGCTTACAAGACTAAAATTAGGGGAAAAGATTGAAAATTCAAAGTGTGATAGCCCTGTTGAAAGGCATTTTCTTATAGGAAGATTAATTGGGGTTACAGGAACCCCAACAATTATTCTCGATGATGGAAGTATGTTAACAGGCTATATTCCTTCCGAAGATTTAATTAAAATAATTAAAAATGGATAGCGCAGAGATCGCTTTAAAGCTTGCCAAAGTATCAGGTCGAATTGATGATCTGAGGGGGTTCCTTTGACCCAAAATCACTTAATTTGAAAGTTTCTAGCATTGAAAAAAAACTTCAAGACCCTGAAGTTTGGAAAGATCACGAAAAATTAAATTCTTTAAATAAAGAAAAAACAATTAACGAAACTAAAATTAATGAATTTCTCTCAATTGAAAAGGAATTTGAGAATATCTCAGATTTGATAAACATCTCAATCGAATTAACTGATAACGCAGAGTTATCCAATCAGATAGTTGATCTAGAGAAGCTTATTCAACAGATAGATTCTCTAGAAACAAAAAGGTACTTTTCAAAAAAAGATGATTCAAATAATGCATTTCTTGATATTCAGTCTGGCTCTGGAGGCACCGAAGCACAAGATTGGGCTGAAATGCTTTTAAGAATGTATTCAAGATGGTCGGAAGAAAACGGTTTTAAAATAAAAATTGAAGAATATTCTCCTGGAGATGTAGCAGGAATAAAAAGCGCGAGCTTACACATCAAAGGAGATTATGCATACGGGTGGCTGCGTACAGAGTCTGGTATCCACAGACTTGTCAGAAAGTCTCCGTTTGATTCAGGTAGCAGAAGACATACGTCTTTCGCTGCTGTTTTTGTTTCTCCTGAGATAGATGATGACATAGAAATTAATTTAGAGATGTCAGATGTAAGAATTGATACCTACAGGGCATCTGGAGCAGGAGGGCAGCATGTAAATAAAACAGACTCCGCAGTTAGATTAACACACACTCCTTCTGGCCTAGTTGTGCAATGCCAATCACAGAGGTCACAACACCAAAATAAGGATAGAGCCATAAAACAATTAAAATCTAAACTTTATGAACTTGAGCTTAATAAAAAGGAAGAAGAAATAAAAAAATTAGAGGATTCAAAAACAGATATTGGTTGGGGAAACCAAATCAGATCATATGTTCTTGATCAATCAAGGATTAAAGATATTAGAACAAAGTACGAGGAAACAAATACTCAGGCAGTTTTAGATGGTAAAATCAACAACTTTATTAAAGCAACACTCAAAGATGGATACTAAAGATTTAAATAAGATTCAAAAAGATAGAGAAGAAAAACTGAAAAAGCTAAGAGATGCAGGCTTTAACTTTCCTAATGATTTTGAAAAGAAAGATAATTTAGGTGATGTAGCAGAACAGTTTAGCAATGAAACAAAAATAGATCTTGAGGAGAAAGTTGTGTCAGTACAATCTGCAGGAAGAATTATCTTTAAAAGAGTTATGGGAAAAGTTTCTTTTATGACCTTAGAGGACGCCTCTGGACGCCTACAAGCCTATTTCTCTCTTGACAACCTAGGGGATGATCTCGCTCAAATAAAAGAATGGGATTTAGGTGACATTGTTGGCATAAGTGGAAATTTATTTAGAACAAAGACAGAGGAGCTCACAATTGAGGTAAAAGAAGCCAAATTGCTTACTAAATCACTTAATCCAATGCCTGAGAAGCATAAAGGGATATCGAATATTGAAACTATATATAGACAAAGGTATATAGATTTAATGAGCAATCAAGATTCAAGGGAACTATTTATTAAGAGAAATAAGATTATTCAATCCTTAAGAAAAAATCTTGAGGAAAAAGGCTTTTTAGAGGTTGAAACACCAATGATGCATCCAATACCTGGAGGAGCAAATGCAAGACCATTTGAAACACATCATAATGCATTAGACAAAAAATTATACTTAAGAATTGCACCAGAATTATATTTAAAAAGGTTGCTTGTTGGTGGTTTTGAAAAAGTTTTTGAAATCAATAGAAATTTTAGAAATGAAGGAATATCTACAATTCACAACCCTGAATTTACCATGCTTGAGTTTTATGAGGCTTATGGAAAATTAGATAAAACCACTGCTTTTATACAAAAACTTATACAAGACAGCGTTCTAGAAGTAAATGGGACACTTAAAATTGTATATGATGGAACGCCTTTAGACCTTTCAAATGATTTTAAAGTTATTTCAATAAAAGACCTCTTGAAAGAAAAGCTTGGATTGAACAATCTGGATACTGCAGAGGAGATTTTTGATGCTGCTAATAAAACTGGGATGAAAGTTAAAAAGAGTTGGGGGTGGGGAAAGGTGCTTCTTGAGCTTTTCGAAACACATATCGAGAAAGATTTATGGGACCCAACTTTTGTAAAAGATTACCCTTACGAGGTGTCACCATTGTCTAGGAGAAAAGATAATGATCCAGATTATACTGATAGGGTTGAGCTGTTTATTGGGGGAAGAGAATTCGCAAATTTCTTTTGTGAGCTAAATGATCCGATTGACCAGGAGAATCGTTTTGATGACCAGTTAAAACAAAAGGATCTTGGAGACATAGAAGCAATGTTTTTTGATGAAGACTACATCAATGCTCTAAAGCACGGAATGCCCCCTGCAGTAGGTGTAGGAATTGGGATTGATCGGTTAATAATGTTGGCAACTGACAGCCAGTCAATAAGAGATGTTGTTCTTTTTCCAACTTTAAAGTAGATCTCTAACTAGTTCTCTTTCTTCTAACAATTCATTTGACGTAATCTTAATTTTTGATTTAGCAAATTCACTTAGATTAAAGTCTCTTGCAATATGAATTATGCCATTACCTTCTGAAATGAGAGGGAAGCCAGAAAATACACCTTCGGCAACTCCATATGAACCATCACTTATGATTGCAGCATTAAATATATCTCCTGATCTAGTGCTATTCTCTACATTTTTCACTGTATCACAGGCTGCTCTTGCCGCTGATGATGCCGATGAGGCACCTCGGGCTTGTATTATTTCTGCACCTCTTTGTTGTATTCTAGGCAGAAATTCATTTTCTACCCAACTCTTGTCACCAATTTTTGAATATAGATTTTTACCACCAAAATTAGCATTCTCCAAATCAGGAAACATTGTAGGACTGTGATTACCAAAAATTGCTAAGCGATAAATTTCATCCACGTGGCAATTGATCTTTTTTGCTACTTGAGCTTTTGCTCTTAAAGCATCAAGCATTGTCATCGCCATCCAAAGTTGGTTAGGATTATTTGAGTTTTTTTGACCTATTAAAGCATTTGTGTTCGCAGGGTTTCCTACAACAAGCACTTTGCAATTACTTTTTGCCTTGGAACCAATTGCCTTGCCTTGTTCTGTAAAAATATTCCCATTTATTTGAAGTAGATCAGCTCTTTCCTTAATTTCTTTACCTTTAAAAACTATTCCTCTTGGAATTGAGCCAACCAGAAGACACCAATCAGCCTCTTCGACAGCATCATTGATATTGTCAAACGTAGTTATTGAATTGACAGTTGAATATGCTGAATCCTCTAGCTCTTTAACAAAACCTTCAAGCTTGTTCATAGCAGGAGGTATCTCAACCAAAGCTAAATCTAACTTTTCATCATTTGAGAAAACCCCTCGTTCGCAAAGAAAAGGTATTAATGAGTAGGATATTTGACCGGCGGCTCCAGTTATGACAATTTTCATAGAATAAATTTATATCTATTCTATGTTTACTTGTTTTTTAATTCCATTAGAATCTACAATCTAAACACATTATTTATAGGAGATTAAGGATGTCACTGGATTTTAATGGAAAAGTAGCGATTGTCACCGGTTCAGGTGGAGGAATTGGTAAAGGGTATGCACTTGAGTTAGCAAAGCGAGGAGCAAAGATTGTTGTGAATGATTTAGGTGGTGCTGTAGATGGGACTGGTGGTTCTGTTAGTGCTGCTGAAGCAGTTGTACAAGAGATAGAGTCAAACGGCGGCGAAGCTATAGCAAATGGAGCAAATGTTAGCGTTCAAAAGGATGTTAAATCTATGGTAGAGGATGCAGTAAATAAATGGGGAAAAGTTGACATCCTTATTAATAACGCCGGAATACTAAGAGACAAGTCTTTTGCAAAAATGGAGTGGTCAGATTTTGAAGCTGTTATTAATGTACATTTAATGGGTTCAGCACTTTGTGCACATAGTGTTTTCCCTGTCATGAAAGAACAAGGTTATGGAAGAATAATTATGACATCTTCATCTTCTGGATTATTTGGTAATTTTGGCCAAACAAATTATGCAGCAGCAAAAATGGGTGTTGTGGGATTAATGAACACGCTTAAACTTGAGGGAGCAAAATATAATGTACATACAAATTCAATTGCTCCAACAGCAACAACAAGAATGACTGAACACCTTTTTCCAGCTGAATTTGGAGAAAAGCTTGATCCAAAATATATTATTCCTGCGGTAATTTATCTTGCAAGTGAAAAAGCTCCAAATGGAGAGATCCTAGAAGCTGGGGGTGGTGTAGTTGCAAATACATATGTTATGGAGACAATGGGGAAATACTTTGGAACGGGTGACGACTTCAATGCAGAGGCTGTAGCCAACCATTGGGAAGATATTTCTAATACTCAAGATGCAAAAAGACCATTTCAGGGTGGTGATGTAGCAATGAAACATTTTGAAACAATTCAAAAATCCGAAAGCTAATATTAATTTTTGGATAATAATAAGTTATGAGTATTTTTGTTCTCGGCGGAGCTGTTTTTATTGTCTCCTTTTGTTTGTTCAAATGGTCAGCATTTAGAAAGACAAATAAAGATCAATCTTGGTTAAAGCTTTCAATAGTTGGTATTGTCGACTACTTGATCCTAGTTGTTGGAACTCTTTTTACCGGTATACTCTTTATGACTATGTACACAATTAGCCATGGATAAAAAAATATATTTAATAGTCTCATTTCTTCTTTCTTTTGGGATATGTAGCCAAGAGAAGGATGTTAAGATCTCTGAAATAACAGTCGAAGAGCTCACAGAAGTTGTTAGAACAATAGTCCAGGAAACACTTGAAGACTGCTCTGTTACAGGTGAAATGAACGGAAGGGCTAAAATTAATCTGCAGGTTGAAGGAGAGGTAGTTGCTCGAATAGTCTGTGAGTTTAATGCTCAGCCATCCTTGGAAAACAAAGAAGCAGAGACTACATCAGAAGTATTAGAATAAATTTCAAATTAAAAAAATTATTGTTTTGAAAGATTAGAGCACCGCCAGAGTTGCAGACCTCCAGCAATGCAAGCTTTACTTAATTAAAATTTTAATGAGCCACCAACTTGGTACTCGATTACCCTAGTTTCAAAAAAGTTCTTCTCTTTTCTAAGATCCATTATTTCTGACATCCAAGGGAAAGGATTTTTTGCTCCAGGATATTCTTCTTCCAATCCAATCTGAACAAGTCTTCTATTGCAAATAAATTTTAGATATTCCTCCATCATCTTTGCGTTCATACCAAGAACACCTCTAGGCATAGAATCTCTTGCATAATCTATCTCGTATTGAGTTCCCTCCAAGATCATATGTCTGGCTCTAGAGATCATATCTTCGTCCCAAATCTCAGGGTTTTCATTTTTAATACTATTTATTACGTCTATCCCAAAGTTGACATGCATTGATTCATCTCTAAGGATGTATTGAAATTGTTCAGAAACCCCTGTCATCTTATTGAGCCTTCCCATTGAAAGAACTTGCGTGAAACCACAATAAAAAAACATTCCCTCTAAAACGCAGTAATAAGCAATTAGGTTTGCCAAAAAGATTTTGTCGTTTTCTAGTGTCCCTGTCCTAAAGTTTGGATCAGAAAGTTCTTTAGTATACTTTAGGCCCCAAGCTGCCTTTTTCTCTACTGACGGCACCTCTCGATACATATTAAATATCTCTCCTTCATCCATTCCCAAAGATTCAACACAGTACTGATATGCATGTGTATGTATTGCTTCTTCAAATGCCTGCCTTAAAAGGTATTGTCTGCATTCAGGATTGGTTATATTTCTATATACTGCAAGGACTAGATTGTTTGCTACCAATGAGTCTGCTGTTGAAAAGAAACCTAGACTTCTTTTTACAATTCTTCTTTCATCGTCAGATAGACCATCATTACTTCTCCATAATGCTATGTCTTGTGTCATGTTTATCTCTTGTGGCATCCAGTGATTTGCACAGCCATCTAAATACTTTTTCCATGCCCACTCATATTTGAAAGGCACAAGCTGATTAAGGTCAGCTCTTGAATTGATCATTGCCTTTTGGTCGACTTGAACTCTTCCGTCTAAGGCCTCTAGATCTTCTTTAGCAAGTTTCATGTCCTCTTCTGTAAGAGTTGATTCCATTTTTTCGCTTGCAGGTTGCTCTACATTTTCTTCTACAAGATTTTGATTTTCTTGTACTTCATCTACGCTCTGTAACCTAGGATCTGGCGAAGTCTTATTTTCTTCGCTATTCACTTCCTCTTTCTTTACCGGCGCTTCTTCGTTGTAGTAATCATTCCAATTCGTCTTCATATTTCCTCCTATTGGCATGCCTCACAATCAGGATCAAGGATGCTGCAAGCTTGCGGTGCTTTTCCAGCAGTGACCTGAACCTCTTTGTTGCTATCTACGGCGTTTAAGTTACTCCTCTCCACAGTCGATTTTTCGGTAGAGGTCGCTCCCATTGACCTCAGGTAGTATGTCGTCTTCAAACCCTTATACCATGCCATTCTGTAGGTAATATCTAGCTTTTTACCATCTACATTAGCGATATATAAGTTTAGTGATTGTGCTTGGTCTATCCATTTTTGTCTTCTGCTTGCAGCCTCGACTATAAAGCGTGGTTCAACTTCAAAGGCTGTTTTAAATTTGTCTTTAACATCCTCAGGGATTCTATTAATTTGAGAAAGAGAACCCTCATAATACTTGAGGTCACTTAACATGACGTCATCCCATAGTTCTTGCTTTTTCAGCTCTTCAATTAGATAAGGGTTTACCACAGTAAACTCACCTGACAAGTTAGATTTTACAAATAAGTTTTGATATGTTGGTTCTATTGATTGTGATACTCCTGTTATGTTTGCAATTGTTGCTGTTGGGGCAATTGCCATAACGTTAGAATTACGCATTCCTACTTCTTTAACAGCTTCTCGAAGCACCTTCCAATCTAGTGTAGTTTCAGTATTTTGGTCTAAAAATTCTTTCCCTCTCTGTTTGCTTAAAAGTTCGATAGAGTCTATTGGAAAAATACCTTGATCCCAAAGAGAACCTTTATATGTCTCGTAAGTACCTCTTTCTCTAGCAAGCTCAGAAGATGCTTCTATAGCAAAATAACTTATAAGCTCCATGGACTTATCTGCAAATTCAACTGCCTCATCAGAGTTATATGAAATACCAATTTTATAGAGAGCATCTTGGAATCCCATCAAACCCAAACCAACAGGCCTATGTTTCTTATTTGAATTTTCTGCTTGTGGAACTGGATAGTAATTTATGTCTATGACGTTATCGAGCATCCTAAGTGCGGTTTTTACAGTTTTTTTCAGCTGTTCGACATTAATCCTTCCATCCTTTATGTGTTGTGGAAGGTTAATGCTGCCTAAATTACAAACTGCTATCTCTTCTTCATTTGTATTAAGGGTTATTTCTGTACACAGATTTGAAGAATGCACTGTGCCAACATGACCTTGTGGTGATCTAACATTGCAAGGGTCCTTAAAAGTAATCCATGGGTGTCCTGTTTCGAATAACATTGATAACATTTTTCTCCATAAGGCGACGGCAGGGATTTTTTTATATATTCCAAGCTCATTGTTTTCTGCCTTTTCTTCATATTCTTCATACTTTTTATCAAATTCAGATCCATATAGGTCATGAAGCTCTGGCACTTCTGATGGAGAGAAAAGAGTCCACTCTTGCTCATTTTCTAACCGTTTCATAAAAAGGTCTGGTATCCAATTTGCTGTATTCATGTCATGTGTTCTTCTTCTGTCATCTCCAGTATTTTTCCTTAGGTCTAAAAACTCTTCCACATCAAGATGCCAGCATTCTAGGTAAGCACAAAAGGCACCCTTTCTTTTTCCTCCCTGGTTTACAGCAACTGCTGTATCGTTAGAAACTTTAAGAAACGGCACTATTCCTTGGCTTTTTCCATTTGTCCCTTTTATTCTTGACCCTAAAGCTCTCACATTTGTCCAGTCATTCCCTAGGCCGCCTGCCCACTTTGAAAGCAGAGCATTATCTCTTATAGCCCCATAAATCCCAGAGAGATCATCTGGAACTGTTGTTAGATAACAAGAAGAAAGCTGGGGTCTGTGTGTACCAGAATTAAACAATGTTGGTGTTGAGCTCATGTAATCGAAGCTTGAGAGGAGATTGTAAAATTCGATTGCTCTTTCATTCTTTTCAGCTTCATTTATTGCAAGCCCCATAGATACACGCATCAAAAAAACTTGGGGTAATTCGTATCTCACATCTTCAGAGGTAATAAAGTAACGATCATATAAAGTTTGTAGCCCAAGATATGTAAAATTAAAATCTTTGGATTGATCAATTGATTCCGATATTTTTTTTAAGTCAAATTCTTTAAGCTGCTTGTTAAGAAAACCAAGCTCTATACCTTTATCAACTGTCTTATTTAGTGCCTCTGCATACATTGCAGATCTATTCGTCTTTGTTTTCCTATCAATTTTCAAGAAATCCAAAACTTCATTTTCAATATTGTTTAAAAGGATTCTTGCTGTGACATACGAATAATTAGGCTCTTTTTCAACTAATGTCCTAGCGGATATTACCATGCAATCAGCAAGATCTTTTTCTGTCATTCCTTCGTAAGAAGCAGATCTTATTTCATCAATTAGAGTTTCTGGTTCTACATCTTCTAAGCCCTCGCATGCTTTCAATACCACTGTCGCTATTTCATCATTTGCTTTTTCTTCTTTTACCTCCTCGATTGGTTGCTCTGTTCTTTCATTCTTCCTGGCCTCTCTATATAAAACATAGCTTCTAGCCACTTTATGGTGTTCGCTTCTCATTAATTGGAGCTCAACTTGGTCTTGGATTTCCTCTATGTGAAGTGTTCCTCCTGATGGCATTCTTCTTTCAAAGACGTCCACCACAGCTTTTGTTAATACGTCTACATTCTCATGTATGCGAGATGATGCTGCTGCAGCCCCACCTTCTACTGCAAGAAAAGCTTTCATTATTGCAACTTTAATTTTTTCTTCTTCGAAAGAAACAACCTTTCCATTTCTTTTAATCACTCTCATTTTTCCAGGAGTCAGAGCAATGTTGCTAACTGATTCACTTTCTGCTTTGTTTTCTTTTGTAATTTGTTGTTCCATAGGTCTATTGTGTATTCTTCATTAGTTTGGTACTACAATCAAGGCTTTTAACACAATATATTGTGTTTTTTTGTATCGTGCACACAATATGATGGGGTTTTCTTGTGGATATCTTTGGGATAAATTGGGGTTTTTTTTAAAAAAATATATTAAAAAGGTCTGTAAATAGGTATCATCAGAAACTTCTACATGATGAAAATTCAAGTATTAAATAACATTTCTAATTATGGCCTCAAAATTCTTGAGGATAAATCATTTGACTTAATCAAAGGCGAAAAAATAGAAGACTGCGATGGAATCGTATTAAGAAGTTTTCCTCTTAAGAACATAGATATCCCAAAGTCTACCCTTGCTGTTTCTAGAGCAGGAGCAGGCACTAACAACATTGATATACAAAAATGCACAGATGGCGGCGTTGTTGTTTTCAACACTCCAGGGGCAAATGCAAATGCAGTTAAAGAGATGGTAATTTGCTCGTTGATTCTTGGAAAGCGAGACTTGGTCTCAGGCAATAAAACAATTGATTCAGTAGATATTGACAACCTATCTGAAAGCGAAATATCAAAAAAATTCGAGGATATGAAAAAAGCTTTTGTTGGCCAAGAAATTAAAGGTAAGACTCTTAGTGTTATCGGTTTGGGGGCAATTGGTTCGATGGTTGCAGAGCAAGCAATTCAGCTTGGCATGAATGTTCAAGGTTTTGATCCAGGAATTACTGTGGAAACTGCTCTTAGATTACCAAGAGATATAAAAATTAAAAAAACTATCGATGAAGCATTTAAAAAAAGTGATTACATCAGTTTGCATATACCGCTCAATGAGAGGACAAAAGGGCTAATCAATAAAAAATTTATTCTAATGGCAAATCAGGACTCTGTCTTAATTAACTTCTCTCGTGGTGGAATTGTTGATGAGAGATCGATTCTAGAGATGCTAGATTCAAATCATATTTCTAAATACATAACCGATTTTCCAACGAAAACCCTTATCCAAAGATTAAATCAAAAAAGAGATGTAATTATTTTTCCACATTTAGGTGCGAGCACAAAAGAAAGTGAAATAAATTGTGCTTTGATGGCATGCGAGCAGATGGCATTGTTTTTAGAAACAGGAAAGATAAATAATAGTGTAAACTTTCCAAATATTTCATCACCACAAATTGGCAAACGTAGATTATTTATATCAAATGAAAACAAACCAGGAATCATAAGTAAGATTGCTGAGGTGTTAGCAGATGATGGTGTAAATATTCTAGAATTTGTCAATAAAAGTAGGGGAAAGGTTGCCTGCAATCTAATCGATTCAGACGATGAAATTTCAGATGATACTCTCTTAAAACTAAGTAGAATAAAGGGTGTGTCAAATGCAAGGCTTTGCTACTAAAAAAACAGCATTTTTTTTGTTACAAACTATTGCTTTCCACACAGGTCACTAAAAAAGATATTCTTATGAATTCTTGTGCCTGTTTTTTTTTGAATTCAAACAAAAATCCCTGAAAGTACCATTTTTCCTATACTGATATAGGTTGGTTATTTTTTGATCAATATCTTTAATCTAAGAGTTAATAAGCCTTTTTAAAAAAAATATTAACTTTTCCCCAAAGTTATCCACAGTTTCTGTGGATAAAAAAAATATGTTATTTTTAAGAAGCTATGGATAATTTTTTTTGGAATAAATTTATATTAAATCAAACCTCCCAAGATTACTTTCTAAAGATAAAAAATAGGCTGCTAGATGACCATAAAAATGGATATGCCATTTTTCCTGACCCAAAAGATTTTTTTAGAGCATTTGAAGTATGCCCATACGAAAAAACTAAAATTGTTATACTCGGGCAAGATCCATATCATACAAAAGGTATTGCTGATGGCCTTGCATTTTCATCAAAAAATATCGACATAATACCACCTTCTTTAAGAAATATTTTTAAAGAAATTAAGGATGATGTCGGTGTAAACAACAACACATCTAATCTAACAAAATGGTCAGAGCAAGGTGTTCTTTTATTAAATACATCGTTATCAGTCTGTGAAGGCATTCCTAACTCTCATTCAAATATTGGATGGGAAAATTTTACTGATCTTGCTTTGAGAAAGTTAAGCAAACAGAATAATCTTGTCTATATGCTTTGGGGTGCACATGCGCGATCAAAAAAAAGCCTCATTGGTAATTCTGGTTTAATTCTTGAATCTTCTCATCCATCACCATTGTCTGCACATAAAGGATTTTTAGGATCAAGGCAATTTTCAAAGGCTAATCTTTACTTGAGTAAACTTAAGAAAACTCCCATAGACTGGCAATTGGCTTAATTGTATTTTCTTTTGTGATTTCAGCCCCCTCTCTCAACATAAATTGATAAAATATACTCTCCTTAATTTTTGCGCTGAAGAGAAACTTTCCTTCTTTTTCAAGATACTTGAAATTTTTATTTGATATGTCCTTGAAAATTACAGGTTTAATTGACCCTTTGGACAAATAATTAATTCTTGCAATAATTTCTTGACCACGGTAACAGCCCTTATCAAACGATACATAGTCTTCTAGATTATAACCAAGCTCGTTTACTCTAAATTTATTGGATATTGACTCATAGATATCAATATCAAAATTCACAATTTTTAGCCTGTCCCATTCGTCGTCTTTATTATCTGTTTTCTTTGATCCAAGATGTACGAAAAATTTTCCATTAGAAAATTCTCCATAGCTTTCGACATCCTTTACTTCTATAGAACATCTATAAAATTTTATGAACTTCTTTAAGTTCTCTTCCAGGATGCGGTGAACCCCTTTTTTCACCATGATTAAAGCAGAATCATTTAAAATAACGTATGCATTTGTAATAACGTAGCCCTTTTCGTCACAAAAAAGGGTTTTGAATTTTATAGGTGATTGAGTTATGTCAGAAGTAATTTGCCCTTGCAAAAAATCACTTACCCTTTCCCCTGATATTTCCAAAGCAGTATAATTATTTAATTGAAAAAAACTCATGGATAAACTATTACTCGTTAAACAACTTAATTTTAAAGCAAGAAGGGGCATGAAGGAAACCTCAAATATTGTAAGAAAATTAATTGATCACGTTGATGATATGACAGAGCAAGATTTATTAGAGCTTCAAAAATTTATAAATTTAGACGACCAAAAAATGTTTGACTATATCTTCAAGGAACGAGAAATATTTTTTAGAGAGTTTTCAAGGCTAAAAAAATATTTCCTAATTTGAACTTATTAAACATTAGAATATCAAAGTAGTATGAAAAAAAATAATATCTCAGACCTTGTAAAGCTTTCTCAAGAGGGGAGCAATACAGCATTTGAGGTTTTATTTACGACTTTTAAAACAAGACTACACCATTCTCTATTTAAAATTCTCAAAAACTTTCATGAAACAGAAGACATAGTTCAACAAGCTTTTTTAAGAGCCTGGGAAAAGATAGGTACATTCAAGGGTCAATCAAATTTTTACACATGGTTATATAGAATTGGTTTTAACCTTGCAATAACAAAGATAAAAAGTTCAAAAGAAAACCAACTAGATGAAGGGTTTGAGCAAACCCTGAAATCTAAAGACAATATTCTTGGTGAAATTGAGCATGGGCAATTTGCACATGAAGTAAAGAAATTATTAGATCAGATGCCTGAGGAGCAGAGGAATGCCTATATTCTTTGCGAAGTTGACGGGAAAAATTATGATGAGATTGCATTTATAGTTGGTGTGCCTGTAGGAACAGTCCGTTCGAGGATATTCAGGGCAAGACAATTTTTAATAGAGAATTTAAAGAATACAAATGAATAATATTTCAGATTACGATTTTAGAAGAATCTCATCTTTTATTGACGGAGAGCTAAGCTATAAGGAAGTGGTTGCTTTAGTAGCTGATATGGATAGTAACACCTCTCTTAAAGAAACATACTTTTCTCTTATAGAGCTAAGCGAAGCAACTTCACAAATTAAGAATATCGGCATTAAGCAAAAATTAAAAAATATATCTTTCAGAGCAATTCTTAAGAGCATTTTCCAAAGAATCATTCTTCCAGGCGCAGTATTTACTGCAGGAGTGCTCCTGAGTTATTCAGTGATAATAAGTGTTACTGAAACAACGAATAAGCCAATAGAGCCGACCAATCTAATTACACAAGCAATATCATCTATTGAAGCAAAACAAACACTTGAGAACGTTCAGAATGAGGAGATATTAAAATTTGCTTCTCAGCACTATACTCCAATTTCACAAGGCAATACTGGACTTCTTCCAGTAGGATATAAGCCTAGTTGGGTTCCATCTGGCTTCAAGAGCGATCCAAATAAAGGTAATAAGTATATAAACTCCTTAAAAAGGAAACAGTTCTCTATATTCATAAGCAATAAAGGAACATCAGATTTACCGGATGGAGAGTACATTAAAGAAAATTTTATTTTGATAAAAAAGACACGAAAATTTGGAAATCAATCTCAAACGATTACAATCTTTGGTGATATAGATATTGAATCTGGAAAAAAAATCCTTAACTCAATTCAACCCAGATAAAAAAAATCAAATAATGAAAATTAAAATATTTTTAACACTACTTACAATTTTTATTCTGCCTGCAAATAATCTTGATTTTTCAGATTTAGTAGAAAGACAAAAAAGCTCTGTTGTGAATATTGAGTCTACAAAGAAAATCAATGTTTCAAGACGTAATGCAAGCGGTTTTCCAGAGGAGCTTTTTAGAGAATTTGGATTGCCGATGCCAGAATATGAAGAACCCAGATCTAGACAAAGAGAAGCCGTAAGCACTGGTTCTGGATTTGTTATTACTAATGATGGTTACGTTGTAACAAATTACCATGTTGTTCAAGATGCAGATGAAGTAGTTGTTAAATTTCTGGATAGAAAGGAATTCAAAGCAAACGTTATTGGAATGGATGAGCTAAGTGATATTGCGCTACTAAAAATAGATGCATCAAATTTGGATCCTGTTTCTGTTGGCAATTCTGATGTTGTTGAACAGGGCGATGGTGTTATAGCAATTGGGTCTCCATATAATTATGATTTTTCAGTCACATTTGGAATAATTAGTGCAAAGGGCAGGGGAATTACATCAGGAAGAGGCATAGGAGATTATGTTCCGTATTTACAAACAGATGCTGCCGTAAATAGGGGTAATTCTGGAGGACCGTTATTTAACCTTGATGGTCAAGTTATAGGGATTAACTCACAAATCTACTCGAGGTCCGGAGGTAATGAGGGGCTCGCTTTTGCTATTCCCATAAATGTTGCACTAGAAGTTGTTGAGCAATTAAAAGATTCTGGAAGGGTTTCCAGGGGATATCTTGGAGTTCAGGGAGGAGAGGTTTCTAGTGATCTTGCAGAAGCACTAGGAATGGAGAAACCTTTTGGAGCACTAGTAAGATCAGTAGTTCCGGGCGAAGCTGCTGAATTAGGAGGTATACAGCCGGGGGATGTAATTGTTTCTATAGGAAATAAGGAGATCATTTACTTCAAGGATTTACAACACACCATTGGAAGAACAAAACCTAATACGTCTGTTTCAACAAAACTTTTTAGAGAGGGAAGATATCAAACCCTGAAGATTGTAGTAGGTGAGCTTCCCACTGCTGAAAGAGATCTAGAAGTTGAACCTAAATCAAGAGATCTTAATTATCCACTTGGCTTAAAATTAAGAAGCCTACAAGAAGAAAGCGAAGAAGAAATTAAATCTGGAGTCAGAGTGCTTGAAGTTACGTCAAATTCTCCAGCTTTCGGCCAAATTTTTGAGGGTGATATCATTACTAAAATTACCTTTAAAAATAAAACCTTTGATATTTCCAATATTAATGATTTTACAAAAACTATTGAATCGTTTGATACAGGCGACATAATTCTTATAATTGGTACCCGTAGTGGAATCAATATATTTGAGCCTGTAGAAATTGGATAATTTAAGAAATTTTTCAATCATTGCCCATATAGATCATGGGAAATCTACTCTATCCGATAGAATCATTGAAAAATGTGGTGGCCTCTCAAAGAGAGAGATGAAATCGCAAGTACTTGACACTCTAGAGCTCGAAAGAGAAAGAGGGATAACTATTAAGGCTCAATCAGTAGCATTAGATTATATCTCTGAAGACAAGAAATTCTCTTTTAATTTAATAGATACACCTGGACATGTTGATTTTTCTTATGAGGTATCTCGATCTCTTGCAGCTTGTGAAGGGGCATTGCTTGTTGTGGATGGATCTCAGGGAGTGGAAGCACAAACTTTGTCCACATGCTACAAAGCAATCGATTTAGGATTGGAAGTAATTCCAGTTATTAATAAAATTGACCTGCCTCAGTCTGACCCTGATAAAGTGAAGAAAGAAATTGAAGAAATCATTGGAATTGATGCATCAGATGCGATTTGTGTAAGCGCAAAAGATGGAACAGGCCTTGAGGAATTAATAGAACAAATTATCCTGAAAATACCTCCGCCAAAACTTTCGAAAATACAAGATCTGCAAGCACTAATCATTGACTCTTGGTATGATAATTTTCTTGGGGTAATTTCACTAATTAGAATATTCAGTGGCGAGTTAAAAAGTGGTGAAAAGTTTACTGTTAAATCAAATGGACAAAGTTTCAGTGCTGATTCTCTCGGAGTCTTCACACCAAAAAAATCACCGCGTGAAATACTTCATTCTGGGGAGGTTGGATATTTGGTTGCAAATGTTAAGGATTTAAAATCTGTACCTGTTGGAGATACGATAGTTCTCACAAAAAAACGTGAAACACCACAGTTAGACGGTTTTGAAGAGGTACAGCCTCAGGTATTCGCGTCCTTTTTTCCTATTGATTCAAATGATTACCAGTCTTTTAGGGAGGCTTTAATGAAATTAAATCTTAATGATGCTTCATTAACCTTTGAGCCCGAAAATTCTGAAATTCTTGGAAGTGGTTTCAGGTGTGGTTTTTTAGGTACGTTGCATCTAGAGGTAGTAAAGGAACGTCTTGAAAGAGAATATGGTCTTGACTTAATCACAACTGCGCCTAGCGTAAGCTATGAAGTAATTAAGACAAATGGTGATGAGTTAATGATTTCCTCTCCAGCAGAACTCCCTACACCCAATGAAATTCATCAAATTAAAGAACCAATTATTAGATCAACAGTACTATGTCCAGATAAATATGTGGGTGATGTTATAGAACTTGCCATGTCAAAAAGAGGAGTGCAAAAAGATTTGCAATATCTTGGAGGTCAAGTTTCTATTGTTTTTGAAATGCCGCTATCTGAAATAGTAATGGATTTTTTTGATATGCTTAAGTCAAAGAGCCAAGGATATGCTTCTGTAGACTTCGTTTTTTTAAGGTACCAGCATTCTGATCTTGTAAGAGTTGATGTTGCTGTAAATTCCTTAGTTGTGGATTCATTATCTGCAATAATGCATAGATCTGATGCCCAGAGAAGAGGAAGAGAAATTGCCAAAAGGTTGAAAGAAGTTATTCCGAGACAAATGTTTGAAATACCAATACAAATAATGCTTGGAAGCAAAATAATTGCAAGAGAAAGTGTAAAAGCCTTTAGAAAAAATGTAACAGCAAAACTCTATGGAGGAGATGTCACACGGAAAAAGAAACTTCTTGAGAAACAAAAAGCTGGTAAAAAGAAAATGAAGCAAATTGGTAAAGTATCATTACCACAAGAGGCATTTTTAAGTTTTCTTTCCACAGACAAGAGAAAATAATGTTGAATATTTTTTTTGATGCAATAACACCAATAGCAAATATATTCTGGTTTTTAATCTTAAATACAGCGATCTGTTTAATTTCAATTCATTGGATCCTTGCAAGGAAAAATAGTGATTCAAACCCAAAATATCACAGAATAATTCAGACTTTTGCACTTTTAATTTCTTTACTTGTGATTGGTATCTTATGGATTAAGCAATGGAATATTGGCGATCTCCTGGCATTTTATTCTTTATTCTCTGGTCTTATTCTTTTAGTCTCGTTACAAATTGATAATGAAGTAATTAAAAAAGAATCCCGAGGGTGGTTTCTGAGCATTTTGCTGGTGTTTGTTTTGAGAGGTTACATTTATGAACCTTGGCAAATCCCATCCAGCTCAATGAAACCAAATCTTGAAGTAGGAGATTTCGTATTAGTCAATAGAAATGCTTATGGCCTTGAAGTACCATTCACGAATAGAGCAAAAATATTTTCAAAATCGCCTGATATCGGAGATATAGTGGTATTTTATCCGCCTCACAAACCTACAACACCATTTGTAAAGCGTGTTATAGCAAAGGGTGGAGACAATGTTGTGTATGTCAATAAAAAGTTTTTTGTAAATGGGATTCAGCTTGATAGCAATTACTTTTCTGAAGATATTGCAGGATCAAGTTTGTTTTTTGAGCAAAACAATAATCTAAAGTATTTAATACGACAAATTGATTCAAGGCCATCAAATAATGGCAATTGGATTGTTCCTGAAGGTATGTTTTTTGTTTCTGGTGATAACAGAGACAACTCGAGTGACAGCAGAGAATGGGGTTTCATTAAAGGAGAATCAGTATGGGGAAGGGCAGATTATATTTGGTTATCTTGGCAGTCTGGCAGCCGACCTACTTTTAAAAGGGTAGGGAAAATTGAGTAAAGATTAGATGAAAAGATGTGGATATGTTTCAATTATTGGAAAAACAAATGTTGGGAAATCGACTTTTCTAAACTCTTTATCTGGAAAGAAGGTTTCCATAACATCTAAGACATCACAGACTACAAGATCAAATATTTACACAATTAAAAACATTAAAAATACACAAGCTATTTTTATAGATACACCAGGCATTCACTCCAAGACAAATAAGGCAATGAATAAGATTCTCCGAAAAAAGCCTAGAGAAGTGGTAAATGATGTTGATCTAATATTATTTATGATATCTGGATCAAAATTTGACGAGCTTGATGCTGAAACACTTAATTTAATAAAGAAATCAAATTCAAAAAAAATTCTTCTCATTAATAAAATTGATTTAGTTAAAGACAAATCTGAGTTATTTGAGTTTGTAAAGAACTTCGAGCACAAGGAGATCTTTGATTCTATCATTCCTCTATCTGCATTGAAAAACGATGGAATTGATATTGTAGAAAAAGAAATAGAATCCCTCTTGCCAAAGAGTGATTTCTTTTATGATTCTAATAACTTTAATTTTCAAAGTTTTAGTTTTGAAATAAGCGAAATAATAAGGGAGAAAGTAATTAGGTATCTTGGGGATGAGCTCCCTTATGAGACTGCTGTACAAATTGAATCTATGAATGAGAAAGATGATGAGATTGATATAAATGCTTTAATTTTAGTTTCTAGACAAAGCCAAAAAAAGATTGTTATTGGGTCAAAGGGAGAAAAGATTAAACAAATTGGTACTTCTGCAAGGAAAGAAATCAAAGAGATCCTAAAGAAAAAGGTACGGCTTGAATTATGGTGTAAGGTCAAAAAAAATTGGCTTAACGATCCTGTAACCTTAGAGAGCTTAGGAATTAAGAATTAATGGTATTAAACTTACAAGAAGCGTTTGTCATACATTCAAAACCATACAAGGAGACAAGCCTGTTAGTAACATTCTTTGGAAGTGTAGATGGAAAAATATCTGCCATTGCAAAAGGTGCAAAAAGACCTAAGTCGAGGTTTTCAGGAAATCTTGAACCCTTTCAACTATTGCAAATTAATTTTACCGGGAGATCAGAATTAAAAACTCTGACGTCAGTTGATACGGTAAATGCCTATCAAGATTTCAGATCAAATAAAAATTTATATTCTGCCTTTTACATTAATGAATTGATAAGTCTGATGGTAAAATCGAATGAAGACCCTACACAACTATTCTTAATATACAAAAATTCTCTGAATGAAATAAAAGGTACTGAAAGCATTGAAATATGTCTCAGGAAATTTGAGCTGAATCTACTTGCAGTACTTGGGTATGAAATTAATTTCTCTACTGAATATAAGACTGGAGAAAAAATTTTACCTGATAAAAACTATATATACACACCAGAAAGTGGTTTTGTGGAGAATCAAATAGGATATAAGGGTTTGCAGCTTATTGATATTTCTAATAAAAGGTTCAGTGCTGAAAGCTTAGCTGTTGCCAAAAAAATAAATCAACAAACATTAGAATATTATTTCGATGAATTAAATATAAATAGTAGACTATTTTTTAAATGATTATTGGCGTAGGCACAGATATTCTTAATCAAGAGAGAGTCGAAGCTCTTTACACAAAATATAAAAAAAAATTCCCCAGTAAAATACTTTCTTCTGAAGAGTTAAATTATTTCAATAAACTTAAACATAAGAGTAAGGTAAATTTTCTTTGTTCGTCTTTTTGTGCAAAAGAAGCATTTGTAAAAGCACTAGGAACAGGTTTTAGAAGTCTATATCTATCACAAATTACCTATTCTAAAAATGAAATTGGAGCCCCATCTCTTAAGTATGTGAAGAGGAATAATTTTAAAATTCACCTATCAATCTCTAACACTGATAGATATACTCAATCATTTATAGTATTGGAAAAATGAATCTAATCTTACTTGGCATGCCAGGAGCGGGTAAAGGCACTCAGGCAGAACATCTTCAAAAGAAATTTTCTTTAGCAAATGTATCTACTGGTGCAATTTTAAGGGATGTAAGTAAATCAAATACACCTCAAGCTAAAAAGGTACGTCAATTTCTTGATAGTGGAAAGCTTGTTCCAAATGAAATAATTATTGAGATGTTGGTTAAAAGAATCAATGAGAAAGACTGTGCTAATGGATTTATTCTGGACGGTTTTCCAAGAAATCTTGAACAGGCAATATCATTGGATGATGCTTCGGTAAATATTGATAGAGTTATTTTTTTAAGGATCTCAGAGGATGAAATAGTCTCAAGGATGTCTGGTAGAAGGGTCCATCTCGCCTCTGGTCGCTCTTACCATGTTATTCATAATCCTCCAAAAATTGATGGTAAGGATGATATTACTGGTGAAGAACTAGTTCAAAGAGATGATGATAAGCCAGAAGTAATAAAGAAGAGAGTCGAAGTTTATTTCAGAGAAACAGAGCCATTATTAAAATTTTATAAAAATAGCCAAATAAACTTTAATGAAATTGATGCCTCAAAACCTATGAAAATAGTTACAAGCAAAATTTTAAAAGCACTAAGTTGAATATTCTTTCGATAGACCTTACAAGTGAAAACCACTATATCTGTATATTTTATTTGGGAGAGTATTATAACTTTGAGTTTAAGGAGGAAGACAAAACTAAAAGAAATGATTGGGATAAAAAAATTGAAACAATCCAATCCAATATAAATAGTTTTGATATATTAAATCTTGATGCATGTATTTATGCTGCTGGCCCAGGATCCTATACAGGCGCTAGATTGGCTTACACTTTTCTGAGCTCTTTGGAATTCATTAACAGCACTCCATTCTTTGCTATCTCAAATCTGTCAGCTATCGCAGCGAATGAAAAAGAAATGATCCCTGTAATTTTTGGAAATAATAAAGATATTTTTTATCAACAAGATGGCAAAGACACATATTGTCAAGATTTAAGCAGAGTACAGCTATTAGGTAAAAAATTGATAGGAATCCAGCCTGATATTGAAGTGCTCGACAAATTACTAGATAAGAATTCTATTGCAAAATCAATGATACAGATATTCCTGGAGGACAAAAAAAATATCCTCAAAGAAAATTTTCCAAATTATATCAAGCAGTTAGATTACAGAAAAATCGATGGATGAATTAAATTATATTCAAATTTTGATACTCAGTATATTGCAAGCAGTTACCGAATTTCTCCCAATTTCGAGTTCTGCACATTTGTTATTGCCGTCAAAAATTTTAGGTTGGGCTGATCAAGGTATATTTTTTGATATATCTGTTCATTTTGCCAGCCTAGCTGCTGTGATAATTTATTTAAGAGAGGATGTCTTAAAGCTAAGTTTTCTTAATTCTAGGCTTTTTTTTATGTTATGCCTCGCTACTATCCCAATTGTAGTAATTGCCCCAATTATCGCGTCTTATGAACCTAGATGGACTATTTTTACAATTGCCATATCAAATATATTGTTTGCTCTGTTACTTTACGCTTCGACTTTAATTGGGTCGCAGGCAAAACAGATAAGGGAAATGTCATCAAATGAAGCATTTTTAATAGGTATATGGCAAGTTTTTAGCATAATTTCAGGAGCATCTAGATCTGGTACCGCTATCACAGGAGCACTTTTCTTAGGATTTAGTCGAGAAGAGGCAGCACGATTTGCTATTTTACTCTCCATACCTACAATCTTAGGAGCATTAGTATTTTCTTTTGGTAAAAATGCAATTTTAACGACAGATGTTGATATTTTAGCGACATTTATAGCATTTTTAACAACATTTATAATATCATATTTTACTATTGATTGGTTTATTAAGTTTGTTCGAAAGGTTGGTTTTGGGATTTTTATAGTTTATAGACTTTGTTTAGGTGTTTTATTGTTATGTCTGATGTAAACGCTATTTATTTTCAGAATCAAACATTTAAAAATATTGCTGCTACCTATGCAAAAAAATATAATCTTCCTCTTACAACCAATATTCCCCTAACTCCTTTTATAAATATTTCAGATGAATCATTTATATCTTTCGATGAACTTTCTCTTAAAAATAATTTTAATAAGGGTAGCTTTAAAAACAGAATCATTAATTTTCAAAGAGAAAATCTTTTAAAAAAAGCTATAGGACATAAAAAAAAGCCATCTAAAAAGATACTTGATGTAACTGGCGGTTTAGGGCATGACTCATTTCTATTTGCTTTATTAGGCCATGAAGTAACTTTAGTTGAGAGAAATACAGGGCTTTGCATCCTTTTTGAAGAAGCTTTACGAAATCTGCCAAAGACTACTTACTTCGAGAAGGCAAAATCTAAAATAAATGTTCTCAATAAAAATTCAGAAAAGTTTTTAAATGAGCTTGATATTTATGATGTCATATATGTTGATCCAATGTTTGATATTAAGTCAAAAGCTGGACGATCAGGCCAGCTAAACACAATGCAAAGATATCTGAGTGATCAATCTGATGTTTCTATAACTTTGATGGAAGGCAATTTCAAACGTATGGTCATTAAAAGGCCTATATCATTTAATCATTCCAAAAGTCTAAAACCTCAAATAACTGTTAAAGGAAAAGCTGTTGTTTTCCATGTATTTCTTAAGAACCCCAACAATTAATATAATTATCTGCTAACATTACGAAATGAATTTTGGACAGGCAATTGATTCGGCTTTTATTAAAAAATATAAGACGTTTAAGGGCAGAGCATGTCGGGCAGAATGGTTTTATTTCCTTTTGTTTTCATTCATTTTAACCTTAATCGTTTCGATAATAGGAAGTTTTTGGTCAATATCAAATGTGGATCTTGAAATTCTTTCGACAATGTCAGAAGAGGAAATAACAGAGTACCTTGTGCAGGGAGAAAGCTTCCAAGCACTACAATGGCTTGTGTTGGCTATATCTATTGTGCTTTTTGTTCCCTCAATGTCAGTTACCATACGAAGATTGCAAGATATTGATATTTCATTTGCATGGGTAACTCCTTACTTTGTCGGTTCAATTATGGCTGTAGCCTCTGGTTTTGATCCAACATCTGACTTATCACAAAGATTTGGAGGAATTTCAAATCTAATTCTAATTGTTTACCTATTGGTTTTTCTTAGAAAGGGTACGCCCGGAAAGAATAGATTTGGTAAAAACCCTCTTGAAGAACTTCAAAAAGATACCTACTAATCCTCGAGAATTACACCCGTTCCGTATGCTACAACCTCTGAAGCTCCTTGTGCAATAGTGCTAGATTGTATTCTGAAACATACAATTGCATTAGCACCTTTCTCCTCGGCATCCTTGACCATTCTCTCTACTGCTTGATCTCGGGTTTGTTGGAGCAATCTTGAGTACTCCTCGACTTCACCCCCAATTATATTTTTAATGCTCGCAAAAACATCTGCTGCCGCATTTCTTGCCCTTGCAGAACTTCCTTTGACGTATCCAATTGTTTTAGCAATTTTTTTTTCAGTAATCTGATCTGAAGTTGTGATAAGCATATGCTTATTATTTATTAAATTTCTTTCTTTTCAAAGTCAAAACATTTAAAATCCCTTACTTTATGGCAGTACAAAAAAGCAAAAAAACTAGAAGTAGGATTGGAATGAGACGATCTCATGACTCTCTAAGTACCAACTCGCTTTCCACAGATCAAGTTTCTGGAGAAAAACATCTTCGTCATAATTTGTCAGCAGATGGTTTTTACAAAGGAAGATTAGTAAAGGATCTAAAGAAAAAAGAAAAAGAATCAGAAGAAGATCTTCAGCAGTAAAATATGAATTTCTCATTTCTTTTTCCTGGTCAAGGCTCTCAATACAATGGAATGCTAAAAGAGCATTTTGAAGAATTTCCAGAGTTTTCTGAAACTATTGCTGAAGGGGAAGAATTTTACAAAGAAAAGTTTCAAGAAGTAATTTTTTCAAATGATCCAAGATTGTCTGATACATACTACACGCAACCTTTACTATTGTTGGTGAGCTTTGCTTTTGTTAGAGTTTGGAAAAAGCACAATTGCCCATCACCAAAAGTAAGTTTTGGGCATAGTTTGGGTGAGGTTTCATCATTGCTAAGTTCCGAGGTATTTCATTTAAAAGCCGCTTTAGAATTCGTACAATCTCGTGCAAACCTAATGATAGCCAGCAAAGGGTCAAAAAAAACAAAAATGGTGGCAGTTCTTGGCTTAGATTCTAAAAAAATTCTTGAGATTGTAAGTGAAAAAAAGGCTGACTTTCTTGAAGCTGTCAATTTTAACTCTCCTATTCAAACAGTAATTGCTGGAAATACAGATGAAGTTGAGCTACTAAAACCATCGCTTAAGAAAGCTGGCGCTAAGAGGATCATTGATTTATCAGTTTCAGTTCCATCCCATTCAAGTTTAATGAATATTGCCTCAACAAAGTTAAGAGTGGTACTAGAAGATTTATCACTTGGAAAAGCAATATTCCCCACAATCCACAATATAGATTCAAAAGTATCTCTTTCGTCGAACGAAATCAAAGATAAGCTTGCTTATCAGATATCAAAACCTGTGCTTTGGACGGATTCAATGAAAAAATTAAAAAAATATGGTTTAGACGAGCATCTAGAGCTAGGCCCTGGAAAGGTGCTTTGTTCCCTCGGAAAACAGAACCGAGTTACAGGTAATTTCTTTAGCTTTGATGACATAAAGGTTTTTAAGGATAAACTTAATAAGTATGGAAACTAAAACAGCTTTAATAACTGGTGGGAGTAGAGGCATAGGGAGAGAACTAGTAGATATTTTTCTTGAATCTGGTTACAGAGTGATTGCTACATGCAGAGATAAAACAAAAAGTAAATTTATGGAAAACAAAAATTTAACTGTTGAAAATTTAGATATTTCATCTAAAGATTCTGTGGAAGAGATTCAAAATTTAGTTGAAGAGATAGGTGTAGATATTCTAATAAATAACGCAGGAATTACTAATGATAAATTATTTTTAAGAATGTCTGAGAGCGAATGGAATGACGTAATAAATACAAATCTAAATGGAGTTTTCAGGGTAACAAAACTTGTAATGAAACATATGCTCAAAAAGAAATGGGGAAGAATTATAAACATTAGCTCTATTTCAGGAGCAATGGGCAATCCAGGGCAAACAAATTATTCTGCATCTAAGGCTGGAGTAGACGGCTTTACAAGGTCTCTAGCTAAAGAACTGGGCTCAAGGAATATAACAGTCAATTCTGTTTCGCCAGGCTTTATTGAAACGAATATGACGGAGAACATAGTAAATGAAGAAATCATAAAAAAGATACCACTTCAAAGGCTTGGAAAACCTAGCGATATAAGCCCTTTAGTTCTTTTTCTTGCTTCTGATGAGTCTAACTACATTACCGGGCAAACTTTAGTGGTTGATGGCGGCCTATTTATGAAGTAATGTATGCAATACGATTCTAAGTTTTTGGAGTAAATATGAGTGATGTTCTAAATAAAGTTGTTGATATAGTTTGTGGTCAGCTTTCAGTTGACAAAGCTGATGTAAATCCTGAATCTGCATTTGTAGAGGATTTAGGAGCAGATTCATTAGACACTGTTGAGTTAGTGATGGCATTTGAGGAAGAATTCGACGTTGAAATACCCGATGACGAAGCAGAAAAAATCACGACAATCCAAAGTGCTGTTGAATGGATCGAAGGCAATAGCTAGAAAATCACTAATTGCTTTTTTTCTTATTGGAGCAGTCTACATATCATTAAAAGTTTTTTTGGGTCCATCCCAGAGCATAAAACCAATAAATCCTGAGCAATTATTTGTTATAAAAAAAGGGTCAACTTTTAACGAAGTTTTGGATAATCTTTATGATCAGTTTGAGATTCAAAATCCTCTTTGGATAAAGATTTACTACAGGATTAAAGGCGTACCAAATATTCAAGCAGGAAGATATGATATTTCTACGGAGATTAAAATCAACAATCTTATTGAAAGGTTTATTGAGGGCGATGTAAAAAAATATAAATTTACAATTATTGAAGGCAGTATAGCTAAGAATGCTTTAAGAAAATTAGAAAATATAATTACAAAAAATGAATTTGAAAATAAGCTTACTGATGGAATTAAAAAAGTTTTTTCATCAGAAGCACAAATACTTCCAGATACATATATCTTCTCGGATATAGATGAGCTAGAAAATATCTTAATCACCTATCAAGATTATCTTAAAAGGTATTTAGACGAGATATGGACTCAAAAGCCTGAGGGTAATCCATTAAAAAATAAGACAGAAGCTTTAGTTCTGGCTTCAATAATTGAACGTGAGGCTGTATTACTATCTGAGAAACCACAGATTGCATCAGTCTTTTTATTTAGGCTTGTAAAAGGAATGAGGCTTCAAGCTGATCCAACTTCATCATATGGCTATTACGGAGACTTCAGTAAGAAAATTGGTCGGGCGGCGTTAGATGACAATAATATTTTTAACACCTATAGAATAAACGGATTGCCACCATCCCCAATATGTTTTCCATCAAAATCCTCCATAGAGGCAGCAATTAAATCTATTCCCAGTGACTACCTTTATTTTGTAGCAAGAGGGGATGGATCGCATGTTTTTTCAAAAAACTTAGAAGATCATAATAAAGCTGTGAAAAAATTCATTTCCGGTAAATAATATACGGATGCTTATTTCCTTTGAGGGTATTGAGGGCTCAGGAAAGTCTACCCAAATTAAATTATTATCAGAAAAATTTGAAAAAAAAGGTTTGAAGGTAATTTGTGTTAGAGAGCCAGGGGGAACTTTAATAGGTGAAAAAATTCGAGATCTATTTCTAGAGGAAACAGATGAGATATTTAATCCTCTTACTGAAGTCTTACTTCTTTACTCTTCAAGAAAGCAACTAGATGAGCAGATAATTAGACCAAATCTTGCAGAAGGCAATATCGTTATTGCCGATAGGTTCTATCATGCTACTATTGCCTATCAATGTTATGGGAAAGGTGTTGAAGTTGGTTTTGTTGAATATATCCATGAAAAACTTAATATTTCTAAACCAAACTTATCAGTTCTAATAGATATAGATCCTCAACTTTCTAGACAAAGAATTTCTCAGAGAGACCCAGACAGAATGGAAAAGGAATCACTAGAGTTCTTTTCAAGAGTCCAAGAGGGATATAAGAGACTAGAAGAAAATAATAAAGATTTTGTGTCTATAGATGGCAAAAAAACAATAGAAAAAATTTCAGAAGAGATAGAAATTTTAATTGCAAAAAAATTGAATGTTTAGTTGGTATAAATCACATCTAGAAAATATCAAGGAAATAAAACCTAAATCTATTTTTTATTCCTCTTATGGGGGGAGCTTAGAAGCAGTCCTTCAACAAATCATAAAATCAGAACTGTCAAAAGGCTTTAATTTAAAAATCAAAGACAATGCTTTGCTTTCCGAAATTGCATCTCCGAACTTTTTTTATCTTTCGAGATCTGAAGAAAAAAAAATTATCACATTAGAGCAAATTAGATCTGCTAAAGATTTTTTACTACTTAAAACAAACAAAAAAAAATACCTTTATATAGATGGTGGGCAGCATATTAGAATAAATGGCTATAATGCTTTGCTCAAAATTGCCGAGGAATCAGATGACTCTGTAAATATTTGGATTATGACGAACTCCCTTGCATCAATACCAACTACAATTTTAAGTCGATTTCATAAAGTACGTTTTCCATCTCCAACCCAGCATGAAATCAAAACATTCCTTGAAAGTCGAAGCATTAATTATGATAGAGAAATACTTAGGTTTCTTTCAGAAAACCCTGCATTGCTTGAGGAGAATGATTCTATTGAGCTGTTAAATAGTTTTAATAGTCTGGTTGAAAAGAAAGACATTTATCAAGTCGACAACAATAAGCTTGCACTCCTTGTTGATTATTTAATTTATCTAGCAAAGCAAGACATAAAAGAAAAACCTAAAAGAGCCTTTAAAAGCTTAGATATATTGTTAGATGTGAAAAAATGCTTATCTTTACCAAATAATCTAAGTCTTGATGTAATAAAACTAAGAATTAATTCTAGTCTCTAGAGGGTCTTGGAAAAAAATTATTTTCTTGCTCAAAACTAAAAGCAAAATTTATAATTTTTGCCTCCTCCCATGCTCCACCTAAAAAAGAAACCCCTACTGGAAGCCCATTTACAAAGTCTAGCGGGATGGTAATGTGAGGATAGCCTGCAACAGCAGAGAGCCCCCCATTTCCAAAACTTAGCCCTCCGTTGCTTGTTCTGGAGTCACCATTAATATGATCTGTTTTCCAGACAGGATTTCTTGTAAGGCCAACGAGAGCATCCAAACCATTCTCTAAAATCAATGTATCAATCTGGTTCCTTGCTCGTGTAACTACTAGATCTCTCGATTTAATATATCTTTCTTTATCGGTTGCTTGAATACTATCTAAAAAGATTTCGTGACCAAAATGCTTAAGAACTTTTTCTGAATTTTCTTTATTAAAATCTATTAAGTCATTAAGGCTTTTTCGCATTGAATTTGAACTCTTCAAATATTTTTCTATACCCTCATGAAATTCATAGAGAAGTAAATAATATTCATCTTCGAATTTATAATCACTAACAACTTCAAAACTAACCCTTTGGACGTTTGCACCCAACTTTTCAAGAATTCTTTGGGTTTTATTTAAAAGTTTTACTTCGACATCAGACATTTCATCTTTGATAAGTAGGCCAATATTTTTATTTTCAAGTGACTGGTTGGTTAAATTGATTAATGCATCATAATCATAATCATCTGGGATATTTTTTGTGGCAGAATCTTTCGGATCGTAACCTGATATTGCTTTAAGCACTTTTGCTGCTTCTAAAACACTTCTTGCCATTGGTCCTGCTGTATCCTGAGTTGCCGAAATGGGAATAATTCCATCTCTACTAACCAGACCAACTGTGGGTTTAATCCCAACCACTCCATTGCTTGAAGCAGGGCAACTAATTGATCCATTTGTTTCCGTGCCTATCGCGAGTGGAACAAGACCTTCAGCAACGGCAGCAGCACTTCCTGAGCTTGATCCACAGGGGTTATATTCTAGATTGTAGGGGTTATTGGTTTGTCCTCCAAAGCTTGACCATCCACTCGAGGACGGATTTCCTCTAAAATTTGCCCATTCAGATAAATTTGCCTTACCAACAACCACTAGACCTGCTTTTTTCAATTTAGATACTATTTGCGAATCATTTCTTGGAAGATTGTTTAGTAAAGCTAGGGATCCAGCTGTATTCGGAAGACCAACAGAATCGATATTGTCCTTAATTAATATCGGAACTCCATTTAATCCAAGTTGATCTGCGTTGACATATTCAAACTTTAGATCAGATGATGAGTATAAAGAAATTATAGAGTTTACTGCACTATCATTAGCTTCCAAATAATCAATGTAGGAGAAGTATAATTCTTCGAGATTATCAGAGGAGTTTACAAGTTCGTTAAATTCTTTTGTTGAGAGATCTTTAAAATCATCAGCAGAATAAACAATTAAGGAAAAAAAGAGAAAAAGGGTTTTAAATTTCATCTTACTATCTTAATAAATAATTATTGTTTGTGCTTGTATTTAAAGTAAAGAAAGTAAGCACATGAACGAATTCATGTGCTTGAAAATTAACAGCCTCTAAATGCGGTTTTTCTTCCCTTCCTAACTTCTCTAGGATTCAAGAAGCCATCTTTATCTTTGTCAGCAATATTGAAAAGGCTTAGGTTGAGCTCACAACCTTGGAGCCTTATTTCTTCCGGAGAGATTTTACCATCTCCATTGCTATCAAATTTAGCCATTCTGTCATCAGCCACTGCTAAAGATGAAACAGCTAGTAAAAAGTAAAACGTAAAATTTTTCATAGTATTTCCTTATTTCATGTAGTAAATTTCTATCTCAACTCTAACTAAAAAGAATATTAGAAAGAGGGGCGAGAGAGGTCGTTATACCACTAGGTAGGGGCCATGGGAATTATCTCAAGACCTCTCTCTGTATTTATTTACTCAAATTCAGGGTAAGCTTCTACTCCAATTTCTTCTGAATCCAAACCTTTTTTCTGGATTTCATCTGAAGATCTTACTGGAGAGACCATATTCACAAGGAATAGGAATGCGTAAGTTAAAACAAATCCCCAAACTAGTATGGAAGCAACACCAAGTGCTTGAGCACCAAAGGTAGCCTCAGAGTTTGTAAATGGAACAACCATTACACCAAAGATTCCTGCTGTTCCGTGAGCAGAAATGGCTCCCACAGGATCATCTATCTTCAATACTTGCTCTAGAAGAACTAGCGATCCATAACAAAGTAAACCACCTATTGCTCCAATAAGGACAGCTTCATAGCCAGAAGGTGTATCAGGAGCCGCTGTAATAGCTACTAATCCTGAAATGGCTCCATTCAAAGCATAAATGATATTGGTTTTTCCAAAAAATATTCTTGATACTAATAAACAAGCAATTACACCGCCTGATGCTGCCATATTTGTATTCAGGAAGACTTGAGCAACAGCATTGGCATTACTTGCATCGTTAACAGCTAATTGAGACCCTCCATTGAATCCAAACCAACCCAACCAAAGGATGAATGTACCAAGCGCTGCTATCGGAATATTTGAGCCATAGAGTTTATTAACTCCACCGCTTGATGAATATTTTCCTACTCTAGGCCCAATAAATATTGCAGCTGCTAATGCACATGCTGCTCCTGCTAAGTGAACTGTTCCTGAGCCTGCAAAGTCTGAATAACCTGCTGCATTCAGAAAACCTGAACCCCAGTTCCAAAAACCTTGTATTGGATAAATCACACCTGCAATAAATGCTGCAAGGGCAAAGAAAGGCCATTGATTCATTCTCTCTGCAATTGCACCTGAAACTATTGAAACTGCTGTTGCAACAAAAACTACTTGAAAGAAGAAGTCAGCTGCATCTGCATACCCTAGATCTTCATTCATTCCAAAATCTTCTTGTCCATTAAGCCCAAATCCAAAATCGTATGGTGGTATAATTCCACCTGCATTTGCTCCAGGATACATGACCATAAAGCCACACAAGAGGTACATGAAACAAGCAATTGAATATAACCCAATATTTTTGGTTACAATTTCAGCAGTATTTCTTCTTCTAACGAATCCAGCTTCAAGCATTGTAAAGCCCGCAGCCATCCACATTACCAATGCACCTGTCATTAACAAGTAAAAGGTATTTAACGCGTAATCTATTTCAGCCATAATGTCTCCTTAAAAAGATGCTCCGACAGTAAAAAACAATCCATCTTCATCTTCTAATCCTGATGCATCTTCTGCTGTAAAAGAGCTGTAATTAATTGAAGCATCGTAATCACCTAGTGAAAAACCGTATCCTAGAAGGAAATTGCTTCCAGTATCCTCATAATCTCCATAGGAAACTGAAAAATCTCCAACCCCATAAGATATATCATAGTAATCACCAAATTCATCGCCTACGTAATAGGTAAAGCCTAATCCAGAATATGAAAGACCGATATAAGTCTCAGAGAAATCTGCACTCGGTGAGACTTCCGGATATGCATAATTGATGTATCCTACATCAAAACCAAGACCACCCTCAGTTTCACCTGCATACCCAAAATATGTATCGAGCTCTAATCCAGCTCCGCCAAATGCAACATTTGATCCCCAAGTTCCAGCATAAAAGCCGCTCTCAGAGCTATAATCAAAACCACCACTGTAACCGGGAGCATCCATAGTCTGAGTCATCCCTCTCCAGAAGTAGTTTGATGAAAAAGTAAAGTTTGAAGAAACCTCTCCAAATACATTTAATGTCAAGAAAATGACAATTGTCATAATTCCTTTTTTCATAAAATCTCCTTAAAAAAATAAGTGTGATAAGAATGAAAAGGATTAAACCCTACATAGTTTTGTAGCCGCGTTCCTTCAGCTTTCGCTTACTTCCGTCCTCTACTGAGGATGAACGATTTAGACGCTGCCCCTTTATAGCCATGGAGAATGGTTTAACTTTTAACCCATGTTATATGGGCTCCTTTTAACCCATGGAGTATGGGGATGTAAACATCTTCTTTATAAACACTATTTATAAATCTTCATAATCAAAACTAATGCCTAAGAATAAAAAAGTCAAGTAAAAAAAATGTATAATCAAATATAAGGGCAATTATATTAAAAGTATCCATGAGTAATAAACCATCACATAAAGACAATTGCGGTACAGGGGTAATATTCAGTAAAACAAACACTCCTAGCAATTCCATAATTTTTCGCTCATTGCTATCACTCTCTAAAATGAAACACAGAGGAGCTGTTAGTCACGACGGAGAGACTCCAGATGGCTGTGGAATTTTGATTGATTTAGATAGAAAATTTTTTCAAAAAGTTCTGCTGGATGAACAAAAAATAATTCTTCCCTCAAACTTTGCCGTAGGTGTTTTTTTTGTAAATAATCAATTCAATTTCTATGAAACCATTGAAAAAATTTGTAATGAACACGACGTTGATATAATCGCTAAAAGAGAGATAAATACCGATAAAAAACTTTTAGGAAATGTTGCTGCAAAATCATGCCCTTCAATTTATCAATTGTTTGTAAAGCCAAAAAAAGAGGAGAGTGGTGGCCTTGAAATAAATCTTTACAAAATAAAGAAATTGGTAGATAAAAAGTTTAATCCAGAAAACGAAATTTATTGTGTGAGTCTCTCTTCTCAAACAATAGTTTATAAAGGGCTAGTTCAACCAAAAAATTTCTCCAAGTTTTATACAGATTTGTCCACTAAGGAGCATGTTTCAGCATCTGCTGTGTTCCATATTAGATTCTCTACAAATACCTCTCCAAAATGGCACCTTGCCCAGCCATATAGGGTCCTCGCACACAATGGTGAGATTAATACTATTTCAGGTAATCGTAACTGGGCTCACGCAAGGACTAAAATCTTCTCATCAGATAAACTAGGAAATTTAAATGCTTATGAGCCGCTTATAGGTCAGACAGGTTCTGACTCATCCTCACTAGACCATATTTTGGATCTTTTTACGAATGGAGGAATAAATATTGGGAGGGCAGCAAGAATGCTTATACCCCCCTCGTGGCAAAATACTGATTTAATGGATGCTGATGAAAAGGCTTTCCATGAATACAATTCCATGCACATGGAAGCCTGGGATGGTCCAGCCTTTGTATGTTATCAAAACAAGGATTTTACATCGTGCTTTCTAGATAGAAATGGGTTAAGACCAGCAAGAATTGAAATTTTTGATGATGATACTGTTAGCGTTGCTTCTGAGGTAGGCTCAAACTATATAGATGATGTTAAACCCATTAATACAGGAAGACTTGGGCCAGGAGGCTTACTTCTTTTTGATAGAAAAAATATAAATCTCCTTTTGGATGAGGACGTAGATAAAATGCTTTCAAAAAGCAATCCATACAGAGAGTGGTTAAAACAAAAGTCAAAACATCTTGAAGCTAACCTTCATGAGTACTCGGGACCACAAATGAGAGAGATTTCAGACGCATACTTCAATGATTCGGCAAAGACATTTCAACTTTCACAAGAAGAAATAAATACTTTGTTTCAATATTCTGAACATGGTGGGGAGCCTACTGGATCAATGGGGGATGATACTCCAATTGCACCTTTAAGTAATAAAATCAGGTCAATTTATGATTATTGTCGCCAAAGATTTGCCCAAGTTACTAACCCACCAATTGACTCATTACGGGAAAAATCTGCAATGTCATTGGAAACATGTATAGGTCCAGAATTAAATATTTTTCAAGAGACCTCAGAACATGCTGAGAGAATTGTGGTTAACTCTCCAATCTTATCTCATAAAAAATTTAACCTACTGATTAAGAATAAAAAATTTAAAACTTCTCGTTTTTCATTGGAGTACGATCGAAGCGAACAGCTTGAAGATGCAATGAAAAATTTACTCACTGAAATTATAAATTCAGTCCAGAGCGGATGCAGCATTATAGTGCTAGATGAAAAGCAAACAACAAAAAATAAACCAGTTATTAATGCATTATTAATGACTTCAGCACTTCATCATGAATTAATAGAAAAAAATCTTCGTGTTAAGGCAAACATTATTGTGAATACTGCTTCCGCTAGAGATAACCACCAAATAGCTTGCTTAATTGGCTTTGGTGCAACCTGTGTACATCCGTGGCTTGGGCTTCAAACTATCCTGAAACAGTCTCATAAATCTAGGACGGATTTTTCAACATCGGAATTGTGTGTGTCGTACAGAAAGTCACTAAATAAAGGTTTATTAAAAATTATGTCAAAAATGGGCATCTCTAACGTTTCAAGCTATAGAGGAGCTGGTCTTTTTGAGGTGGTTGGCCTATCTGATAAGATAAATAACATCTGCTTCCCCAAAAATTTCTCATACATAAAGGGCGAGTGTTTTCAGGACTTTCATGCAAAAGCTTTAGCAGTTATTGATTGTAATGTAGACGATAATATTATTGCTAAGGGTCTTCATAAATATGTTCATGGTGGTGAACAACATGCGTACAACCCAGATACAGTTACAAGCCTTCAGAACTCTTTAAAAAATAATTCATTCAAGGAATTTAGAAAATTTACATCCACAATCGATAATAGAACCCCTCTTGCCGTTAGGGATTTTTTTGAGTTTCGTTCCAACAAACCATCAATAAATGTAAATGATGTCGAACCTATTGAATCAATTCTGAAAAGATTCGATTCAGCAGGAATGAGTTTAGGGTCATTATCTCCAAAAGCACATGAGACCTTAGCTGCTGCAATGAATGGGCTTGGATGTAGATCTAATTCAGGTGAGGGTGGTGAAGATGTAAAAAGGTATGGCACTAATATCGAGTCTAAAATCAAACAAGTTGCATCTGGAAGATTTGGAGTCACACCTAATTATTTAGCAAATGCAGAAGTTATACAAATTAAAATTGCCCAAGGTGCTAAGCCTGGTGAGGGTGGGCAGCTTCCTGGATCAAAAGTGGACTCCTACATCGCTGGACTTCGTTATTCTAAACCTGGAATTACATTAATTTCTCCCCCGCCACACCATGATATTTATTCAATAGAGGATCTAGCCCAATTAATATTTGACTTAAAAGAGGTCAATCCAAAGGCTATGATTTCAGTAAAATTGGTATCTGAACCTGGAGTGGGGATTGTTGCAGCTGGAGTTGTAAAAGCAAATGCAGATTTTATAACAATCTCTGGTCATGATGGTGGAACTGGCGCTAGCCCAATATCCTCCATAAGACATGCAGGATCACCTTGGGAAACTGGTATGTTTGAAACTCAGAATATTCTTCTTGAAAGCAACCTTCGTTCTTATGTAAAACTTCAAACAGATGGTGGACTTAAAACTGGCCAAGATGTAATTAAAGCAGCTATCTTCGGAGCAGATTCATTTGGTTTTGGAACAGCACCAATGATAGCGATGGGCTGTAAATATCTACGAATTTGTCATCTAAACAACTGTGCGACAGGAGTTGCCACTCAACACGTAAAAATCATCGATGAACAATTTAATGGCGAGGTTCAAAAAGTTCAAAACTTTTTTCTATTCGTTGCTGAAGAGGTTAGAGAATATTTAGCAAATTTAGGATATAAAAGCCTTGATGAAATTATTGGTAACACAGCTTTACTTAATTATAAGAATGGATTTGAGGAGAAAGGGGAGAGGCTTGGGCTAGACGCTCTAAAAGAGAGATTTAGACCTAACAAAAGACAATTCAATACTAACAAGAATAAAATTAATTCAGATTTAAATGATTATTCTCTTTCAACACAAATAGATAAAAAATTACAGACTAATATCTCAAAAGGGAAGGGTGGTTCATTCTCTTTCAATATACAAAATACTCATCGATCTATTGGGGCAAAGCTTGCTGGAATCATTGCAAAAAAATACGGAAAAAATGGGTTTCCAGAAAAACTTACTTTAAATTTTAAAGGCACAGCAGGCCAAAGCTTTGGATGTTGGAATTCAAAAGGTGTTGATTTGATCTTGAAAGGTTCTGCAAATGATTATGTAGGCAAAGGAATGAATGGAGGCAAAATAATTATTTTAAAATCAAAATCTCTTAGAGAAAAAAGATCAGTTATAGCTGGAAATACATGTTTATTTGGCGCAACTGGCGGCGAATTCTTTGGGAATGGTACTGTAGGCGAAAGATTTGCAGTTAGAAATTCTGGTGCTAAAGCCATTATTGAAGGTGCTGGAGATCATTGTTGTGAATATATGACTGGCGGTGAAGTAGTAATTTTAGGGCCAGTTGGTAATAATTTTGGTGCAGGAATGACTGGAGGTTTTGCGTATGTATTTGATGAGGATAGAAGTTTTGTAGACAAATGTAACAAAGATCTAGTCTCTTTCAACAGGATTACAAGCCAAGATATGGAGGCACATAGGTCTTATTTAAAGGATAGGATATATAGGTTTCTAACCGAAACAAAAAGTAAAGTAGCTGAAGAAATTCTTGGAGATTTTGATAGATATCAGAGTCTTTTCTGGATCGTTACTCCAGACGCTGAAAACCTCTCTAGAATAATCAAAAATACAAGAGAGGAAGCTGCATAATGTCTGAGAAAAATTTTGAGTTCATAAACATTCAAAGGATAGAACCCGAGGTAAAACCACTGGAAATTAGGAAAGTAAAATTTGATGAAATTTATGAAAAACAAAGTTTGAGAGAAGCCAAAGAACAATCTAGTCGCTGTTTGGACTGTGGCAACCCCTATTGTGAATGGAAATGTCCGCTACATAACTATATTCCTAATTGGCTAAAGCTTGTAGAGGAGGGGGAGATAGAACAGGCAGCAGATCTGTGTCATGAAACAAATGCATTTCCTGAAATTTGTGGGCGAATTTGTCCTCAAGAAAAATTGTGTGAGGGAGCATGCACCCTAAATACTGGATATGAAGCAGTTACTATTGGACAAGTTGAAAAATTTATTTCAGACACAGCACTAGAAAGAGGGTGGAAACCAAAAAAAATCACAAATAATAAATTAGATATTCATGTCTCAATAATTGGTGCTGGACCTGCTGGGCTAGCATGCGCTGAAACACTTATAAGAAGGGGAGCAAATTGTACAGTTTACGATAGATACAAAGAAATAGGCGGGTTATTAACTTATGGAATTCCAGAATTTAAACTAGAAAAAAAAGTTATCAAACGAAGAAGAAAAATTCTTGAGGAACTGGGTGTAAAGTTTGTAATGGAGTTTGATGTTGATGCTAAGAACTTGCATAAAATTGAATCAAAGAGTGATGCAATTTTTTTGGGTTTAGGAGTCTATGAATCAATCAAAAGCAATATTGAAGGTGATGAAAAGGATGGAGTCGTTGAAGCTCTTCCTTATCTAATTAAAAATACTGAATATTTAATGGATATTGATGATCCCCTAAAAATGGATTTTTCTGATCAAAAGGTTGTTGTTTTGGGGGGTGGTGATACTGCAATGGATTGTGTGAGAACAGCCCTTCGACAAAAGGCAACCTCTGTAACTTGTGTCTACAGAAGAGATAAAGAAAATATGCCAGGATCAATAAAAGAGGTAAATCATGCAATGGAGGAAGGTGTAAAGTTTATATTTAATGCTCAACCAAAGCGCTTAGTTGGAAATGGATCAATTAAACAATTAGAAATTATAAAAACAAAGCTTGGAAATATTGATTCAACCGGAAGAAGGAAACCAATCCTTATAGATGGATCTGAAGAGTTATTGGATATTGATAAACTAGTTATTGCTTTTGGTTACAGCAGCTCACCACAACCTTTTATGGAAAAAGAAAAAATTAATTTAGAAGAAGACGGGCTTGTAAGTCTCACAAACCAAAAATATAAATATCAAACTAGTAATCCAAAATATTTTGCTGGTGGAGATATGGTAATAGGATCAAGTCTTGCAGTGCATGCAATTGCACACGGAAGAGATGCAGCTAAGGAAATTTTAGGTTATATCAGTGATAAAACTGGAAAATAGCCGTAATGAAGAATAATTTAGCTTCTAAGCAATAATTTGGATAAATAGATGTTGTGGTAAGTAAAAATACAAAAAAAGGGCTCTCAGAGCCCTTTTTTATAACATATTTAAGCTTTTTTAATCCAAGTACGCGCTAATTGCATAAAAAGTACAAGAACTACAAAAAATACACCAACTGCTTTACCTGGTCCAAGCGGATTTTCTGAGTAAGCAGCAAGTCTAGAACCACTTTCAGCACCTATATCAATCAATAGGGCGGAATATGTCTCGAGAATACCACCGGCTACTTGACCGTTAAAAAACACAAATCCAGCAACACATAGATAAAAAAGAGATGAAAGTACCTTAGAAATCATAGGAGCATTGCCATCTTCGTAAATTGCATTAGCAAAACGAAAACCAAGCCATGTTAAAAGTACCATACCAACAAAATACATTGCGTTACTAACAAAAGATAAATTCATTAAATTCAATAATTGATATTCATCCATAATTTTCTCCAAGGGAATAATTTCCCATCTAACAAATATTTACACAAAGTAGGGGTAAAGACTAGATAATTTCACAAAAAATACTTTCTTTTTAACATCATATTTATATTCGTATAATATATATTATGTTAAATATATTGTGATAAGAAATGGGCTATAAAATATGTACGAATCCCTTTTTTAATGCGGTATTTAAAAGATTATATTATGTAGATGGTAAATTTATTTAACATAATATTTGATGATCATGAGAACCATGAGTGTTTTCCAAATTTATTTCTTTCAACACGATGTTTTGTATTAATATAATGTTCAAAACCCTTCAGAACGTTATTAATGTAGCCTTGCAATTTAAATTTTATGTAAAAATTCCATGCTACCCATCTTACTATTCGATTTTTGTAGGGTAACCTAGGGTTTATTCTCACTCTTAAACTAGAATTTTCTTTAGATCCTTCAACTATCCATTGGACTTTAGCTATTTTTTTATTTCTTCCAATTTCTAAAACATAACCATTTTCATCCCACTCAATGAAATCTCTCTTATATTTAAGACCATTAAGATATTCTATTTCGTCTACAGAACCTTTTCCAGGCCACTTTAGTGCATTATTTTCTTTGCAAAACGGATGATAATCATTAAGATTGCCGGGCCTTCTTATCTCATTAAGTATCTCTTTCTTGCTCTTCTTAAATCTTCTCTTTGCTTCAACGTACATATTTTTCTAAATATACAACTTCATGTTCATTATTTATAAGTCTTTTAGAGGTTTCTTTAAACCCTAATTTTCTATGAAAATTTAAAGATATCTCATTCATTGGCTTAACGTTCACTTCCGCACAAAATCTGGCATTACTGAAATCATCAATATTAAATACATAATTATATAGTTCTGTGCCAATTCCTTGATTTTCAAGGTCTCGAGGCACTCCAACCCTATCAATATAGCAAAATTTCGAAAATTTGCCGTTAAAGTGCCGATAATTTTGAGAATGATAATTGCTTTGTTCCTTAAAACACACTATATATCCTGCTAATTGATGATTTTTTAATGCATAAAAGCTATGTGACGACATCTCTATCAGGCTGCATAGTTCTTCGGGACTCTCTAAGCTTCCTACCATTGGAGCGAGCAGCTCATTAAGTTTATATACGTCATTAAGAATACTCTGTGTGGCTTCCTTAAGACATAGAACTCTTAATTTAGGCATTATTACTCTCCCTCTCGGTCTCCATTGATATCAAACCGAGATAAAAATGACCATATTAATGAGGATCCATCGATATCTGAATTACTGAAAGAATTAACTTGAAAATAAGGCCAATTATGATCAAATCCACTAAGCACAACATATTCAACATTCACATTATTGAGGCATTCTGAATATATATTTGTACTCCATACGTTGCCATCAAAATTTTTATCGGAACCCTCTAAGATCGAAACTTTTGTACAATCGTTAAATTCTTTCCAAAAATTTATTACATCCTCTACATTTTCATGATATTCACTACCATCAATAGGGATTTGTAGGTCTGCATCACCATGAATGTGCAAAACTGGCATTGTATGTATTGGGTTGCAGCTAGAAATTGAGCCAATATCCATAGATCCAGAAACTGCAGCTATGCCAGCAATCCTTTCACTCAAGTTACATGCCAAACTATATGCCATAAAAGCTCCATTTGAAAAGCCCGTTGCATAAATTCTGTCCAAATCTATATTTAGATTAATTTCACTTGAAAGAGAGTCTAAAATAAAATCTATGTATCCTAAATCACAAACTTCACTTGTATCGCATGTTCCTGTAAACCAACCTGTTGAACCTTTATCCTCTGCAACTGATCCTTGAGGAAAAAGAGCAATAAATTCATTTTCCTCAGCTAAATCAGAAAATCCGGTGTAGCTAATATTTGCCTCAGAGGTGTCGTCACCACCGTGCAGACTTATAAGCAACGGTAAATCTTCACTCTCTGAAGAGTAGCTAGAGGGAAGGTAGTAAGAAAATTGACGATTTAAATCGTTATATGTAACTGTGCAGTTAATAATTTTTCCTGCAGCTGTTTCGGAGCACTCTGGTTCAGTAATTGGATTTGGGCTTGGGTGGGAAGCATCAAAAGATTTATCTGATGCCCCTTCTCCGCCACAGGAAGTAATTAATAAAGCACCTAGAAAGAAATATAAATGTTTCACAAAGATAAGGAATTTTTTATAAACAAGTGACATTTTAACTCAACTCTTTACAATTAGACCCTCATGGCTAATAAAGATGTAATTGAAATGCAGGGAAAAGTTATTGAAGTGCTCCCAAACACTGTTTTTCGCGTAAAGCTTGAAAATGATCACACTATAACAGCTCATATATCTGGAAAGATGCGAAAGAATTATATCCGAATCTTAAATGGTGACAACGTGACTGTGGAGATGTCCCCATATGACTTATCAAAAGGAAGAATAACTTTTAGAACTAAGTAACTTTTAACTTTGTGCCGGCTTTAAATTTAAGCTTGTTCTTTATTAGCTCGACTAATACTACGTCACCCTTCTTAGCCTTATCTTCGATAATGAGATTTGCTATTGGTTTTTTAACTTCTTTTTCGACAATTCTAGCTATTGGCCTTGCGCCTAATTTAGTATCAGTATTTTTTTGTAAAATAAATTCCACGACGTTTGAATCATATTCCAGATCAATTCCCTTTTGATTAAGTTTGGTTTGAACTTCTATTAAAAATTTCTCAACTACTGCATGTAGATTCTGATTATCAAGCTTATTAAAGTTGACGATTCCATCAAGTCTATTTCTGAACTCAGGCGTAAAAGATTTTGAGACAGCTTTCTGATATTTGTCATCACTTGCTTGTTCAATAAAACCAACAGAATCATTTTCTGCTTCAACTGCACCAGTATTTGACGTCATAACTATTAGAGTATTTTTAAAGTTTATTTTTCTACCATTGCTATCTGAAAGGTTTCCATAATCAAGAATCTGAAGAAGAATATTGAATATATCTGGATGCGCTTTCTCAATCTCATCTAACAACAATACACAATGCTGTTTTTTATTAATTTCTTCCGTTAACAGACCACCCTGCTCATAACCAACATATCCTGGAGGCGATCCTATAAGTTTCGATACAGTATGTTTCTCCATGTATTCAGACATATCTATTCTTGTAAATTCAATTCCTAAAAAAAATGCTATTTGTTTTGTGAGCTCAGTTTTACCTACCCCAGTTGGACCAGTAAAGAGGAATGAACATATTGGTTTATCTTCATTTCCTATCCCTGCTTTTGAAGTTTTGATTGCAGAAACAACAGATTCAACTGCATGATCTTGGCCAAAAATAACTGACTTCAAGTTTCCTTCAAGATTATTAAGATTTTCTTTATTTGTTGCGGTCAGCTGAACTGCTGGTATATTCGTAATGCTAGATATCAGAGACTCAATATCTGATTTTCTAATAACATTGCCTGTTTTTTTATTTAATTTTTTCCTGGATCCAGCCTCATCGATTAGGTCTATCGCTTTGTCAGGAAGTTTTGAATCTTGTAAGTATTTATTAGAAAGCTCCACTGCTGATTTTAGAGCTTCTTTTGAGTAAGATACCTCATGATATTCCTCGAATTTATATTTCAAACCTTCAATGATTTTGAGAGCCTGGTCAATTGTAGGCTCTTCAATTGATATTTTCTGAAATCTTCTAGAAAGGGAGTTATTTTTTTCAAAAATTTGACGGTATTCTTTATATGTTGTTGCTCCAATACATCTTATATCTCCTCGAGCAAGAGCGGGCTTGAGTAAATTTGAGGCATCAAGTGCTCCCCCGGATGCTGAACCAGCCCCTATAATTGTGTGGATTTCATCCACAAACAGAATAATTTTTTCATTTTTTTGTAAATACTCAGTTAGTGACTTCATCTTTTTTTCAAAATCTCCCCTGTATTTTGTTCCTGAGACAAGACTGCCAACATCTAATGACATGATTTCATAGTCCTGAAAAATTTTGGGGCATCTTTTTTCTGAGATCGCTTTAGCTAGCCCTTCGGCAATTGCTGTTTTTCCTACACCTGATTCTCCCACCAATATAGGGTTATTTTTTCTTCTTCTCCCTAAAATTTGAAAAAGCCTCTCTGTCGTATCCTCTCTTCCTATTAGAGGATCAATTTTTCCATCTAGTGCAAGTGAATTTAAATTTGTCAAAAAGTCAGGATAACTCTCTGATGTTTTCTGTGGCTCCTCTGCTACTTCTTCTGTCTCTACAGATGCTGTTTTTCCGTGAGATATGTAATCAACAACATCAAGACGACTAATATTCCTCCTGTTAAGGATATAAACTGCATAACTCTCTTTCTCGGAGAATAATGCAGCTAAAAGGTTTTCACCATGTACCTCAGTTTTGCCACTGGACTGTACATGAAATATTGCTCTTTGTAGCACCCTCTGAAATGCAAGTGTAGGTTGAATCTCTTTCTTCTCATTAACTTTAGGTACATTTTTTTTGATATGTTCTTTAATTTCTTTTTGTAAACTGGCTATATCCACAGATAAAGTTTCAAAAATTTTCCGTGATGACTCCTCTTTAGTAAGCACCAATAATAAGTGCTCTATCGTTACAAATTCCTCATGATTTTCAGAGCAATCTTTGAAGAGTTGGTTTAATGAATTTTCTAAATCTTTTGAAAGCATATATCTAATATATCTAATCTTTTGTTAATTCTTCAATATCTGTTTTCAAAGGATGGCCACTTTCTTTTGAATAACGATTAATTTGTTGGGACTTTGTTTCTGCAATTTCTTGAGAAAACGCACCACAATACCCCCTCCCCTCATTATGAATTTGAAGCATTACTTCAGTAGCCTTTGCATGATCATAATTAAGAAATTGTTGAATAACATAAACAACAAACTCCATTGGAGTAAAATCATCATTGAAGAAAACAACACAAAAAAGAGGAGGTTTTGACGCTTCTACTTCCGCTTCCTCAAGCTGAATATCTCCAGATGTATACTCTTCTACTGACATTAAATTATTTGAATTTTTTTATCAACAATCTTCCAAATTCTGAACAGCTAACTTCATTAGCGTCATCAATTAGTCTTGCAAAATCATATGTTACTTTCTTCTTTTGAATAGTTTTTTCCATTGAATTTATTATAAGATCAGCAGCCTCAGTCCAACCTAAATGTCTAAGCATCATCTCAGCTGAAAGAATTAAAGATCCAGGGTTTACTTTATCTTGACCTGCATACTTTGGTGCTGTTCCATGTGTAGCCTCAAAAACTGCAGTCGAATCACCTAAGTTGGCTCCTGGTGCGATACCAATACCTCCTACTTGGGCAGCAAGTGCATCTGAAATATAATCTCCATTTAAATTTGGTGAAGCAATAACATCATATTCAGCTGGCCTATGTAATATTTGCTGAAGAAAAGCATCACAAATCACATCTTTTATAATGATTGGCTTTCCTGTTTTTGGATTTAGAAATGTATGCCAAGGGCCTCCGTCAAACGGTTCTCCATTGAACTCCTCGCGTGCAAGCTCATATCCCCAGTCTCTGAATGCGCCTTCTGTGAATTTTTGTATGTTTCCTTTATGAATTAATGTTACAGAGTCTCTATTATTCTGTAGCGCATATTCAAACGACTTTCTAATTAACCTTTTACTGCCTTCTTCAGAAATAGGTTTAATTCCTATACCACAGTTCTCTGTAAATCTAATTTTTTTAACATCAAATTGAGATTGTAAAATCTCAATAATTTTGTTTGATTCGTCACTGCCTGATTCAAATTCGACTCCAGCATAGATATCTTCAGAATTTTCTCGGAAGATTACCATATCTACAAGATCAGGTCGTCTCACAGGGCTTGGAGTTCCATTAAAATATTTTACTGGTCTCAAGCAAACATAAAGATCCAGGACTTGCCTTAAAGCTACGTTTAGTGATCTTATTCCGCCGCCCACTGGAGTTGTAAGAGGTCCCTTAATAGAAACGATATATTCCTTACATGCCTCTAAAGTTTCGTTTGGAAGCCACTGATCATCACCATACACATTCACTGATTTTTCACCACAAAAAATTTCCATCCAACTTATTTCTTTTTTTCCTTGATAAGCAGTATTCACTGCAGCATTTACAACATCAATCATCACTGGTGTAATGTCCACCCCAATACCATCACCTTCAATGTATGGAATAATAGGGTTATCTGGAACAGATAGCTTTCCATTTTTGTGGGTTATTTTTTTCCCTTTAGAAGGGATTTTAATTTTTGATCCAGACATAGCTTAAAATGAGGCTTGATTATACTTAGATTTACACTAAATATTAAGCCTTAAATTACAAATGTAATGAAAAATAACAAAAAAGTCATAGTTGGTATTTCTGGAGGGGTTGACTCATCAGTGTCTGCACTACTTCTTAAAGAAGCTGGATTCCAAGTGAAAGGTATATTCATGAAAAACTGGACGAATACAGCATCAAACATTGAATGCACTTCAGAGGTAGACTTTAAGGATGCAGAAAAGGTATGCGATCAACTTGACATTCCCCTCCACCAAGCAAATTTTTCAGGAGAATATTGGGAAAAAGTTTTTGAGAGTTTCCTTTCTGATCATAATAAGGGCTTGACTCCTAACCCAGATATTCTGTGCAATAAAGAGATTAAGTTTAGAGCATTCTTAGACTATTGTATTGATTCCGGTGCAGACTACATAGCGACTGGACATTACGTAAGAACAGAAAATATGGAGGAAAAATCCTTACTTTTTAGAGGTCGTGATAGTCAAAAAGATCAATCCTATTTTTTACATCAAGTCACAGGCAAAGATTTATCTAAAGCATTATTTCCACTAGGAGAGCTTACAAAAACACAGGTTAGAAAGATTGCTGAGGATAACAAACTTATCACCTCTAACAAAAAGGATTCAGTTGGAATCTGTTTTATTGGAAAAAATAAATACAACGATTTTATTTCTAACTTCCTTGGGAAGGATCCAGGAAACATATTAGATGAAAGTGGTTTAGTTTTGGGCTCTCACAATGGATTGATGTATTTTACTCTTGGGCAAAGACAAGGTTTAGGTCTTGGTGGTATTAGAGGAAAAGAACAGGATTCTTGGTATGTAGCACATAAAGATATTGAATCTAAAGAACTTACAGTTGTTCAAAGCAATAGCCATGATTTGCTATACAGCGAAGGATGTTATGTAGAAGATGTTCATTGGATAAACCCAATCGAAGAAAATAATTTCGAATGTGATGTTCAAATCAGATATAAATCAAATCCTATCAAATCCCGCATTCAGAAAATTAATGGAGGTTACAAGATTATATTTTCAATACCTCAACTTGCTGTAACACCTGGACAGTCTGCTGTAATATACACTGGCAACCAATGTCTTGGAGGCTCAGTGATAAGGGAAAGAATTTCACAGGACTTTTATAACTGGGCAACAAAACGGGGGTATAATTACAAAACTTATGAATGAGACTCATGTGAGGAACTTATCTCCTCTGGATGGAAGGTATCACGATAAAACAAAAGTAACTCGTGAGATTTTTTCTGAGCACGGCCTAATCGTTGCGCGGGTTAAGTCTGAAGTTTCTTGGCTCATGTTCTTCTTAGAAAATTTTCAAAAGGATTTATTAACACCTCAAACTAAAAAACAGCTTGAGGATATATTGCTTAACCCATCTGATGAAATAGTGCTTAGAGTAAAAGAAATTGAGAAAAAAACTAATCATGATGTAAAGGCAGTAGAGCTTGCTATAGCTGAACATTTCGATGGCGACGAAAAGATACAAAGTTTAATACACATATTCCTAACCTCAGAGGATATTAATAGCCTTAGTTACTCCATCATGCTCCAAAACATAGTGAACTCCTTTCAAAAAATGTTTACTGATCTTTCAAAGATCATTGAAGAAAAAGCTAATAAATATTCTGATTTAGCAATGATGGCAAGGACACATGGGCAGGCCGCTACCCCTACCACTTTAGGCAAAGAATTGAATGTTTTTAGTCAAAGATTAATAACACAACTCAAAATACTTAAAGAACAAAAAGTTTATGCAAAATGGGGAGGAGCCACAGCAAACTATAATCCTCACCTTTTAGCATACCCAGATAGCGATTGGCTTGAAATTTCAAAATCTTTTTTAAGTAAACATAAAGTTAATCTTACAGAGGTTTCCACGCAAATTGAGCCTCACGATTATATGGCAGATATCTTTCAAAATATTGTGCGCCTTAATAATATTTTGCTAGATCTTTCACAGGATTTGTGGACCTACATTTCATTGGATTATTTCAAACTAAAGATGGTTGGAGATGAAGTTGGGTCCTCAACAATGCCTCATAAAGTTAATCCAATTGATTTTGAAAATGCCGAAGGAAATCTTGGGTTATCAAATGCAATTTTTTCTCATCTAGCTGATAAGCTTACCCAGTCTAGGTTGCAAAGGGACTTATCAGATTCAACCGTTTTAAGAAACATTGGGTCAGCATTTGGTTACTGTGAAATATCAATCAATTCACTTCTCAAAGGACTTAAAAAACTTGAGGCCAACAAAGAAAAAATAAGTTTGGATCTATCAGATAGATATGAACTTTTAGCTGAGCCACTTCAATGCTTTTTAAGGCTTGAGGGCAAAAAAAATGCTTACAATTTAGTTAAAAAAATAAGTAGAGGTAAAGTGCTCAATAAGGAGATTTACCAAGAAGCTGTAAATTCACTTGTAGACAAAGAGGAATATCGAAACATTCTTCTTAAATTGAAGCCTAGCACTTACGTTGGGCTTGCCGAGATGCTTGCTAAAAAGGGAGAATTATGAGCGTAGAATTTAATTTTGAAATACCTGGTGATACTGAAAAAATTTTCACTGATGATGCACTAAAGTTTTTAGAGCATTTGCACAATAAGTTTGATGGGAAAATAAAAGAAGTTCTGAAAAACAGAGCAATTAAACAGGAAAAATTTAACCAAGGCAATTTGCCAAATTTTTTATCCGAAACAAAAGATATTAGAGAATCTAATTGGAAAGTTCGAAATATACCCAACGATATTCTAGACAGACGAGTTGAAATCACAGGCCCTGTTGATAGAAAAATGATAATTAATGCTTTGAATTCCGACGTTAAGGTATTTATGGCTGACTTTGAGGACTCACTTAGCCCTACTTGGGAAAATGTCGCTCTAGGGCAGTTGAATTTATATGATGCTGTTAGGAAAACAATTACTTTTGAAAATCCAGATAACAATAAAAAATATAAGTTAAACGATGAAACAGCAATATTGATGTGTCGGGTAAGGGGTTTACATCTTATTGAAAAGGGAATGAAAATAAATGAACAGAGTCCTTATGGTTGTCTTTGTGATTTTGGTCTCTTTCTTTTTCATAATGCAAAAGAATTAATAAACAATGGTTCAGGGCCTTACTTTTATATACCAAAACTTCAATCGCATTTGGAAGCAAGACTTTGGAATGAAGTAATTGATTACTCGGAGGACTATTTAAACCTTCCTAGAGGAACAGTAAGAGTCACGTGTCTCATTGAGACCCTTCCTGCAGTATTTGAAATGGATGAAATTTTATTTGAACTAAAAGAACATATAGTTGGACTTAATTGCGGTAGATGGGACTATATTTTTAGTTATATAAAGACATTTCAAAACTCTCCCGATCGTCTTTTACCAGACAGGTATCAAGTAGGTATGGCACAGCCATTTTTAAATGCATATTCAAGGCTATTAATTAAAACCTGTCACAAAAGAGGTGCATTTGCTATGGGCGGTATGGCAGCATTTATTCCTTCCAAAGATCCTGAGGAGAACAAAGTTGTATCAGAAAAAGTCATGGCTGATAAATTACTAGAGACAAATAATGGTCATGACGGAACTTGGATTGCTCACCCAGGTCTTTCTGACATAGCAAATAACGTTTTTTCAAACGCTTTTGAAGCAGGTAATACAAATCAACTACATGTTCTAAGAGAGGAAGATGAGATAACAGCAGATGATTTGATTGCTCCTTGTGATGGAGATTTTACTGAAAATTGTTTTCGAGCAAATATAAGAGTTTCTTTGAGATATATTGAATCCTGGCTTAGAGGTGTTGGTTGCGTTCCTATTTATGGACTTATGGAAGATGCAGCAACTGCAGAGATTTCAAGAAGTTCATTGTGGCAATGGGTTAAACATAAGGTTCAAATGGATACAGGAACAGAAGCAAACACTGAGACATTTGAAAAAATTCTTGATGAAGAATACAATGTTGTGCAAGAAGAGGTTGGGCAAACCACTTTGGATTCAGGTAAGTTCGTCGAAGCTAAATCCATCTTAAAAGATTTAGTATTGAGCGATGAATTAACTGATTTTCTCACATTGCCGGCGTATAGGAGTATATAGATGAATTTAGAAAACCAGGTTGATGCTTTGAAAAAAGATTGGGCAGATAACCCTCGTTGGAAGCACGTTAAAAGACCATATTCTGCCGAAGAGGTAGTTAAGCTTAGAGGCTCTTTGCAGCCTGAATGTACACTCGCAAGAAAAGGATCTGAAAAGCTCTGGAACTATCTTTTTACAGAAGATTATATAAATTGTTTAGGTGCTTTAACTGGGGGACAGGCTGTTCAACAGGTAAAGGCTGGAGTAAAAGCAATTTATCTATCAGGGTGGCAAGTTGCCGCAGACAATAACTCTGCTGGCACAATGTACCCAGACCAATCGCTTTACCCAGTAGATTCAGTGCCTAAGGTTATCTCAAGAATTAATAATGCCTTCAGGAGAGCAGATCAAATAGAATGGATGAATACAAATGGAAGCCCAAGCACTGACTTTTTTGCACCAATAATTGCAGATGCTGAAGCAGGTTTTGGTGGCAACTTAAATGCATTTGAATTAATGAAAAGAATGATTGCTGCTGGAGCAGCTGGAGTCCATTTTGAGGATCAACTTGCAAGTGTAAAGAAATGTGGTCATCTTGGAGGAAAGGTTCTGGTACCAACCCAAGAGGCTGTTCAAAAACTCATCGCTGCGAGACTTGCAGCAGATGTTTCAAATACTCCGACAATTTTGATTGCTAGAACAGATGCAGATGCTGCAGATTTAGTCACTTCGGATGTAGATGAAAATGATAAGCCATTCCTGACTGGTGAAAGGACTTCTGAGGGTTTCTACAGAAGTGAAGCTGGCTTAGAACAAGCTATTTCTAGAGGCTTAGCATATGCACCCTATTCTGATCTTGTATGGTGTGAAACGTCCAAACCTGATCTGGAACAAGCCAAAACATTTGCTGAAGCCATTAAGAAAGATCATCCTGAAATTATGTTGGCTTATAACTGCTCACCATCATTCAACTGGAAGAAGAATCTTGATGAAGCAACTATTTCAAAATTCCAAAAAGAACTTGGTGCCATGGGGTATAAATTTCAATTTATTACTTTGGCAGGCATACATTCTATGTGGCACAGCATGTTTAGTCTTTCAAAAGAGTACGTTGCCGACGGTATGTCAGCATACGTGAAACTACAAGAACAAGAGTTTGCTGATGCTGACAAAGGTTATACATTTGTATCTCATCAACAGGAGGTTGGGACTGGATATTTTGATGCTGTGAATAACTGTATTCAGGGTGAAGAAAGCTCAACTTCAGCTTTAAGAGGCTCAACTGAGGAAGATCAATTTAATTAAAAAATGATTACTGAAGCATCAATAGTTTTTCTTGGAATGGCAGTCATGACCATGATTGCCTTTAACCTTAGTAACTCTCTAAGAGGTGCAATAAATCGAGGAGAAACTGTACGAAATGTTGCTAAGCTTTTTTGTTCAGGGTTCTGCATTTTAGTGGCCAGTTTATTTTTAATCACTCATCTAGATCTAAGTTATGGCGCTCCAAAGACTTTAATTTTCTTTTTTCATTTCTTCATAATTACGTTTCAAATGGCAATGATTTGGTTTCCACCACCAAAATGATAAAAATAGATTAAAGAAAACCAAAGAAAAATGGTGCCATTAGCGGTGCCAGTAGCACTATGCTATACAAGAATATCGCACTATTTTTAGACAATTTTGATCCAAGCTTCTTTCTCAGTTTTAATGCGATGTATCCAAAGACAACCCAAAATCCGACAATAAATATTGTCAAATATAATGCTTCCAGATTAGTCATATAATTAACTAGTCTTTGACTTTACCGCAAACATCACAAGACTCACCCTTAGACAGATAAACACCACCACAGCTTGGACTTAAAGGTTTTTTTCTGAGAATTAACCCTATACCCATTCCAGCAATAGAAAGCGCCACAACGATAAAAGCCAATATAGTGTTGATCATGGGAATATAGTACCCCAATTAGTCGATTGCATCGAGTTACCGTCATTTAAAATAAAAAACACTGCAAGATCATATCTTTCTGCTATTTTGATGCCCTCCTCTATTCCAAGCACATACATTGCTGTTGCCCATGCGTCTGCTCTTGCAGCATCATTAGCTGCAACGCTTACAGAAAGTATATCTCGAGGGCCNCCACCCCAAATATGNCCTGGATTTCGATATTCACCNGAAGTTGCAATGGAAATACCTTCCTGNGGAACNTAAAACGNCTTATAAGGCCTTGGATTTTNACTNAATGGNTCNTCTATAGCCCAGCGCCAATTCCCNAGATGTGCAGCTNTNCCTTNAGCTCTGATTTCTCCGCCAATTTCAATNAAGTAGTTATNTATTTGATTTTNTGNTAGCAAATCTGCCACNCTGTCNACAGCATATCCNTTTGCAANTGCNGAGAAATCAAGNNTATTTTCTTTTANAGGATCAAACGTGTTATTTGATTTTTCTGAAATTNTTAATGAAAGGTTGTAAATATATTTNAAGTCCTNCGACCAANTATCTANTTCTTCAAGTGAGGTATTTAAAACCTCNGAATTTTGNTTATATGTTGAGAAAATTAAATCAATACGNNTGAGTTCTTCGAGTATCTGTTNATTGATTAACTCATTGGNTGGTTTNTCTGCTGGATGATTGAAAATATATTTATANGTTGTACCGTAAATCTCACCAGTAACCTTGGNTTCTGTATTTGNTTNCCAATTACAACNACTTAAAAGGAAAATTAGTATTAGTGCGTATCTAACCACCAAAATCATCCAGCATTATGTTTTCNTCTTCAACACCCAAATCTGAAAGCATTTTGATGCAAGAAGAATTCATAATTGGAGGGCCACACAAGTAATATTCACAATCCTCAGGAGCNTCGTGCTTTGATANATATTGATCTTGCGTAACTTGATGTATAAAACCTGTAAGCCCTTTCCAGTTGTCTTCAGGGAGTGCATCTGATAAAGCGATATGAAATGAGAAGTTTTCATGTTCTTTTGCAAGCTTTTCAAAGTCCTCTTTATAGAAGATTTCTTTCATNCTTCTNGCCCCATACCAGTAGGAAATCTTTCTATTAGAATTTAGTCTTATTAATTGATCAAAAATATGAGATCTCATTGGGGCCATACCNGCNCCCCCTCCAATAAATACCATTTCATTTTCAGTTTCACGAGCAAAAAATTCTCCAAAAGGTCCAAANACTTTTACTTTGTCACCNGGTTTTAGGCTAAATACATATGATGACATTATTCCAGGAGGAAAATCTGTGCCTGGAGGTGGTGAAGCTACACGTATNTTAAATCTTAATACACCCTCTTCNAGAGGAAAGTTTGCCATTGAATAAGCTCTTATAATTGGCTCAGGNTTGGTTGCAACATTATCCCAAATTTTNAACCTATCCCAATCATCATGATATTCTTCAGCAACATCAAAATCTTTATAATTAATTGCTTTAAATGCNGGCGCTTCAAGNTGCACATAACCNCCAGCTCTAAACTTTACNTTTTCATCCTCAGGAAGNTTTAAAACTAACTCTTTAATGAAGGTTGCAACGTTATCATTTGAGATTACTTCGCACTCCCATTCTTTTACNCCAAAAACTTCTTCTGGGATNCTAATCTTCATGTCAGATTTNACTGGAACTTGGCANGATAGACGCCAATTATCGCTTTGCTGTTTGTAGTTAAAGTGAGATTGTTCAGTGGGCAATATAGATCCACCCCCTTGACCTACTTGACATTTACACTCNGCACATGTGCCGCCACCACCACATGCNGATGCTAGGTATATATTTTTTGAGGCAAGNGTGCTTAAAAGTTTACCTCCAGTNGGAACTGTAATTTTTTTGTCTGGATCACCATTTATTTCAATANTNACATCACCCGTTGCTACTAGCTGGGATCTTGCAAACATNACAAAAGCAACAAGCACAGCCACAATCANAGTAAATGAAATGATTCCTAAATATAAATCCATTAGAGTAAAATTCCCCCAAAAGACATAAAACCAAAACTCATTAAACCCACAATTACAAAGGTAATGCCTAATCCATTTAAACCCTCGGGAATATCACTNTATTTTAATTTTTCTCTAATNCCTGCCAGCAATACTATTGCAAGTGCCCAACCAAAACCTGCCCCAAAACCATAAACCACACTTTGTGATAAGTTNTAGTTNTTTTCGATCATAAAAAGTGACGCCCCNAGGATTGCACAGTTTACCGTAATGAGTGGCAAGAAAATACCAAGTGCATTGTAAAGTGCTGGGATATATTTATCTAAAAACATTTCTAAAACTTGTACTGCCGCTGCTATAACCCCTATNTAGGTGATTAGGCCTACAAACTCTAAATTAGTGTCTTCTAAACCTGCCCACGACAAGGCTCCTTCCTTTAAGACATAGTTATAAATTAAATTATTTAAAGGGACAGTTAGGGTTAAAACTACAATTACTGCAACTCCAAGACCAAANGCTGCCTTAACTTGCTTAGAAATTGCAAAGAATGTACACATTCCAAGAAANAAAGATAGTGCTATNTTTTCTATAAAAACGGTCTTNACAAAGAGATTTAAGAGCTCAGCCATCAACTCCCTCCNTTTTTGCTAACAGGGGTTTAAAAGTGTGTGCTTTTAGAGGATTTTCATTTTCCTCTATTTGCCCCTTGCTAAATGTTCTAATTACCCAAATCATGATCCCNATAATTATGAAAGAACTTGGAGGCAACAGTAGGAAATTATTCACAGGATAATTCTNNGGCATCACTTGAAGTCCAAAAAATGTACCTGCCCCAAAAACCTCTCTTATTGTCGCNACNACAAGTAGAACGAAGCTGTAACCTAATCCATTACCAAATCCATCTATAGCACTTTTGATNGGAGGATTTTTCATTGCAAATGCTTCCGCNCTNCCCATAACAATACAGTTTGTAATTATTAGTCCTACGAATACACTTAACTGCTTGCTTGCTTCGTAGGCNTAGGCTTTTAACAGTTCATCAACAATAATTACAAGNGATGAGATGATNGTCATTTGAACAATGATTCTAATATTGTCAGGAATATAAGTTCTTATGATGGAAATAAAGAAGTTTGAAAGTGTAATCACAGAAGTGAGAGCTANACACATGATTAAAGTAACATCCATCTTTACCGTAACAGCNAGTGCAGAACATATTCCTAAAATTTGTAGCGCAATCGGATTGTTCTCAACTAAAGGAGTAAATAACAGTTTCCTTGTNTCTTTTAANGATATTGCCCTCATCTTTCTATTCTATTACTTCATTTAATTTNTTAATAATTGGCCCATAGCCTTGGTCGCCAAGCCAAAAGTTGATCATATTTGTTACGCCATTACTTGTAATGGTTGCGCCTGACATACCATCGATCTCATAGTCATCCCTAGAAACTCCTTTTACTACTTTAAGAGATACTGAGCCTTCTGAATTGTAGATTCTCTTTCCCTCCCANCCCGATTTCCAATTTGGATTATCAACTTCTCCTCCCAAACCAGGAGTTTCCTTNTGCTCATAGTATTCAATNCCCATTACAGAATTTAAGTCTGGCCCTAATGAAAGATANCCATAAAGNGTNCCCCAAAGGCCATAGCCTCTAATTGGTAAAACAATCTTTTCAATTTTGCTTGCTTCATCAAGCCAAACGTACAAAGGNGCTATTTTTTCTTGNCGTTTAATAATTGCAATATCTAGTTTGGAAGGAACAATATTTGANAATTNAACATTAGATGCAGCCTTTATATGGTCATATCCGCTTTCAACTGAAACCAATTCTCCTGTTTCGAAACTAAAAAACAAAGTTTTAATNTTAGAAAATTCTTCATCGATATTGCTGTTNTGTATCCCTGCCGCAGCAAGAATTTTTTCCTTTTTTTCGTTTTCTTGATTAAGTTTTTGCTCATACCTTACTGANACTGCAGTAAATGAGACAATGACTGCACAAGCAATACAAACAAATAAAGGCACAATCAAGTTTTTCATGAATTNTACCTCTCCATTCTTTTGCCAGTATTGTATGAGGTGACACAAAAATCAATTGCTGGTGCTAATAAATTAGCAAACAGAATTGCTAACATCATNCCCTCTGGAAAAGCTGGATTTANAACTCTAATTAAAATCACCATNACACCAATAGCTAAACCATATATCCATCTTCCCATATTTGTATTTGCNGCAGAAACAGGTTCAGTNGCCATAAAGATCAAACCAAATGCAAAACTACCAATTGAAAGGTGCCACCACCATGGAACACTAAACATNGGATTGGTTTCTGATCCAATAATATTTAATAAAGATGAGATTGTAATCATTCCAATTAAAGTACCAAATATTATTCTCCAAGAGGCAATCTTTGTNTAGACCATATATGCGCCTGCCAAAAGTATTAAGAATGTAGAGGTCTCCCCAATTGAGCCTGGAATTTGCCCAAAGAAAGTTTCTCCCCAAGTNAAATTTGCNTGCATNCCTGCCAAGCCATCTTGTGCCCCAATTCCAAGTGCTGTAGCCCCTGAGTAACCATCTATAGCTCCNTTGTCTGCTAATGATGCTACCCAAACCATATCTCCAGAAAGTTCACTAGGATAGGCAAANTAAATAAATGCTCTCCCGGTTAATGCAGGATTAAGAAAGTTTTTTCCTGTACCTCCAAAAAATTCCTTACCNACGACAATACCNAANGCAATTCCTGTTGCAGCCTGCCATAGAGGAATGTCAGGGGGGCAACTCAATGAAAAAAGAACTGTNGAGACAAAAGCACCTTCATTTATCTCATGCCTTCTTATAGTTGCAAAAATTGCTTCGCAAGCTATACCAACAACAAAGACTGTTAGGTAAATTGGCACAAAATAAACNATTCCAAACCAAAGCCTATGAAAGTGATTATTNACATCTGTACCTATNAGTTGTACCAACNAGTTATGCCAGTCTCCAGTCGAACTAAATCCACCCTTAGNCATGTAATCAAGCCCAAAATAGCCCATGTTATACATACCCCAAAACATNGCAGGAAAAGTTGCTAACCAGACTATAACCATTACTCTCTGAATATCGAGGCTATCTCGGATGTGTGTTTTACCTGTTGTTGCTATTTTTGTTGAAAAAAAGAAATTTTGAATAACTTCGTAAAGGTAGAAATAACCTTTATCTTTTGAAGGCCTATTTTTATCAAAAAAATTCTCTAAAATTTTCATGAAGTTTCCTCTTTCCAAATCATTTCCATACAGTCATTAAATAGTGCCACATAGTCATATTTACTAGGGCAAACATAAGAAAAAATACCCATATCTTCCTCAGCCAGATCAAAGAGACCTAATTCTCTAAGAGCAACAAGGTCTCCAATGGCTAATGACTTTAAAAATATTGTCGGATCTATTTCAAANGGGTTCACTTCGTCAAANGCCCCTATTGGAACAATTGCTCTATATCCTCCATTGATATTGGTGTCAAAATTAAAATTATCAGGCTCTAGAATACTTGATAAAAANACATTTGAATTGCTATGGNTCTTATCCCCCAATTTAAGCCAGTTNAAAAAAGTTGCCTCTCTTTCATCTGATACTAAAGATATCTGATTCGCGTATCTTGTAAGAAANTCAGAGTAACTATCTCCGCTTCTCCCGTGCATCAGGCTCCCAGAAACTATTCGAGCATTACCNGAAATATTTCCGGCAGNAAGTTCGTCTAGATTAGCTCCATGAAGAGTTTTAATAACTTTAGGTTCGTTACAAGCCGGGCCTACAATTGNAATATATTTATCAAAACAAAATTTTCCTGAACTNTTTGATTTGCCAATTCGAATTACATCTTGCCAGTTTATTGTCCAAGTTTTTTTTGATTTTCTTANNGGCTNAATATGTTGAATGTGAAGAGANCTGTTACCCGAGGGGTAGTTTCCTTCAAAAATNACTTGTTCTACNGAAGGCTCTTCGACATTAATAGCGGTNTTACTACATAAATAAACATTTTCGCNAGCAAGCTTATTAAGATTTTGAAGCCCTTTTAAAAAATACTCNGATTCCAATTCAATNATTAGATTNGGGTCTAAATCAAGCTTGTCTGTCTTACATGCGTTAACAAAAATAAAGTCAGGAGTAGAGTTAACAGCAGGAACTCTGTTAAATGGCCTCTCTCTGAAGCTGTCCCATAAACCTGNGTTATTAAGTTCTTCGTTGAAATTCTTTGACTTTTTGAACTCNAGGNTCTCNTCAGTTTGTTGTTTAATAATTACCGAAACTAGGGCTCTTTTTTCACCACGGTTTATNGAATCNATTACTCCTGTTGCNGGAGATCTTATAAAAAAACCTTCATTAGCTTTATCTTCAAGAATTGCCTGCCCTTGCAAAATNCTGTCACCCTCTTTNACAAGTATTTTTGCCTTGAAACCGAAGTAATCNTCTGGAAGGATACCAAAGAAATTTGGCGATATTTGTTCTACGTTTTTTAAATTATCTACAGAACCGTGAAGAGGTATTTCCAGACCCCCTTTCATTTTAATTTTCCTCATTTATTGTTTCGGGTATCTTGTTAAATTTGCACCAATGACTTTTTTCAAAAGCCTTACAACTTGCTTGGTGTAACCATACTCGTTATCGTACCAACAGTAAATAGTTACACTATTAAAATTACTAATAGTTGCTTGAGANTCATAAACTACTGCAAATTCATTGCTATAAAAATCTGAAGANACTGCATCTAATGAATTNGTATAGTCAATTGTTTCCCTAAGCTTTGATCTAAATGCAGCCTTTCTAAAACAATCATTAAGCTCTTCAACTCCNACCCCTCTTTTAAGAGTTAAATTTAGTATTGCTAAACTAACATTTGGAGTTGGAACTCTAATGGCATTTGCTGTCAGTTTGCCTTTTAAGTCTGGNAGTACCTCTGATACTGCTTTGGCGGCACCAGTATCTGTAATGACAAGATTTAGCGCTGCACTCCGACCCCTTCTATCTGANGAGTGATAATTATCNATAAGGTTTTGGTCATTGGTGTATGCATGAACTGTTTCNATATGACCATTTACAATCTTGAAATTATCATCGACAAGTTTTAGAACTGGTGCTATTGCGTTTGTAGTNCATGAAGCAGCTGCAAGAATTTTTTCTTCTGGNTTTGCTTTTTCATCGTTTATTCCATAAACAATATTTTTAATTTTTCCTNTTGCTGGAGCAGTCAAGATAACTTTTTCAACAGATGGNTTTTTTAAATGCTGCTTTAAACCNTCTTCATCTCTCCAAATNCCTGTATTATCAACAATNGTCGCTTTCTTAATTCCAAATTTTTTGTAATCAATTTTGCTGGGATCATTTGATGGAATAACAAATACTTCATTACCATTGATAATTAATGAATGGTTCTCNTTATTTACTCTTATTGTTCCAGCAAATTCACCGTGAACAGAATCATGTCTTAGCAGGCTTGCTCGTTTTATTAAGTCATCGGGATTACCAGATCCTCTTACTACTATCGCTCTCAACCTCCACTTAGCGCCCCCACCTGTATCNGCGATCAAAAGCCTTGTAAGTATTCTTCCGATTCTTCCAAATCCAAATAAAACAATATCTTTTGGTCTTAATGGATATGATCTTTTTGTTCGGATATTTTCTGAAAGAAGCTTTTCAACGTATTTTAGTGGATCAAGCTTNTCGTTTTCAAGCAAGTACGAGACTATTTCCCCAAGGTCAATTTCACAGGGCAGCAGTTTCATCTTTGAAATATGCTCTAGAACNGGAAACGTTTCAATCTCACTAAGCTCATTTCCTTCGACNTCTCTAACAAATCNGTGGAGCTTCATTATCTCTACNGCAGAACAATTTAATANAGGCCTNCCATACATTAATACATTTACTTCATTTCTGTATAGCTTCCCCACAAGAGGGACCATTGTTTCTGCAAGACCCTCTCTCCATTTCCANTCACCAAAGTAATCATCGACTTTTGGTCGCCTTCTTTTGTCTGGATTGAATCTCTTTACCAAATTAACTATCTATGTATTTATCTAAAAAGTAGTCCGAGCTNCCGAATAANTGTGAAATAACCATCAATCTCTTCAAGTAATGGCCGACAGACATCTCNTCTGTTACACCCATTCCACCNTGNAGNTGTACTGCTTCCTCGCCTACTTTTTTTCCNGCTTTAGAAACTTGGTTTTTTAGCCCATAGATTAGTTTTGATTTTTCGTCCAAATTATCGGTAGCNAAGACTTTTAGTAAGAATGATTTGCTAAACTCTGTTTCCATAAACATATCAACCATTCNNTGTTGTAAGGCTTGAAATTTTGAAAGAGATTGCCCAAATTGTTCTCTTTGCTGAGTGTATTCAATTGTCAATTTATAACATNTTTCCATTGCCCCAATTGCCTCTGAACATACGCATACTATTGCNTCGTTTACAGATTCTCTAAGAATATCAAGAGCATTACTGCTGCTAAANATTNTTTCAGCTTTGCAGTTTTTTAGATTTAGGTCTCCTGAAACAAAACCGTCATAGGTTTTATAGCCTACAACTTCNAAACCTTCTGCATCTTTCGGCACTAGTGCAAATGAATAACCAGACCCTTGTTTGCCAAAAACNATAAAATAATCTGCATTTGGAGCATTTAAAACTGTTGTTTTCCTTCCGCTTACAATACCATCCGAACTAATNGTGCATTCTANATTATCGAGGTTNTANCCTTTGTTAGGCTCATAATTCGCAAGNGAAAATTGNTTATTACCAGAAATGAGTGATTCAATAAACTCTGATTTTTGATCAAGATCNCCTCTNTTGAGAACGCCACCAGANAAGACAACATTNGCTAAATAAGGCTCAACTATAATTGATTTACCAAACTCTTCAAAGACTAGACTAAGGTCAACATCATTACCCTCTAGNCCCCCCAATTCTTCAGAGAACGGAATTGCTAGCCACCCGAGNTCTGCAAATAGTTTCCAATGTTCAGCACTATGACCATTATCAGAATTTATACTTTTCATTCTAGTTTCAAAATCATAATCTGCACTGCAGAATTTTGAGACACTATCTCGAAGGAGGTTCTGTTCGTCGGTATAACTTAGATTCATTTTTAAATNCCTAGAACTGCCTTAGCAATNATATTCTTTTGNATTTCATTAGTCCCACCNTAGATTGTAACTTTTCTAAAATTTAGGTATTTAGGNGCTGAAAGCTGAGCGTCTTTTGTAGCAGCAACTTCTACATCTGAAAATCCNTANGGACCTCCATACGGCATTGCATCNTGACCNGACACTTCAACTGCTAAAGTTGATATTCTTTGCTGTAATTCAGTGCCTTTGATTTTGAGAAGAGAAGACTCTGCTCCTGGGCTTTTACCCTCTCGCATAGCCGCTAATCCTCTNAGTTCTGTCATTTCAAGTGCATCTAGGTCTAGTTCNAATTGAGCCACCTTTGATTTGAAATTCTTATCCTCTGAAAGTGGACCTGAGCCGTGGAATGTATTCTTGGCTTTATTCTTGAGCCTATTAATTGCTCTTCTCATTTGAGGCGCTCCTGCAATAGAGCTTCTCTCATGAAAAAGTAAGAATTTTGCATATGTCCAACCCTGGCCTTCTTCACCAACGACGTTTTCTGCAGGCACCCTTACATCATCAAACCAAACTTCATTTACTTCATGGTCTCCATCTATTGTTATTATTGGCTTTACCTCAACACCCGGTGTATTCATATCAACAAGAATAAAAGTAATCCCTTCTTGTTTTTTTCCAGCATCGCTTGTTCTAACCAAAACGAATATCCAGTCCGCATGTTGGCCTAAAGTTGTCCAAGTTTTTTGCCCATTAATAATGTATTCGTCTCCCTCTNTTACTGCCTTGCATTTNAGGGATGCTAAGTCAGATCCTGATCCTGGTTCAGAATAACCTTGGCACCACCAATCATCAAAATTAAGTATTCGCGGTAGGAATTTTTGCTTCTGCTCTTCTGAACCAAATGTCCAGATTACTGGTGCGACCATTTGTAAGCCAAAAGGAACAAAAGTAGGACAACCTGCTAANGCAAGCTCTCTGAGATAAATATAGACTTTTGTTGCATCCCAACCAGTTCCNCCATGCTCTACAGGCCATGAATGACCCATCCAACCCTTTTTAGCTACACATTTGTGCCACTCGACGATTTCTTCCCTTGTAAGCTCATCGCCATTTTCCATTTTATCTTTAATATTTTTGGGATAGTCNTTATCAAGAAACTCTTTAACTTCATCCCTAAAAGCTAAGTCTTCTTTTGAAAAATTTAGATCCATAATTTACCCTCTATTTTATTCTATTAAATATTTAATCTAGATATCATATTTAATAGTGATATATTGAAATTATNCAATCTGTATTAAAAACTTTATGCATTGCTTTTTCAAGAACATCTACATAATTTTTCTGCTTTCTTTCTTTGTAGAAGCTGAGAATAAAAATAAGATTTTTAGAGTAGAAGCTGCAACAGTTATTTGGGATGCCAATCCNACAAGTGAAAAGTTTCCAATGAAAAAAAATTTTCAGCTTGTAAGAGAGGNTATAAAGCTAAATNCAGANAATTTTAGTGATAATGAAAANGAGNTNTATAAACTAATNAANTCAGAGAATTATTCTTTAGGAAATACAATTAATATTAAAGGTCTTGAAGGAACAACTATAGATACNCATAAATCATGGTTTCAGAACTTAAGTAATGAAGAAAGCTCTAAATTTGTTTTAGTATCTGATAAAAGAAATCAATGTGCTGTAAAAGTCTTTGAATCAAGACATCCAAGAATTANCGCTAAATGCTCAATGGGTCTTGATTCACTANAAGATACAAAAATACTTGTAAATACTCCTCAAGGCTTAANGCTTGAGGATCAGAAAAATNATAAGATCCTCAGGCAGAACAGNTNAGTAAAACCACACTATTTTCTTTCAGAGCAACAAAGAATAAGNTTAAATGAATTTTATTATTTNGATCATCCNAANATTGGGTTAATCATTGGAGTTTTNGATGANTAGTCTCGCTATTTATAGTAAGCGTTTTCTCTTTCAGAGTGGTCGGTTACATCNTTGATTCCTTTGATTTCTGGAACCTTCTCAAGAAGGGTTTTTTCAATCCCCTCCTTTAAAGTTACGTCAACCATCCCACATCCTTGACANCCACCTCCAAATTGAAGAACGGCATAATTTTCACTAGTAATTTCGTTTAAGTGCACTTCACCACCATGAGATGCAAGTTGTGGGTTNATTTCACTATATAAAACATAATTAACCTTGTCTTCNAGTGAAGCATTTTCTCCAACTTTTGGAACTCTTGAACTTGGAGCTTTTATAGTCAACTGTCCCCCAAAATTGTCTGCATCATAGTTTACTTCCGCATCCTCNAGNTAGGGAACACTCTTTTCCTCCATGAATAGTGTAAANCTGTCAAGNCTNAGTCTATGATCTGTAGGTTCGGTTTCATCCGGCTTGCAGAATGCTAGACANGTCTCTGCTCTGGGNGTTCCAGGATCAGAAACAAAAATTCTTACATCGCATTCAAAATCTTTTTTCTCAATAAGTTTTGAGAGATAATCTTCAGCGCTTGCTGTAACATTAATCATATATTCATATTTAGTAGTTAAATGAAATTTATAAATGATATTTTCGCATTTTTAGCAGGAGTTGGGNAAAAATCTTCTTTTGAAACTTTATTTAAGGAAGNGAACTATTTACGAATATTATTAAGTNTAGTTGTCTTACTCGTANTTTTTCTATCTGTTGTGATTTTAATTGTTCTAACTATAGCCTAGATTTTTGATTCTAATTCAGGCAATACGTCAAATAAATCACCTACTAACCCATAATCTGCAACTTTNAATATTGGCGCTTCCTCGTCTTTNTTTATGGCAACAATGGTTTTTGAGTCTTTCATTCCTGCTAGGTGCTGAATTGCCCCTGATATCCCAACCGCAATGTAAAGATTNGGTGCAACTGATTTCCCTGTTTGCCCAACTTGATAATCATTTGGCGCAAAACCAGAATCGACAGCAGCGCGTGAAGCACCCACTGCAGCNTTTAGTTTATTAGCAACACTATCAAGCAAAGCAAAGTTANCTCCATCTTGCATCCCTCTTCCACCAGAAATCACAATATCTGCAGAAGTAAGTTCAGGTCTGTCTGANACTGTCAGCTCATTTCCAACAAAAGCAGATTTCCTTGTACCAACCTCTGGCATCNNACAATCTTCAATNTCTGCTGCACCACCCTCAGAAGAAGCTTTNTCAAAAGCAGTTGTTCTTACAGTTATAATATTTTTTTGTTGTTGGCTCTCTACAGTAGCAATACATGCTCCGGCGTATATTGGTTTNTTAAAAGTCTTGATATCAACTATCTCAACNACTTCAGAAATTTGCTGGATATCAAGCATGGCCGATATTCTTGGCATTAAATTNTTTCCACTTGTGCTTGANCTGGAAATAAAGAAATTATAATTCTCTGCAACAGAGACTACACAACAAGCAATATTTTCTGCTATCTCATTTANTAAATTTTCATCTACAAAGCTCAAAACTTTCGAAACAGCATTTATTTCNTTTGCTTTTACNGCTACTTCATTTGAGTTNCTTGCTACTAANACATCAATCTCTTGNCCAATTTTTTCTGCAGCTGCTATTGCGCATAGGGTAGATGATGANAAATCTTTATTATCGTGTTCNGCTATTACTAATGTTTTCATTCTATAACTTTTGCCTCAGTTCTTAGTTTATCTAANAGAGAGTCAACGGAATCTACTTTTACACCCTCTTCTCTTTCNTCTGGTGATTCAACNTTTAATATCTTTACCTTCTGTTCAATTGNAATGCCAAGTTCNTCTGAATCCATTTCNTCAATTGGCTTTCTTTTTGCTTTCATNATATTTGGNANAGAAGCATATCTTGGCTCATTCAATCTTAAATCNGTTGTTACAATTGCTGGCATTTCAACCGATAATGTTTCCAAGCCACCATCTATTTCTCTAGTTACATTTAANTTGTTATTGTTAAATTCAATTTTAGACGCAAAAGTTGCTTGGGGAATTTGTAGAATTGCNGCAAGCATNTGTCCTGTTTGATTGTGATCTCCATCAATCCCTTGTTTCCCCATTAAAACAAGNCCAGGCGTTTCTTTCTCATATATTTTTGAGAGTATCTTCGCTACATCTAGAGGCTGAACTACTTCATTTGCTTTGACTAATATTGCTCTATCTGCTCCCAATGCTAGTGCAGTTCTTAATTGTTCTTGGTTNTTCTCTGTTCCTATGCTTACNACTACNACCTCATCAGCATTACCTGCCTCTTTAATCCTAATCGCTTCTTCAAGTGCGATTTCACAAAAAGGATTTATTGCCATTTTCACNTTAGATAAATCGACATCTGTATTGGATTGATTCGGTCTGACCTTGACGTTATAGTCATTTACTCGTTTAATTGGGACTAAAATTTTCATTGTTTTGTNACTTGTTAACAATATATAGTAAAAAGATAAAATTTAAATAGTTTAGGGCAATATTATTTATGGAAAGAGAATCAATGGATTACGACGTTGTGATTGTGGGTGGAGGTCCATCTGGACTGTCCACNGCTATAAAGCTTGCGCANTTATTTAANGAAGAAAGCCAGGACAAAACAATATGCGTNCTTGAAAAGAGTGCAGAAATTGGNGGACATATNCTCTCAGGTAATGTTTTTCAGACAACNGCACTTGATGAACTTATTCCTGACTGGAAGGAAAGAAACGCACCTTTAAATGTNNCTGTAAAAAAAGATTCAATNAGATTTCTTCTCAATCATAAATTAAGCATNCCTGTTCCATCATTTTTGATGCCAACAATGCAAAACCATGGAAATTACATTACAAGTCTTGCTAATTTGTGCCGNTGGCTTGCTGAACAAGCTGAAGGAATGGGNGTTGATATTTTTCCTGGTTTTCCNGCATCTGAGATTATTTACGATAAGGACAGAGTAAAAGGAGTTATAACTGGCGATATGGGTANAACNGCAAGTGGTGAAAAAAAGGATTCATACCAACCTGGCATGGAAATTATAGCTAATGATTATGTTGTNTTTGCTGAGGGCTGCCGAGGTCACCTTGGTAAGCANTTGATTAAAAGATTTAANCTTGATGAAGGTAAAGACCCTCAACACTATGGCATTGGATTTAAAGAAATTTGGGAAGTTGATAATAAACATTATCAAGAGGGCCTAGTGGTTCATACNAATGGGTGGCCCTTNCCAATGGATACTCCCGGTGGATCATATATGTATCATGCTGAAAAAGGACAAATCTTACTGGGGATTGTGATACCACTTGATTANTCAAATCCACACTTAAGTCCATACGATGAATTTCAGAAATGGAAATCCCATCCAGACATAAAGAAATACCTTGATAATGGAAAAAGATTATCTTACGGTGCGAGAGCGCTNATCAAAGGAGGCTTGCAAAGCATGCCAAGCATGGAGTTTCCTGGAGGCTTCTTGGTGGGCGATAATGCAGGGACNTTAAATTTCTCAAAGATTAAAGGGTCACACACTGCTATGAAGTCAGGNATTGAGGCTGCAAAAGTAATTCACTCGAATTTAAAAGGTNACACTAAAGACTTTAATGAACATNTAAAATNAACGTGGCTNTATGAAGAGCTTTATAAATCAAGAAATTTTGGCCCCTTCTTTCATAAATTTGGAGGTTTGTTAGGGGCTGCTTTTAATGTTGTAGATCAATTGATATTTAGAGGCANGCTTCCATTTACACTTAATCANCCTACCCCNGATCANGCTTGTCTAAAGAAAGCNAGCGANTCAAAAAAAATAGATTANCCTAAATACGATAATGAAATTACTTTTGACAAGCTTAGTTCAGTTTATTTATCAAANACTTACCATGAAGAAGACCAACCATGTCATTTAGTTTTAAAAGANCNAGATTTGCCAATTTCTCATAACCTAGAAATGTATGATGAGCCTGCACAAANATATTGTCCTGCAGGGGTGTATGAAATTGTAGAAGAAGATGGCAAAANGCGTTTNCAAATAAATTCACAGAATTGTATTCACTGNAAGACATGTGACATCAAAGAGCCTTCTCAAAACATAGATTGGATATCCCCAGAAGGCGGTGGCGGNCCAAACTACCCAAATATGTAGTAAGCTTAAACTATGAAAGTTGGACACATTATCAGCATTGTTTTGATTTCNATTTTGATAGGCATAGCATCAAATTTAAGTTNTACATATTTGACAACAGAAAGATTATCAAANGACGANAAAACTTTTATTAAACTCTTAGAAGATGACTGGGAAAATACTTTGCAAGAGAATCCTTTTTTTGCAAGTTTGNTGGGAGATGAAAGGTTTAATGACCAAGTTACTTCCAATTCAGTNGAAAAATTTAAATTGGATCAGGATTATGAAATATCTTTTCTTGAAAAATTATCCCAAATAAANCTTTCTAANCTTACNGAGCCTCAAAAACTTAACTATAGACTTATTAAAACNAGCTATGAAGTTGCCTTAGATGGTAAAAATTTTCCTAATTATTACATGCAATTAAATCAACGTGGNGGCGTCCAAGATTATTACAGTTATGCCGATAGACTNNATTTTTCAGAAAAACAAGACTACCTTGATTGGTTTGANAGAATTAAAGGNTTTAATCAGAATATTANAAATTCTCTAAAGAATAACCAAGAGGGNTTAAANAACGGCTATACCCAACCCAAACTAGTGTCTAGAGCTGTGGCAACACAAATNGAAAATATGCTTGCACTAGANATTGATAAACATCCGTATTTTAAAGCTTTCTCTTCTGCAGANAAAGTAATGAGTGAACAAGAAGCNAATGNACTTAAAGAGAGTGTTAAAGAGTTTATTGTGGATAAACTAAACCCTTCGTATAGAAAGCTTTTGACATTTTTAAGGAATGTTTATATTCCGAATTCTAGAAACTCAGTAGGCTTGGATGGTGTGCCAAACGGTAAAGCATGGTATGAGTATTTAGCTAAATACCANACCACAACCAATTTAACTCCTAANGAGATTCATGAAATTGGGCTCAANGAAGTTGCAAGAATTAGGTCTGAGATGGAAGATATAATTGAATCTGTAAGTTGGCANGGAGATTTCCGNTCCTTTCTAACTTTTTTNAGAACCGATCCTCAGTTTTATTATGAGACTGGTGAAGAACTTCTTGAAGCATATAGAGCAATGTCNAAAAAAATTGATGCATATATGCCCTCCCTTTTCAACAAACTTCCTAGAGCTCCATATGGAGTTATTNCTATTCCTATGGANACNGCACCTTACACAACAACTGCATATTACAATGCTCCAAGTAAAGGCAGGCCTGGNTATTATTATGCAAATCTCTATAAGCCTGAGACACGTCCCAAATATGAGATACCNGTGTTATCTGTACATGAAGCTGTCCCAGGACACCACCATCAAATTGCTTTAGCACAAGAGTTAGAGAATGTGCCCAANTTTAGAAACCATCTTAGNTTTACANCATTTGTTGAAGGATGGGGNCTATATAGCGAACAGCTNGGTGAAAATATGGGTCTATATGAAGACCCATACGATAAATTTGGTCAACTNACATACGATATGTGGAGAGCGATTAGGCTAGTCGTGGATACTGGNATGCACTANAAGGGATGGACTCGAGAGGAAGCAGTGGANCTTTTTTTAGAAAATACAGCTAAAACACCNCTAGATATAAACAACGAGGTTGATAGGTATATTGCATGGCCAGGTCAAGCTTTAGCCTATAAGATTGGCCAACTTAAAATTATGGAATTAAGAGACAAAGCAAAAGAGGAATTGGGCGAAAAATTTGATTTGAAAGATTACCATGATTTCATTTTGAGTTTTGGTTCAATTCCTATGAATATTTTGGAAGAAAAGGTCAATGAATTTATTGAAAGTAAAAAATAAATTTCTCTTACTTATAATTTTTTTTTCCNCAGTAGCATCCNCTGATTCAAACAGCATAACGGTAATGTCATTTAATGTAGAAAATTTATTTGATGCCAAAGATAATCCAATCAAAAGAGATGATACTTATCTCCCTATTTNTAAAAAAAGNANTGAAAAACATATTGAAAATTGTCAGAAAATAAGAGTAAAAAAATGGCGAGATGATTGTTTATATTTAGATTGGAACCAATCTTTAATAAAGCAAAAAATTGAAAATATTTTACAGGTGATTAATTCCAAAAATATCGATTTTATTAGCTTTCAAGAAGTAGAAAATATTGAAATGNTAGAAGCTCTTCAAAAAGGAATGAAAAGCCAAGAATTTNAGCATATCAGTTTAATTGANGGACAGGATGATAGAGGAATTAATCTTGGGGTTATTTCTAAATTCCCTATTATTGAGTCAANACTCCATCCCATAAATTTTGAAGGGGTCCNAAAAGAGGTTCAAGACGACACACGTGGAATTTTAGAGACAAGAGTATCAACACTAGACAAAAAAATTATTTCAATTTACTCCGTACATTTCCCTGCAGGCTATCATCCAACTTCAATGAGGAAAGATGCATTTAACATGCTTGAAACCCTCGTCTCNAAACATTCGAATGTTTCAATCGCCCTTGGCGATTTTAATGTGAATATTACAGAAGATAAAAAACATAANCTGTATAAAAATTTGAGTANTAAATGGGAAATTGCTCANTTATCAGGNTGCAANGACTGCGATGGAACCTCATATTATTTTAGAAATGGCACATGGTCATTTCTTGATAATCTAATGNTTTTTAAGGGACGGGGAGCAATATTTGATGNTGCTTCTATTCAGGTAGTAAAGCACCCTCTTCAAACAGACGAAAATGGCATTCAAATNAGCTTTAATTCATCAACTGGCATTGGAGTATCTGACCATTTTCCCATAATGGCGAAAGTTTTATTAAATAGAGAAATAGGCGATTGAACCATGAAAAGGTTATTGATTTCTATATTAATCTTTGGAGCATCTTTTAACGTTCAGTCTTGGTGGGATGATGGACACAGAAAGGTTTGTGAGCTTGCGCTGGAAAATATTTCAATAGAGAAAAGAATGGAAATTCAAGATCTTATAGGCAAAGATTCAGATTGGTGTGTTTGGGCAGACACGATAAAAAGAAAGCGGCCAGAAACAAGACCTTGGCACTATGTAAATCTTGCAAGAAATGATTTTACTTATTCATCCACAGATTGCCCAGAACAAGGATGTATAGTAAGCGCACTTGAGGAGCACATTGCAATATACAAAGATAAGACTAATAAAAAATGGCGCAGAACCGAAGCATTGAAATTTATTGGTCATTTTATCGGCGATATACATCAACCCCTTCATGTCGGGGATATTGGGCACTATGGTGGTAACAGGCAGTATGTAACCCTATATGATGGTACAAAAACAAATATTCATGAACTTTGGGACGGGATCATTCCAGCTTATGCCCTACAGTTAGATTTCAAGCCAATAAATATTGATCTCTACTCCCCACAAGAAAAACAGCTTACCCATGAGCAGCGTATTCAATTTTGGGTTCAAGAGGCCCGAGAAAAGTTATACCAGCCTTCATTTGGTTACAGAGATGAAACCAAGGTTTTTGATCAAGATTATATGATTGAAAACATAAGTGTTGTTTATCTGCAAATAATTCTAGCAGCAGCTAGGCTTCAAAAACTTCTCGAGGAGATTTAGTTGAGGAAAAAATTCTTTTTATCAGATGTTAAATAAAGTTTATTTCCACTCTGTTTAGCCTCTGATATCAGCAAATAGAATATATTCCTTGATAGAAGGCCCCATATTCCTTCTCTAAGTAAAATTTTGGGGTAAGGATGCCCATTTACCATATCAACCTTTATGAAGTTAATGGAAGTTAATTTTACCCATTCATTAGTATTTGTTTTGAAAAAGTAGTCTTCTTTATCTTTTTTGTAATCTATAATCGCAAATATTTCTTTTTTTGCTTTCAAAATTATCTTTTCTGCAGGAGTAACTACAAAGTATTCGTCTCCCTCAAGTTTTACCAGCTTAGAAAACAATTTTATCATAGCTAATCTTTTAATCTCTGAGCCGTTATAGAACCATCTTGAATCATCATCAAGGGTAAATTCAACCCCCTCACATAATGGTGGATTCCATTGTTCCAATGGGTAATCATCTAATCCAAGGAGGTCTTTTTCAATCTTGTTTATATCCATACATAAAACCCTAAAGCTATCCCAATGAACATCAAACTTAATGATGAAAATCTTTTTATATAAGTTTGAAATTTTTTAGAAAAAAATACTTTTTTTCCGTAAGCTAAACTAATTGAAAGAATTATAAACCAAGTAGCTGTTGCGAGAAAAAAGTAGATTGAAATAATAAACATATCGTTTATTTCCAACGATTGAATTACACCACCAAACAAAGATACGAAAAACACAATCGCCTTAACATTAAGAAGATTGACTAACATCCCACCAAAGAAGCTTTTATAAAAATTTAGTTCTTTATCTTTTTGATTAGAAAAAGTTATTTCAGTAGACATATTTTCCATAAGCCCTGAGATACCAATGTAAAATAGGTATGCAGCACCAATTGAGCCAATTAAGAGGTAAATTTGTGGGATCTCATCTAGAAGATAAGTTAAGGCAATAAGACTAAGAATGCACTGGAGGAGCACACCTACTCCAATACCGATAGCAGAGATAAAAGTATTTTTGAATCCATTCTCAAATGAACTTCTCAAAATATAAAAAAAGTCTGGGCCTGGCGATATAACTGCCACAAGGTGCGCAAAAGCAAGATATAAAAAAAATGATGTATTCATAAGTAAATGGGCTCTGTTTCTAAATTTATACCAAATGCTTTTCTGACCCTCTCTCTGATAAGTTTTTCAACTCTTTGGATATCATCAGAGCTGCTAATTCCAGTATTCACAAGCACTAAAGAGTGTTTAACTGAGATGCCACAACCATTAATTCTTAATCCTTTTAAACCTACTGCCTCAATCATCTCTGCAGCAGAAAGTTTAACTTGTTCCTTCAGGGCATGAACTTGTGTAAGTGGCTTAAGCCTCTGGTTAGAATTATAGGCCTCCTTATCAACAATAGGGTTTTTAAAAAAACTCCCTAAGTTTGGAAAGGAAGTTTGATCAGGAATTTTTTTAAGTCTGATTTCTCTAACAAAAGCAATTAAATCAGCTGATTTTGAAAAAACCTGATTTTTAAAATCTTTGTATTCAAGCTTTGGAGAAAAATGATTTGATAGATTTAAGAATACTGAAGTAATGATGAGGCTTTTATTTTTTTTAAAAATACTTTCCCTGTAATTAAATTTACAATCTGCATTGTCAAGTTCTTTTATAAGTTTGTCGCTTATATCGCATACTTCAATTTTTAAGATATTTTCAGATAGTTCCTTGCCGTAAGCACCAATATTCTGAACAGGAGCTGCGCCCACTGAACCAGGAATTCCTGCGAGATTTTCCAGACCGTAAAAGTTATTTTTACAGCAAAAATCTATAAGATCGTCCCACTTTACACCTGCTTCAACTTTTAAAATAACGTTATTTTTATTTTCAATAATTTGGATTTTATTTCCAGCTGGCTTAATAACAAATCTATTAAAATTTGTGGGGAATATAGAGTTTGTGCCCTCCCCAATCACACAAAGATCATTAGATACGAGTTCGTTTTCTTTACAAATTTTAATTAAGTCTTTTGCATTTGAAAATTCAAGATAAAACTTCGCAAGCGCTTTCAATTTTAAACCGTTTTGAGAAGTTAAGTCATACATATCATTTGGTGACATGAGCCTTAAATTTTTCTAAGTCATCTTCTGTATCAATTCCATATGAGCTAAAGCTTTGCACTTTAAGCATATGCATTTCAATTTTATTATCTAGAGCCCTTAGTTGTTCAAGGTTTTCCCTTATTTCATTTTTTGATTTAGGAAGTGATGCAAATTTCTTAAGGGTATTTACATCATAACCATAAACACCAATATGATGGAAATTTTCAAAATCATCGTAGCCTTCAATTTTTTTTCTAGAGAATAAGATAGCTTTATTCTGCTCATCTATTACTACTTTAACTCTGTTAGGATTATCTAAATTTTCCTCATACAGGAACGGTTTACACATTGAAGCAAAGTTGGCCTTTCGGTTAGTCATGAATCTTGCAAATTTATCTATAAAATCCATATCTAGAAGAGGCTCATCTCCTTGAAGATTGATTATTAGTTCTTGATCATGAACTTTATTTACAGAGATAAATTCATTAATTCTGTCAGTACCGCTCTCATGCTCTTTTTTTGATAAAAATACATTACCACCTAACTCAGAAATTATATGCTTTATTTCCTCTGAGTCAGTTACAACTGTTATTGAGTTGGCATTGGAAGACAAACTATTTTCCCATGTCCACTGAATGATAGGTTTTCCACAGACTTCTCTCAAAAGCTTATTGTTAAGTCTCTTTGATTCTAATCTTGCGGGGATAACAATGTTAAATTTACTGTCCATTTATTTTTTCTTTAATAATCTTAGTCAGGTTAATATTCAGCTTTACCCTCATTTTTAAGTACCAAATTGATTCATTTACTTCTTCTGAAGAGATTCTTACTGCATCTTTTTCTGTCATTATTAGTGGTCTTTGGTATTCAAACTCTAAATCCTTTTTTGTGAAGAAATGATGATCTGAAAAGAGTTTAAAGTCGTAGTTAATTTTTATGGCATTAAGCGTTTCCAAGAACCTAACAGGGTTTGCAATTCCACTAACAACGTTTACATTTTTCCCAAAAGGGAATTCATCTATTTGATAACTTTTACCAGTTGCTAAATTAACCCAAGAATCAGGTTCTAACTCAAAAAAGTATTTTGAATTTTTTGCTCTGCCACTGTGCAAAAAGATATCAACTTGATCTTTTCTTGAAATATTATCCCTTAAAGGGCCTGCAGGAAGAAATAGTCTATTACCAAAATCTCTTGAAGAGTCTTCTACCACTATTTCAAAATTTCTCCTTAGATTAAAGTGCTGAAGCCCATCATCAGAAACGACTATATCAGAATCTGTATTTCTCTCTATAAAAGATAAAGCTCTAGCTCTGTCCCTATCCACAACTACATTGAATCCTCTTCTATAGTGAAAGATAGCTTCATCACCTACTTGTTGTGCTGTAGTTTCAGAATCAACTAATTTGGTGCCACTGAAAGACCCTTTATAACCCCTAAGAATGATAGCAGGGTTATATCCCATATTTTTTAAATCTAATGCAATTTGATTTACTAAAGGTGTTTTTCCATTTCCTCCAACAGTTACATTTCCAACAACAATTACTGGTATTTCATGATTCTTTGATCTCTTTGCATTGCCCAACAAGTTTCTTAATGAGCTTCCCAACCAATAAATTGCACTTAGTGGAGCTAAAAGAATATTTGCAGGACCAAGTCGACTCCAGTAATTTTTCTGTTGAGGGAGTTTTGTTGGAATGAAAGAGTCAATTCTAGTATCAACTATATCTTCTTTGCTTATTTCTGGACTTCCTTGCAAGACATTATACAAGCCTTCTTCTTCAATAAGCTCTTTGTGTGTTCCAGATTGGGTAATTTTACCCTCCTCGATCACATAAATTCTGTCTGCTTTTTCTACGGTACTTAGCCTATGAGCAATAATAAATGTTGTTTTGTTTTTAGATGCTTTTTCGATCGCATTTTGTATTTCTTTCTCAGACTCATTATCAAGAGCAGAAGTTGCTTCATCAAAGATTAGAATTGAGGATTGTTTTAACAATGCTCTAGCAATGGCAATTCTTTGCTTTTCTCCTCCAGATAGCAGCATTCCATTGTCACCTATTTTTGTATCAAATCCCTCTGGCAAACTAGCAATGAATTCATAGGCATTAGCTTCTCTGGCTGCCTGGAAAATAGCACTATCACTTACATTATCAATTCCGTAAGCTATATTATTTTTTACAGTATCATTGAAAAGTGTTGGGTCTTGCGAGACATATGATATAGATGAGCGCAAATCTTTAAGTCTAATTTTCTTTATATCGTATCCATCCACAGTGATTGATCCTTCATAGTGGTCATAAAATCTATTCAAAAGATTAACTATTGTTGATTTACCACTACCTGATCTGCCAACTAAAGCTATGGTCTCGCCTTTCTGTGCTTTAATAGTAATATCATCTAATACTGCTTTTTTATTCTCAGAATATCCAAAAGTGACGTTCTTTAAATAAATATCTCCCTGGAGTTTTTTTGTAAGTTCCATCCCTTGATTGAAATTTTCAGAATCCTTATCTATTGAGTGAAATATATCTTCAGCTGCAGCTAAACCCTTTTGAATAATTGCATTTAAACTTGAGAGTTGTCTAATAGGTCTTGCCATTAGACCGGCTGCAGTGAAAAAAGCTACAAAAGATTCAGATGGTAGATTCAAATCATCTAAGTTGCTTAATGCTAAAAAACTCATTCCTGCTAAAGCTGCTGCAACAAATATTTGTATTAAGGGCGTCGCTATATTTGTAGTGCTCTCCATTTTTAAATTTTGTTTTAGGTTTTCATCATTAGCTTGTTTAAAACGAATCTTTTCACTTTCCTCATTTCCAAAAGACTTGATTTCTCGAGCGCCTGTTGCGATTTCATTGCTGACTTGTGTGACTATGCCCATTACATCTTGAATCTTTTTGGCAACTCTCCTTAATCTTTTTCCTGCAAGCCCTACAACCACCCCAATTAAAGGAGCGATAAGCAGTATTACAACTGTCAATTTCCAGCTTAAGTAGATTAGGTATATAAATAGACCAACCAGCAAAAAACCTTCTTTAGCTAAGATTTTCAATGCGTTAGTTGCTGCTCCTGTAATTTGATTTGTTGTAAAGATAACCCTATTAACAATTTCTCCTTTAGAAGCTTGATCAAAGAAACTCATCGGCTGTAATAGCAAGCTGCTTATTAAATCTTGTCTTAAGTTATGGACCACTTTAAGACCAACATTTGCCATAAAAAAGTTTCCTATGTAAAACCCTATTCCTCTTACCGTTGAGATTAACAATAAAAGAAGTGCAAGGTTTAAAGGATTTAGGAATCCTTGATTTTCACTATTTATGAATCCTATAACTCTTTTAAGCCACTCAACTGCAGAAATATCGGCAAGAGCAAATAAAAGAAATCCAAAAATACTTAAAGAAAATAATCCTTTAAATCTAAATGTATAGCTTAGTAGTCGCTTATAGATGCTGCCTCTCACTTATCCCTCTCAATTCCCTTGTCTGAAATCTCTAAGATTTTATCAGCTTTTTTTGCAAAATTATTATCATGAGTCACATAAATTAACAAGCAACGAGCCTTCTTAGCGTAATTTAAAATGAAATCTTGAACGTTTTCACTATTTTTATAATCAAGATTGCCTGTTGGCTCATCTAGAAGAATTATTTTTGGCTTGCTTGATAANGCCCGAGCTATTGATGCTCNTTGTTTTTCACCACCAGATAGATTTGAAGGAAAATTATTTGCTAAATGCTNAATCCTCAAATTCTTCAAAATTTNTGTTATGTGTGAGCTATCATCCNCTCTAGATGAAACTTTGCAGTTATCTANNACATTAAGGTTTTCCAATAAATGATGATATTGATANGCAAAACCAAAAAANGATTTTCTTAATATGGCAAGCTTTTCTTGNTCAAGGTTATAAATCTCTCTGTTAAAGATTTTTATNGACCCTTNTTCAAAACTATCTAATCCAGAAATTAGATTNAGAAGTGTAGTCTTTCCAGAGCCTGAGGGCCCAACAACACTGTANATTCCTTGGTCACTAAAACTATAGGACAGATTTTTAAANACTTCGTGAAACGTTGTTCCAGATNTATATTTTTTTGAAACTTTTTTTAACTCGATCATTTTTTGTTTAGGATTTTTACAGGGTTNGTTTTTGCTGCTTTATTTGCTGGTATAAAACCAAGCAATATGATTAAAATAATTGANCAACCGTTTATTANCAGAATATCTTCAAACATCACAATNGATGGAAAATAGTCAACATAGTAGGTATTCATCACGTTGATATTAAAAATNTCTGCAAGAAAATTAAAAAATTCAGTGATGTTATTTGAAAAAATTACCCCAAGTAGGTTGCCAAGNAANATTCCAATAATTCCTATGAAAAGAGTAATTTGTAGAAATATACGTAAAATTTCNTTTTTCGAGTAACCAATTGTCCTNAACATTGCAATTTCACTCTCCTTGTCTTTCACAAAGTGGTTTATTGATAAAACCATACTAAATANTGCTATTAATAGAATTAAAGACATTAGCAAAGANACCATTGTTCTTTCAAGTTGTGTCGCCCGAAATAAGCTTCCATAAACTTCTTCCCATGTTGTAATTTTCGTNTAAGAGTTGATAGCTATACTTTTTAAAACTTCTTCACCTGTATTTTCTGCATCTAAGACATCATCAAGTCTCAGCTCAATTCCCATATTTCTTTTTTTAGAGAATGCCTTTGTAAATGAATCTTTTCCTATCAATGCNTAATTTTGATCTACNTCTGACCCTACTGAAAATAAACCGATAACTAAAAANNTAATTGCTCTGGGCNTAGTCATTATATTTCCTAGATCTGATGCAACNATTAATGTAATTTGCTCACCTGGCAACACCCCAAGTTTATAAGCAAGAGAATCGCCCAGTATNATATTTGCTCCATCTTTNAGCTCTTTNAGNCTTCCTTCAATNANGTTTTTTGCAATAATTGATATTTCTTTTTCGTCAGTCCCCTTTATAACTACTCCTTTTGTAGCGTACTTAGAACTAAGAATTGATTGCTCCATAAGATACTCTTGNGCTCCTATAACATTTGGATGTTGNTTTGCTTTTGAAATTACTTCCTCAATGTTTTCAAATTTTTCNAATCTTTCNAAAATAACTTGTGGTACAGCACCAAGAATTCTTTCTTTTAGTTCATTTTGAAACCCATTCATTACNGACATCACAATAATTACAACAGATGTTCCAATNGCTATTCCAACAGTTGTAAATATTGATAGAGATGAAAAACGTTTTGTACCAGGATTTAGAAGGTAGCTAAATGATATTTTATTTAATAAGTTATTCAAGAAAGTTTCTTCATTATTTTTGAAAGCATCTCAAAACTCTTCTTTCTTGGNGGTCTTAACATGTTAAAAATAGTATCAATCTTTGTTTGNTAATAAATTGATCTAAGATTTGAAAAATTTAGAAAACCTTCNTACCCATGATAGTGACCATTTCCAGATGGNCCAACTCCNCCNAAAGGAAGTTCAGATTGCATTAAATGGAACATAACATCATTNATAGTTACTCCACCTGAACGAGTATTATTTATNATAAATTCTTGTTCTTTCTTNTCATCTCCAAAGAAATATAGACCCAGTGGGTGATCATGATCATTGACATAATTCACAACCTCNGAAAGATCNTCGTAAACCATAACTGGAAGCANTGGTCCAAAAATTTCCTCTTGCATAACCAGCATTTCGTCATTCACATTTAAAAGAACTTTTGTGGACATTATATTNTTATCTGGATTATCAATTGGTGCTANATCTGTAACTACTGCNCCCTTTTCTTTAGCATCCTGNATNTATTGATCCATCCTCTTAAAATGGNTTNCATTTACCATTGAAGTGTAATCATCTTGATTTTTTTCAGTAAAAAAATCGTTAAAAGTTGCTTTNAATGCATTGATTAAATCATTTTCTAATCCTCTTTTTATGAAAATATAATCAGGNGATAAGCATATTTGNCCTGCATTNAAAGTCTTAACAAACATTATTCTTTTTGCTATTAAATTTAAATCCATGCCATCTGAAATAATTGTTGGACTTTTGCCTCCTAGTTCAAGAGTTGTAGGTACAAGATTATTTGCTGCAGCAGCAAGAATCTTTTTTCCAACTCGTCCGCTACCTGTGTATAGGAGATGATCAAATGGTAGTGCAGAGAATTCTGCNCCAACTTCCGGCCCCCCCAAAGTTACACTGAATTCAGATTCATCGAAGTATTTTTCAACNCCNTCTTTNATNACATCAGCAGTATTTGGAGTAAGTTCTGACGGTTTTGCCATAATCCTATTGCCTGCGGCAAATATTGAAGCTGCTGGGTAAAATACCATNCCAACAGGAAAGTTCCACGGAGCTATAACTCCAACTGTACCAAGGGGTGAGGGTTTTAAAATGCTTTTAGATCCAAGCATATTTGCCATAAAGGATGAAGGTCTCGATTGTGGCTTCATCCACTTTTTTAATTTTTTAATAGTAAANTTNAAATTTCTAACTGATTGAGAAATTTCAGAGGTAAGAATTTCACCTTTTGATCTATTTTTAAAATCATTNTTCAGCGCATTAATAATTTTTTCATCGTGAGTTTCAATTAAAGCTATACATCTNTTCAATCTGTCTATACGTTGATTTAAGGATGGTTCCCCCTCCTCTAAAAATGCCTTTCTTTGAATTTCTAGTATTTCCCTCATTTAAACTCCTCTAATTATATTTACTATACATTTTACCCAACTATCATTCGAATTTAATGATGGTACATAGTCAAGCTTTTGACCGCCTCTTTCAAGGAATAGTTCCCCATATTCATCTCCAATCTCTATAATCGTTTCAAGACAATCTCCTGTGAAAGAGGGAGAAACAACTAAAATTTTCTTTACTCCGTCTTCNGCAAAATCCTTTATGACTTTGTCACTAAAGGGTTTGACCCACTTAGAATCTAATCTAGATTGAAATGATGTTATTGTTTTNTNTGGATTAACACCAACTTTCTCTACAAGAAGTTTCGTCGTTTCATAACAAGTGGCTCTATAACAATGGTGGTTGTCTCCCTCCACACCATTTNCACATTCCCTATCATCACATTTTCCTTCAGGGTAGACTGNATTAAGCTGACTCATTGGAAGCCCATGATAACTAAATATTATTTTGTCATATGTATCTAGATCAAATTTTTCTATNTTCTCTTTAAATGCGTTTAAAAAATCTTCATTNTCATAGAATTGATCAATAGTTTTAATGGANGGGATTANATTCCACTTTGATATCTCTTTTAATGAGTAGTCCAGAAATGATCCATTGGCTGCNGAGGAATATTGAGGAAAAACTGGAAATAAAATTATCTCGTCGTAACCTATCTTATTCATTTGATCTAACTTTGTTTTTAAAGATGGATTTTTNTAACGCATTGCGTAATGAATATCATGAGTTTCACCCAGCTGATTTTTAACCTTTTCNGTGAGATCTTCCATATGATATTTTAGCGGAGAGCCTCTCTCAGTCCAAAGATCTTTATAACTCTTAGAAGATGAAAANGACCTNAATGGCACAATTATAAGNTTAACTAAAATGTATCTTAAGAATGTGGGTATATTGATAATTCTCCCGTCAGTGAGGAATTGACTCAAGTAGCTAGCAACATCTCTCCAGCTTGGGCTGTCAGGNGTGCCCAGGCTTATCATTAGAACAGCTTTTTTATTTGTACGCATTTGACNTAAGTATATACGGATGAAGTAGGGTAAATGCAATTGAAACAATACAAATTATGGTTGAAAAGATATAGACATATGAAAAATTTATTAAATANAGACTAACAAAAANCGGTGCAATCATNTGTCCTATAGGTAATGTACTACCCATTATGCCTGCAGCAGAGCTTTGAAATTNCTTTTCGTGGCTTAANGATAATGCAGAATTATAGCTTGGTCTTGTGATCCCCAGACCTATACCGTTAAGAACAAGGGTTCCAACCAAAGCAAAGATCTCATCAGAAAAAATTAATGTGATGAAAGAAATGGCACTCAAAATTGGCCCCAACACCATCATAANCTTCAAAGATTTGAATAAGGGATTAATGAATGTTTGTGTTAAGACAACAGAAACTGACCAAATACCAAAACATATNCTCACATAAATAGCAGCATCATTGGNTGAATANCCCAATTGGTCATAAATAAAAAAACCCATGGTTTGGAAGATGATGGCCTGAGTAATGCTAAATAAAGATGANACAAANATAAAAGGCCAAACCCTCGGATCACCTACNTNTAATTTTTTAGNTTTTTCATTGGATGCTTTCCCCTCTTTTGTATTTCTAAGCCGNATGTTTAGTTGTATAGCTACTATGAAACCAATTACGCCAAAAAGAATAAATGGAATCTCNGTATTGGTGTAGCGGAAAAGTAAAGCACCAATTAAAGGACCCAAAACAGTTCCTAATATAAAACCAGACTCTAGGTTAGAGAAAACTATNGATCTATTCTTTGACGAGGAGATTTTCCCAGCATAACCAAATAAAGCTGGTCTAGTTGCAGACCCAAATAAGCCATATATNAGCCTACTTGCTACTAACATAGGAAATAGTGCCCAGCTTGCTAAATAACCATTTTCAAAAAGAATAATAGGNATTACGATNAAAATCATATTTGTTGAGTACCCTAGTGATCCTATTATTGCAATAAGNCTTGTACCGAATTTATCGCTATATCTTCCCCATAAAGGCGAGGTAAAAAACCATGCAAACGCAGANATTCCAAATACAATTGANACCTGAACTTCATTTAATCCATTTTCACGNGCAAGAATTGGAATTGANGTAAATACAAGNGATTGCCCAAGCCCTANGCTCAACATTGTGAAGAATATCCATAGGTAGCTTTTTTCGCTTTTTGTCTGATACATTTAATTAAGGACTATTTAAAGACCTACAGCTAACTTGACCCTTTCGATTAAAGGGATAGTAATTTTCCTGACTTTTTTNGCATTNTCTTGAAGCATATCTTCAATATTTTTTTCCTGACTTTNAAGACTCTCAAATCTATCTTTAATNGGAGAAAGGATTTTGTTTAAGTCCTCATATACAATTAATTTGGCATCACCCCAACCTATGCCCTCTTCAAATTTATTTTTTAACTCTTCNATTTGTTTTTCGTCAGCAAATGACGAGTAAATAGANAATAATGTATTTTCTCTCCAGTCTTTCTTTTCGCCTGGCTTTTGAGAATTTGTGACTATTTTCAAAACTGAATTTTTTAATTCTTCATCNGTCCCAAGTAGAGGTATTATATTGTTATANCTCTTAGACATTTTCCGCCCATCAATCCCTAAAACAANCTTNTCAGAGGATATAACGGGCTCAGGAATATTAAAAATTTCCTGATATCGATTATTAAATTTTTGAGCTATGTCTCTTGTGATTTCTAGGTGCTGTTGTTGATCTTTGCCGACTGGAACATGNGTGGCATTTGGAGNAAGGATGTCACAGGCCATTAAGAGTGGGTAAGAAAAGAGCCCCATCGAAATACCCTCTTCATGATCCTTTTTACCTGATTCCTTATTTGAATCAATCGCAGCTTTAAATGCATGAGCTCTGTTAAGTAAACCTTTCTCAGTAACACAGCTTAAAATCCAGGTTAAATNTGTAATTTCAGGGATATCTGANTGTCTATAGAAGAATGTCTTTTCACTATTTAACCCAGATGCAAGCCAAGCCTTTGCAATTTGCATTGANAGTTTATTCANCCTTTCAGTATCCCAAACCTTAATTAATGCGTGTAAATCAGCNATAAATAAAAATGATTCGCACTTTTCGTCTAAAAGGTCTAGAGATGGCTTGATTGCTCCTATATAATTTCCTAAGTGAGGATAGCCACTGGGAGTAATACCTGTTAAAATCCGTTTCATTCAAAAAGTGTTTGATTGGATTATAAATAATTTCAGCAAGATTTGTGGGAGATAAAGCAATAAACTTAAACGAACAGCTTAATGGCATTGAGCAATTATTNGCGTCAGGCCAAATTAAGAGGGCACAAAAAGACTTGAGAAAGCTGAATTCTCAGTTTGGAAGAGAAAAACCAATCCCATCAAAATTCAGACATAAATTCCAGAGACTCAATTTTACAGCCAAAGAGTACGANGATTGGGCTGAGTTTGCCACGTCTGATAAAAGAACTGAACTCATTAATGCAGTNAATGCAGTTTCTGAAAAAAAGCTNGATCCTAGAAAGCTTGCAAACGAAATTAATTCTCTTCAAAAACAATGGCAAAACCTTGATCAGCATGGAAAAACTGCAAGTAAGGAAAAATGGGCAAGTTTTAAAGAAGCATGTGAACANGCATGGTTGCCATGCAAAGATTATTTNGCTGAACTNGAAGGAAAAAAAGAGGAAAATAAAAAGAAAAAACTTGATCTAATTTTACAAATTGAGGCCTTTCCAACAGGAAAGTCTACAGAGAANACTACGGTTATTCAGATAGTAAAATTTTTGAAAATGGTTCATGAGAAATGGAAAATATTTTCTCCAGTACCAGATCAAGATTTCCAAGAGTTAAATAAAAAATTTAGAGACTCTAGAGATGGAATAAATNCTCTGTTAGCNGGTGTTGAGGAATTTAATAAGNGAAAAAAAGAGGCTTTAATTGATGAAGTGAAAAGTNTAAGTTTAGAAGAAATTGANGAAACTGTTAACAAGATCAGGGAGATTCAAGAGCAATGGAAAACNTTAGGGCCNGCAGGGAAAAAGCTTGATCCTGAGGTAAATAAAATCTTTGAAGATGAATGCAATAAGTTCTTAATGATTAAGGATAAAGAATTAGACGAATCAAGAGGCTTAATGGAAAATATCATCAAANNTTTAAGAGATAAACAAATNGCTCCAAATGAAGCTGAAGAAAACTTTAAAGAACTTGAAAACCTNAAGGGTACACAAGAAGAGAAAAAATTTAGAAAAGCAATGAAAGATTTTGCNATGTTGGAAAAGAACGANAAAGCCCANGANAAATTGAAAAATTATCAAGAACTAATAGAACAACTTTTNGATACGGGGCCTGAAAAAATTACGAAGGAATTAATNCCTGAATTTGTCAACGGAAAGCCTGGTGAGCTNATGGATGTAAACGAGGCTTCAATCAGATTTCANATGTTTGCTGGATTAGANCCAGTTGGCCCNANAGAAATGGTNTCAAAAATAAAGTTTGAGGAATTAAGAAATAGATTTGCAGAAAAAAATATNGATCAAAACGAGAANCTTANAGAGCATTTCACGAATCTTGTNTACTCAAAATCATCTAAAAAAAGTCAAGATTCTTCTGATGTTAAAAAGGCTATGTTAAAAGCGCTTAAAAAAGTAGAAACATTATTGCCATAAAAAATGNAAATTTTTTGATATTTTTAGATTTTTTTGATACTTTTTAGGACTGTTGGGACACAAATAAATGCATACATCAAANTTAATTGCCTACGCGGCTCCTATTTTCACTTTTCTTATTATATGTGAGTTTCTTTATGGCTACTTNAGAAATAAGAATAACTANAGGCTAAACGATACATTTACAAGTATAAGCCTAGGAATGATAAGCAGNTTCCCTTCTTATTTGAAACTTGGTGTTCAAGGTCTTGTATATGCGTGGATATATCAGTCATTTAATTTTGGCATACTNAACTCTTATGATCCTTATGTTTGGGTATTAGCTTTTGTATTGTACGANTTAAGCTACTACTGGCTCCATAGATGCCATCATGAAATTAAAATTTTGTGGGCNTCTCATGTAGTNCATCATCACGGAGAAGAGTTCAATCTATCAACAGCNCTTCGACAAACAGGCACTGACTTTCTCTTCAAGTGGATTTTTTATTGCCCNCTTTTGTTATTAGGANTCCCGCCAGAGATTTTTGTNACCGTTGCGGCCTTNAANTTGATATATCAGTTCTGGGTNCATACTGAGCANATAGATAGGTTGGGAATTCTTGATTATATTTTAGTAACTCCTTCAAATCATAGAATTCATCATGCACAAAACAANGANTATGTTGATGCGAATTATGGNGGGGTATTTATTTTATGGGATAGGCTATTTGGAACATTTATTGACGAAAGAAAAGATTTAAANCCAATATATGGGACTTCGAAACCATTAAAATCATGGAACCCATTTTGGGCAAATTTTGANGTTTGGGTTGAAATGATTAGAGATGCGTGGCGAACTGAAAAGTGGTCAGACAAGGTAAAAGTATTTTTTTCAAGACCCAAATGGCGACCTGANGATGTAANACAAAAATANCCNATTGAAAAAAATGANATGTCAGCTTTTCAAAAATTTGATCCCAAGATTAATTTAACCTCAAAACTATTCGGTTTCTGGCAATTAGTGTTTGGCNCTACTTTNTCAATGCTTGTGTTCTTTAATGTCTCTTTANTGACTTATCTCGATCTCTTNTTGGTAGGNTTTGTGCTTACGAGTACATTAGTATTCGCATCCTTTTTATTCGAAAANAATTTTTATGGATATTANCTTGAGTTAATTAGATCAGGTTNAGTATTAGTTCTTGTTGCATTGGGCAATTTAAACTTTCTNCAGGAAGTGCTTNTGGNNCATNCCATCNTATCGGTCTTAGTNTGTTTATACGTTATNTTTTTCAATAAGAGNAANTTNACAGAAGCTATCGAAGCTGGCTAGGCTTNATAAACAANTTAAGAGTTCCACATCCTTGTTTTATCTCCTCCCAATTATCAGTAATTGTTANCCAGCAAAGACCGCATGTAGGATATTTTTCAATAAAATTTCCTGAAAGGTATTCTGATATTAAATGCATTGAAGGGTTATGCCCTACTACCATGATTGATTCACATTCCGCTTCTAANCCTGAAATTAAATCCAANATATCTTCAACTTNAGCATGGTAAATGCTGTCTATAAAATCAATTTGTGGAACTTTTTTGGTAAAAAAGTGGTTTAGAGTTTCTTTAGTTCTTTTTGAGGGACTGCTCAGAATCTTTTCTAAGGTTATTTTTTTTGATTTGAAATAATTTCCCATTAAGTCNGCATCTTGAATGCCACGTGTTGATAGNGGCCTATCAAAATCTTTCAAGCNAAAATCATCCCAACTAGATTTTGCATGNCTTAAAAAAAATATATTTTTCATACCCTCATGCTCTGNCGTAGTTCTTNNTTNAGTCGTTTTCTAAAAGAAAAGTCATCTACAGTNATGGTATGGCGTGGNGTNTCAATTTGTTTAACATCNAAATTTTGCAGTTCTCTTTCAATAAGTTTATTTATTTCATCCGATGGTTCCCATTCCCCAGATAAATGTTTAGCCGCTAATTTTGATTGGAGTTCAGCNCCCGGCCAAATGCATCCAAGAGGNTGAAACAACCCAATGAAATAGAGGTTTTTNAGGTGACTAGGTATCATTTTATGAAGAAGCTTTACGGGACCAGACTCAAAATCTATTAGGTCTTTATCAAAGAATTTATGAGATATTTTAAANCCTGTACAAGCTATCACNACATCAAATTCCCTATTGGTNCCATCTTTAAAATAAACTTTTCTACCATCGAATTTTAAAATATCTCCATATGGTTTGACCTTNCCNTGNCTTACTGAATTGTATAAATCTGAATTNACTGTCGGATGTGTTGCTAAAACATGGTTATTAACCTTTGGTAGCCCTATGTCTTCATTCTTTCCTTGAACCATCTCAAGCATAAATTTTTGAAAAGGAAGTCTGATGAATTTTGGCAACCANCGTGATTTTTTTGCAAAAATATCACTTGTATATCCAAATAAAAATTTTGGTATNAAATGGTAACCTCGCCTCCAGCTAATAGAGGTACTTTTTGAAACTCTGGAAGTCTCTACGGCAACGTCACAAGCAGAGTTCCCTCCCCCAANAACAAGAACGTCTTTGTCTTTAAAAGGAGCAGCAGATTTATAATCATGGGAATGTAGATATTCNCCAGTAAATTTCCCNGGATAGTCAGGATANCTTGGAATGTGGTGATGACCGTTGCATACNACTAAGGCATCAAATTTTGTTTTTCTNATNTCATTTGAGTNTAAAGATCTCCATTCAATCTCCCAAGAACCATCTTCACAATAGNTACATTTAGTGACCTCAGTTCCAAAGTTNATGTATTTTTTNATATCNAAGTTNTCGGCATAATCATTAAAATATTTAAGCAATTGTTGATGAGANGGATAATCTGGGGTTCCACTAGGGAAAGGAAAGTCCTCATAATGAGAGGTAAATTTTGAACTAATTATATGGGTTGTTTCGAAGACACTTGAATGGCCTGANGGATCATTAAAACGCCAATTACCNCCNACACCAGCACATCTNTCAAAGCAGGTTACAGAAAANCCTTTTTCTGAAATGTTTTTTATTGCAGCTATTCCGGAAGGTCCTGCACCAATAATTGCTATGTTTTTCATATTTATATTTGAACAAATAACTATAGATTAATTATTATAAAAATTACAGATGTCTTTAGCACAAGAAATAGATACAAATTTTTGGTCAAATCCACCTTGGGGNAAAGGAGAAAAAAAATATAGACTTGGTTTGAAGCCTATAGAAAAGTCTTCCTGGTTTGATTCAAAGATTTCTGAAAAGTTACATTCTTTTAAAATAAAATCTTTTANTCATCGATATTCAGATGTNNTTGCAGTAACTGAAGACTCAATTGAAGCNCAGCAACTCTTANCACAAGAAATTACTCCTGCCTCTNCTGCCTTCCCAGATCTAATTGCTAATATCTCTTTGNCAGTTCCAGATGACATCTGCATAATAAAATCTTCCGNTGATCAAGAACTATTAGCCGGATCGGTATGTTCNCCTAGTTACTGGAATTTGAAGGAAAAGATTGGNCTNCCTTTACGAAAGATTCATTCTCCAGTAAAAAGCCTGAATCAGAAAATTGGTAATCCTATAGAAAGGTTTATAAAAAATATGCCGNNGGANATACCATTTAAAAGAGAAAATTGGTTTATACANGANGATGAAAGTAGATTTCACAATAAGTCAGANAGTTTTCTGTCTTCAGATATTTCGAGTTGCTANATTAGATCTGAGAGAGAAACAATTTTAAAATTCTCACCNNATTACGCCGTGTTTTCCATAAATGTGAGNTTTAAAAGCATGAAATCCTTGATCAAANANAGAGAGGTTTCTGAAGCATTATTAAAAAGCTTAGATANGATGGATAATGANGAAATTAAGTATTTTGGNGGTTCTGTAAAAGTTAAAAGGATTCAAAGATTCCTTAGTTCTTGATTGAGCTAAAATATTCATCTGATTTAGCAAGGACTTTTGGTGCAAGCCANAAACCAGATATCANAGTTGGTATTGCCATCATGGCAAATGCTCCGTCAATAATATTGAGTGCAAAATCAATTGAGACCACAGAAAATATCCCCACACTNAAAATTACAAAATACCTATATGGTTTAATTGCTTTTTTTCCAAAAAGAAATCTTGCACAAGCTGATCCGTAGTGAGACTGTGTAAAAATTGTACTACATCCAAAGCTNAGCACGCACATAAATAGAATCACTGNNCCAAGTGGGCCNANCGTAGCTGAGAAAGCTTCGGCAGTTAAAGTAACTCCGTTGCTATCTGATTGTTGCCAAACNCCTGAAACAAGTATCAAAATTGCNGTTAATGTNCACATTATAAGTGTATCGAATATTGGTCCTGTCATGGCAACAAGCCCCTGNTTTACCGGATGGGAAGTNTTTGCTGCNCCATGNATCATTGCNTCTGTTCCAATACCAGCCTCATTGCTAAAGGCCCCTCTTCTTACTCCAGTAATAATCACTCCTGCAATACCTCCTGAAACTGCTGAATCNAAGTTAAANGCTTCAGAAAAAATTAGGCCNAATGANGGTAGAAACGAATCAATTTCAACTAATATAGCTAATACTACAGCTANAAAATATAAACTNGCCATNAAAGGNACTAACCAGGAAGAAACTTCTGCAATTCTTTGCAAACCTCCGAGAATNACTAAGCTTGTAATAAACATTAAAAAANCAGCNGCAAAGTANTCAAAATTTTCAATTCCNGAAAAATAAAGATCCTGTGTAATTTGAACAATTTGATTNGATTGAAATGCAGACATACAACCTATCATTCCAAAAAACGCAAAAAAATAAGCTAGAGGCAACATNAACNTTGGTAATCCATTTTTAACCACNTACATTGGNCCTGCAAGGGTTTCTCCATCAGGACCTACCTCTCTGTACATTACTGATAANGAACATGTAAAAAACTTTGTGGCAATTCCAAANATAGCTGTTANCCACATCCAAAAAATAGCACCTGGTCCACCAATCTGNATGGCAACAGCAACACCTGCAATATTTCCNAGGCCAATAGTNCCNGANAGCGATGCTGCAAGAGCTTTAAAACTGCTTACATCCCCAACATCAGTTTTAGATTTATGGCGNCCTAAAAGAACTTCAAATGCNTGNGGAATGTANCGAAATGGAACAAGCTTAGATCTGAGTAAGAAATAAATCCCNGAACCAATTAAGAAATAAACAAGCCATTGNCCCCAGGCTAATTCAGCAAATGTGCTTGCATACTCGTTTANTAAGAGCATGTATTAATAGAATTCAATATTTCTAAGTTCTAGGTTCACTTTAAAATCNCGNCCGTAACCCGCNAAACTCACTTCATTAAAGTTNCTTGGTTTAAANCTTCTAGCAGANTAGCCATAGTTTTCAAAATCTNTGAATTCAATTTGATANTCTTCCCATTCGNTTGAAACAAAAAACTTTTTTGATTTGAAAGACCATGGAGGCATCTTAATTCCCTTNAGAGAAANATGAAGATCATAGGTCTCATTGTTNCCTTTGGCTAGNAATNTTATCCCTTTGANATCTTCAGCTAAACTTTCGGGCCTTGTTGCNAATCTTACAAAACCACCATTNTTCTTTGTTGAAACGTCTCCNGTNAGTTTGATCGTATCTTTCTCATCAACTTCTGCCTNTAAGCTTGATTTNCCNCCCATTACATTGTCAGTNTATGGNTACCAATTATTTTCNGCTACTAGGAACATTGTCAGGATCGTTAANATTAATATTANATTTTTCATAATGATTATATATGGTTAATTTACACTCAAAAATCGAAANCTATTTGANGGAAATGGNCCTTCACANACAGAGAATTCGTCNAACGTAGCTTGCATTTCAGAACCGGTTTGCTCANATCTNTCATAAGAAGCCNTTGCATCATCATGGTTNTGATAATAATTCATCCAGAAAAAATCGTANTTTATATATGGTTCTTTATTATCTGAATTATGAAGAAAAACACCAAAAGTGAATGGCCCATCATCACCGCTCTCTACATNNTCTAGATATTCNTTAAACTCAACCATTGATGAANCNAGGGCTTCAATNNNACCCAGAGATGTATATTTACAATAGTGCGCNTAAGTTACCCATTGTGACTCGTCCTCCCAATCGCCTGATNTGTCATTTTCTCTACCCCAGTAGACGTCATAACCTCTTCTACCATCNCCATCGCAAACCAANACATCTTGAAACTTNTCACCCCAAGCTAAAAATTCCTCNGATGGNCCNTCAGCCCATGCTTCATTAGCATCCTCTTTGGATTCCCAAAATAATTGCCAATAAACTTTTCCGGAACCTCCGAGNGATGTTTCAGATAGAGGAGCNTGTCCGGCTGCAAAATATAATGATTCATCAAGTTCTAATGCATTCCACTCAGTAATCATTGACCGCACTGANTCATTAGTAAAATTAATNCCTGGTGTACAAGTTAAGTANTCAGAAAATGGTTGTTTCTGTTCAANCTGTTCNGNAACTTCNGNTTCATTACTTTCAAAGTTGCAGCNAGCTATTAGAAGAGTTANTCCTACTGTNATTAATAATTTTTTCATAGATATCTNTAGTTANTANTTAAGTATTGGCTTAAAAAGTAAAATAAACAAGACCAACNCGGAAAGNGATNAAGGTAATAATTNCAAAAAACAATAAAACTTTAATATAAAAATGAANAACANGGATANAAATACTATAAACTTNGGATATTATCTCCNAAAAAACATGNTTTTNTACAATAACTTCATATATTTTTATNCATAACTAAATTTTTTTTATATTAGCCTTTTATCAAATTTTATTAAATTGGTGTAAATTAGAGAATATTATGATTAGAAAAATATACGTTGCTTTGCTTCTTTCTCTTTTTACTCTNTGTCTGCAGTCGGTAAATACATCTTCTTCAGATACTCTTATGAGCCCTACNAGTCTTTCAAAAGATCTCTACNTAGAGGATATTCTTGATGGNAATTATNTAANTGGAATTGACAACCCAAGAGAGTTTCTGGGTTTTGAGGTTGGNGAGCGTGTAGCAAGTCCAGCACAAATTGCTTCNGCTGTAAGGTCATGGTCTCAACAATCAGATCGAATAAAAGTAATNGAGTATGCACAGTCACATGAAGGAAGGCCTNTATTTGCNGTTTTCATTTCTTCTCCTGAGAATATAANNAACNTAGATGAAATTAAGGAAAGNATTACAGCACTGGCTGATGCNTCAAATACAAGCAATAGTGAGGCNCGATCTATTATCAACNAACTTCCAGCGATTGCTTGGATGGCTTACTCAATTCATGGTAACGAAACCTCAGGAGCAGATGGCGCTTTAGCAAGCATTTACCATCTGATAGCAAGCTCTGACCAAGAAGTNTTGGAGATGCTAGATGATATGGTTGTGATNATTGATCCAATGATGAATCCTGATGGGCGAGCTCGCTTTGCAAAAAATCTNGAACAGTATCGAGGTACNGCTCCAAATTANGATGATCAGGCTCTACTCCATACTGGTGACTGGCCCTATGGTAGGACTAATCATTATTATTACGATCTNAATAGAGATTGGTTTTATCTAACTCAACCNGAAACCCAGGGGCGTGTTCCTTTAATCAATGAGTGGAGTCCACAAATTATGGTGGATGGCCATGAAATGGGTGCACANGATACNTTTATGACAGGCCCACCACGAGAACCTATAAATACACATATCGACCGCGATCTNATNAAATGGGGAAATGTCTTTGCACAAGATCAGGGGAATGCNTTTGACGAGAGAAATTGGCGTTTCTACACAGGNGAATGGCANGAAGACNTATATCCTGGATATTCATTCTATTCACAATTCAGGGGTACTTTAGGTATTTTATATGAGCAATCAAGAATGGCAGAAGATGGGGTCCGTAGACCTGAGGGAACCATCCAGTCATACAAAGAATCNGTACACCACCAATTTGTAAGTACAATGGTGAATCTTGAAACACTAGCAAAACATTCAAAAGCAATGTATCAGGATTTTTGGGAAGGTCGCAAATACAATATTTCAAAAGATGGACAATACGCTGATCAAAGTTTTGTAGTTTTACCAACAGATAACTTTGGCAGATTAAATACATTTGCCGAAAAATTAAAAGCCCAAGATATTGAAATTTATACAAATTCAAGACCAATAAAAGCAAATGGTGTTGTAAATCAATCAGGGGATGTTGAGGAAAACTTTACTATACCAGTGGGAAGTATGATCATACCAAACCGTCAGGCTGAAGCTCCCTTAATTGCTGCAATCCTTGAATTTAACGCTGAAATAATCGAATCAGTCCTTAAAGAGGAAAGAAGAAAAAACCTAAAGGATGGCTCCTCTATTATGTATGACACAACCGCTTTTAACCTAACAATGATGTATGGGCTACCTGCCGTTACTGTCCCAGCAGAATTGCAAAGAGGATTGGATATTTGGCAGCCTGCTAAAGTTGAAATAGAAATGAACGCGGATGCTGTGATGTGGGCAGTTAATGGTCATGACGATCGTTCAGTTGCTTTTGCAGCACGTTTGATGGAGCAAGGCGTTGAAGTAAGAATTATCGATAAAGAGGCAACTCTTTCAAACCATACCTTACCAAGAGGAAGTGTTGTGGTGCTTGCAATGGATAATCCAAAATTTTTAGATTTACCTAATGTGATCAGTTCACTTGGATCTGAATTAGAAATTTCAGTTTCCTCTATTGAATCGGGATTTGGTCCTGATGAACTTCCAGATTGGGGAGGAAGACATTTTCAATTACTAGAGCGACCACAAATTGCAATATTAAGTCATGCTGGTTTTAATTCTTATGATGTGGGGGTTACCTGGTGGTCTATTGATCATCATCTAGGCATAAGGCACAGCCAAGTTGATGCCTCGCTTGTAAGTTATGGTGATTTACGAAGATATAATACTTTAATAATGCCAAGTGGTTATCGTGGATTATCCTCGGCTGAGATGAAAAGTGTTGCAGAATGGGTAGATCAAGGGGGAACTTTAATTGCTCATAATGGTAGCTCACGCTATCTAGCGTCGGAAAATGGCATTGGTTCAGTAATGCAAATTCAGAACTCCTTAGAGCAAAGTGATGAACACAATATTTATCTTCAGAGAGAGCTTAACTCTTTAGATATTGAAATAGACATACCTTATGTTCTCAATAATAAAATAAACTTTGAAGTTGATTATCCTTGGGAGTCAAGTTCAGACAGAATGAGAAATGATGAACTTGTAAAACGTGATAATTGGCAGTCAATATTCATGCCTTCTGGTGCGATGGTAGCTGGCAGAATTGATCAAGAGCATTGGCTTACATTCGGGACACCAAACACCCTCCCCTTACTGTATAGAAACTACCCAATTTTAATGAGCGGCAGAAACGCAGAAGCTGCTGTAAGAGTTGGAGAGCTCGTCGAAAACAAAATGGCGGATAGTTACAGAACAATTAACTGGTCAGACCTTCCTCCTGGTTACGATCTGAACGTAAGGATGAGTGGACTTGTTTGGCCTGAAGCAGCCCAAAGAATAGCTAATTCAGCTTACTTAACAAGAGAACGAGTTGGCAAAGGCCAGGTAATACTATTTTCTGGTGAGCCAAACTTCAGAGGATCTACTTTAGGAACAAACAGACTTTGGTTAAATGCTGTCATTTATGGTGCTGGGCTTGGTACAAGTTCAAGAATTACTCCATAAAAAAGTGTTTAGATTTAATCTAGTTGTTCTTCTTTTGCTTTCAAATATGGTCTTGGGTGATTACCCAAGATCTATATTATTTGTTGGTAATAGCTATTTCTATTACAACGACAGTATGCACAATCACGTTGAAGAATTAATGGAGGAGTTTTTTAGAGATTCAAACATCGTGACAAAAAGTTCAACTATCGGTGGTTCGCGCCTTCATAACCATGACATTGACCATCTTCTTGTTCCGGAGAATCTTCAAAGAAACGAACAAGTTGATATGGTAATAATGCAAGGTGGCAGTGGAGAAGTCTTAAATGAAAGCTCAAGGAAAAAGTTTATTAAAACTGCAGTTGAGTACAGTCAAAAAGCTAGGCAAAAAGCGGTTATTCCAGCTTTATTTATGACTCATGCTTATTTGGAAAACGATTATCGTTTTGAACCAAACTTGATAGAAAAAATTGAACAAACCTACTTTCAGGCAGGCGAAGAAAGCGGTGCCCTTGTCATACCAGTAGGGAGCGCATACGAGAGAGCATATGCGAAAAATGATGAAATAATGCTACATCACCCAGATGGCACACACCCTGGAATGCTTGGGACATATTTGGGAGCTTGTGTGATCTTTGCCTTTATTACAAACAAATCTCCTGTTGGCTTAAGCTATAACTATCTAGGAAGAGTAAGTGAGGAGAATGCTTTATTTTTACAACAGATTGCATGGGAACTTTATCTAGAATATAACTAATTCTATAGCGAAGCTCTTTCTTGCATCTATGAAGTGACTTTTAGGCTACTGTTAAAGGTAGCCTTTTTTTTATATATTTAAGATATGACTAAAGATAATGTTTCATATGAATTCTTTTCTCGTAAGAATTTTAAGAGGATAACCAAAGTATATTATGAAAAAAAATACGATAGTTATATCGAAAATTTAGATCCTACTGGTGAATTTGGTTTAGCTGAATTGGAGTTACCCTATGATGAGTTAAAGTCATTGTATTTAGAATGTACCTTACCCAAAGAGGAAGCTGAGACAGATGAATAGTTTTTTAGAACGATTAACATCTGTAATACACTGGATAGCGTTTCTGATAACGTTGGCGGTAGCTTATATGGTTTTTACCGACCCTTATATAAGTTCTGACTCCACCCCCCTTTTTTTTAAAGTTATTATTGTGTTAATTCCTAATACTATTGGCTGGTTGATTAAATATATTTCCACAGGTGATAGTAATTTTTTTCCATTTGGAAAATAAGGGCGATGAAGATCAATCAAGTTTGCTTAAAGCCCACTCTCTTCCGTAATCAGAAAAATCCTTAAAACTTGAGACATCATCAAAGGATTTAATGACCATCTTTCCATGCTTACTACCAAATGCATTTAATATTCCCTTTTCTAAATATGTTTTAAAATCTTTGTCATCTCCATCAAAGCATTTGTCTGCCATGACAACCATAACTGCGCAAGAAAAAGCATTTCTCTGTTTTGCGAGAGTAAGTTTTTCTTCCTTCTTTTTACCAAATAGAGAACCAAATCCATCTAATTGAATCTCTTGCACTGAAGGCACATCGTCAGGGAAGTACCAGTAGCTGTCTTGATTCATCTCGATAAGTTTGCCTGTTAATAGTTTTAATGATTTTTCGGAATAAGATTTTTCAAACAGACCAAACATAAGTTAATGGTAGAGCATGACCTTTATGATTGCAAAGTTAAATCAAGCCTATAAATAACGGCGTACAGAAGGATTCGTGATCTTTTTTAAGGCAAAAAAACACCTGACATACTTTTATGTACTTTGTCTGCACAAGGGTCATTAATACTGGCGGAGAGAGAGGGATTCGAACCCTCGATACGCTATAAACGTATGCCAGTTTTCAAGACTGGTGCATTCAACCGCTCTGCCATCTCTCCTAACCGCGATATTATAATGTATTTTAGAGTCTAGAAAATAAAAGCTATAATTTATTCGATGAAAAGGCTACAAATCTTCGGTTCAACACCCTCCCCTTATACTCAAAAAATGCTGTCTTTACTAAGGTACAGACGAATTCCTTTTGATATCCATTGGGGTAATGTTAAGCAAAGGCTAGAGGCACTAGAGGTTGAGCCACCTAAACCCATCTTACTTCCAGTAATTCTGTTAAATGATACACAAAATAGACCCGTTGCAACGACAGACTCGACACCAATCATAAGGAGGTTGGAACAGGAATTTTCCGATAGAAGTTCTATACCTGATGATCCGTCACTCGCCTTTATTAACTATCTTTTGGAAGATTTTGCAGATGAATGGCTAACTAAATATATGTTCCATTACAGGTGGCATTTTAAGGAAGATGCTGATAAAGCTGGAACGATCTTACCTTTAGTTGAATTTGAAAAGCCATTAGCTGAAGAGGAGCACAAACAAGTAAAACAGTTCATTACCCAACGTCAGACTGAAAGGCTCTGGGTAGTAGGCTCTAGTAACGATACTGCAGAACTGATAGATCAAAGCTTTAAACGATTTATTTCAATGCTGAATAAACATCTTATTGAGTCACCTTTTTTACTTGGAGAGAGGCCTTCCTCAGCAGACTTTGCATTTTATGGACAATTATCACAACTTGTAAAGTTTGATCCTACACCTAGAAAAATTTGTCATGATCTTGCCCCTCGTGTAGTAGCTTGGGTGGAGGTAATTGATGATCTTTCTGGACTAAGTTTAGATTCTAAGCAGTGGATTTCCATAGAGGCTAGCCCTAAAACTTTAAGAAATATCTTTAAAGAATTTGGCATGATGTATGCACCATTGCTCATAGAAAATGCTAAAGCAGTCGAAAACCAAAAAACCGATTGGAAAACAGAAGTAAAAGGTGCTGAATGGAGACAAAAGACTTTTAGTTATCAAGCCAAGTGTCTAAATTGGATTCGTGAGGAATATGCCCTTCTAAAAGAAGACGAGAAGAAAAAAGTGAAGTCATTTTTAGAAGACACTAATTGTGAACAAATCCTCTAGATTAAATGTAAAATAAATTCATGAAAAAGATTCTACTTACAGGCATCTCTGGATACATTGCAATGCATTGTGCTAAAGAGCTTTTATCCAAAGGTTATGAAATTAATGCAACTGTTAGAGATCTTAAAAAGATAGATGATATTAAGAAAGCCCTAGCGGATAGCTCACTTGATATAAGTAAGGTAAATTTTTTTAAAGCAGATCTTCTTTCAGACGAGAACTGGAGTGAAGCGATGGAGGGCTGTACAGATGTTTTACACGTTGCCTCCCCATACCCACTCTCCCAACCAAAAGATGAGAATGTATTGATAAAACCTGCAGTTGAAGGAACAGAAAGAGTAGTCAAATTAGCTATAAAAAATAATGTAAGAAAAATTGTCCTTACATCATCTGTTGCTGCGATCTCATCTGGTCATACAAAAGATCAGTTCAGCGAGGACGATTGGAGTCTAGTTGATAAGCCAATACCTACTTATCCTAAAAGCAAAGCTCTTGCAGAAATGAAGGCGTGGGATCTGATCAAAAATTCAAATCAAGACACTAAATTAACAGTTATTAATCCTGCTGGAGTTATTGGGCCCTCCCTTACCTCTGAGGTAAGCTCAACCCAATTAATTATTTCAGGATTAATGAATGGAAAAATCCCAATTAACCTGCCAATACATATAGGCTATGTTGATGTAAGAGATGTTGCACGCGCACATATTCTTGCACTTGAAAATGACGAATCCAATGGCGAGCGTATTATTCTCTCTGCTACTGAGCTGTGGACAAAAGAAGTATCAAAGATTTTAAGGGATGGTGGTTATAATGCACCTAAAATATCTGTTTCAATTCCAATAGCCAAGTTTATGTCATATTTCATACCAATGCTTAAACCAGCAAGAAGGTTCCTTGGCAAAGCAATGACAAAAAACAGTACGAAAGCCGAAGATATTCTGGGTCTAAAATATACCGATATATCAAAGTCAATCTTAGATGATGCTGTAAGCTTGAAGAAATTTGGAAAGGCTTAGTTAGTATCTAAAGTGTTTTATTCGTTCACCACTTTGTTCGATTTCAGTCATTGATTTTATGCCGATATCCAAATGCTTCTCTGCCCATTGGCTTGTAACTTTCTTATCAGATTCTTGGGTTTTAACTCCATCGGGAGTTGTTGGTACGTCAGATACTAAAAGTAATGCACCTCTAGCGATTTCATTATAATGTCCACCAATGAATATTGTTGCAACTTCCATATCTATGCCAATTGCAGTGCTTTTCTGAAGCCGTTTTAAGAATGGTTTATCGTGTTCCCAAAGCCTTCTATTAGTTGTAAAAATTACACCTGTTCGGTAATCCTCTCCTGACTCTTTAATCTTTTCTGAAACAAATTTATGTAGCTTAAATGATGGTAGCGCTGGCACTTCAGGTGGAAAATAGTCATTGCTGGTACCCTCACCTCTTATTGCAGCAATTGGTAAAATAAAGTTCCCAATTTCTGAAGCTTCTTTTAAACCGCCACACTTCCCAAGAAAAAGAACCCCTTTAGGATTCTTTGCTGATAATAAGTCCATTATTAACGCCGCATTTGGTGAACCTATCCCAAAATTAATAATACTTAAGCCATCTGAGTTCGTAGAGCTTTGCATCGCACCACCCTCCCCTTTGATTTCACAATTAAATCTTTGAGAGAAAGCAGTGATGTAATTCTTGAAATTAGTAAGAAGAATGTAATTCCCTAACTCATTAATTTCTGATCCTGTATACCTTGGTAACCAATCCTTGGCTATATCTAATTTTTCTACCATAAAATTGCAGGGAATATTAACAGATTAATAAAAAAAGGAAAGCTTATTTGAATTCTTTAATACTTGGGCAGGTGCATATAAGGTTCCTATCCCCATAAACATTGTCTACTCTGCCGACTGGAGGCCAGTATTTTTGTCTTTTCGTTTGACTGTTTGGGTAAAAAGCCTGTTCTTTTGAATACGGGTATTCCCACTCCTCAATAAGAGAATCCACACAATGAGGAGCATTTTTTAATAAGTTTGTATCTTGTGAACAATTACCATTTTCAATTTCTCTAATTTCATTTCTTATACTTATCATAGCTTCGCAGAATCTATTTAGTTCGTCTAAAGATTCGCTCTCTGTTGGTTCAATCATTAAAGTCCCTGCAACAGGCCATGACATGGTTGGCGCATGAAAACCATAATCAATTAACCTTTTAGCAATATCCTCTGCCTCAATCCCACAGGTCTCTTTAAATGGCCTTACGTCTATAATGCATTCATGAGCAACCAAATTGTTCTTACCAGTGTAAAGAACTTTGAAATCATCTTTGAGCCTATTAGCAATATAGTTGGTGCTTAGAATTGCAACTTGTGTTGCTTTCCTCAGAGACTCTTGCCCCATCATGGCTATATACATCCAACTAATAGGCAATATGCTTGCACTACCGAAGTTTGAACCAGAAATTGAATAACCTTTTGTAGTAAGTTTTAGAGGATCCTCAGGTAAAAAAGGTTGCAACTCTTTTACCACTCCTATTGGTCCTACCCCTGGACCTCCTCCACCATGTGGTATACAAAAGGTTTTGTGAAGGTTAAGATGCGATACATCTCCACCAAACTTACCTGGATAGCACATCCCGACCATTGCATTAAAGTTTGCGCCATCAATATAAACAAAAGCTCCATAGCTGTGAATAAGATCACAGACTTCTTTAACTCTCTCTTCAAAAACTCCATGGGTAGACGGATAAGTGATCATCATTGCGGCTAGATTTTGAGAGTATTTTCCAGCCTTTTCTTTTAAGTCTTCCATATCAATGTCACCATTGTCATCACAGTTAATTACTACCACTTCATAACCTACCATCTGAGCCGAAGCTGGATTGGTTCCATGAGCAGATTCAGGAATAAGACAAATATTCCTATGTTCATCGCCTTGTGATTTGTGAAAACCGTCAATAGCAAGCAACCCTGCATATTCGCCTTGTGATCCCGCATTTGGTTGAAGAGATATAGCTTTATATCCTGTTATTTCAGATAACCATTTTTCTAAATCATTAATAATTTTTAAATAACCCTCCACTTGATCCAATGGTGCATGTGGATGAATATTGGCAAAACCATTCCATCCAACGGGAATCATTTCTGAGGTTGCATTCAATTTCATGGTACAAGAACCCAAAGGAATCATTGAACGATCTAGAGCAATATCTTTATCAGATAATGATTTTATGTACCTTAATATCTGAGTTTCTGATTGGTAGGAGTTAAATACTTCATGAGAAAGATACTCAGATTCTCTATCTAAGGATTTTTGCCATGCATCGCCTACTGAAATTTCACTACTTTCAATTTTTTCAAATAATTTTGATAGGAGAACTAAATCCTCTTCCGTTGTAGTTTCATCTAAGCTTATTCCAACAAGAGAATTAGAAATATGCCGTAAATTAATTTTATTTGTGTGTGCTTGTTTATGAAAATTTTCTGCATTATTTACTTCGATTACAAGCGTATCAAAAAAACTTTTATTTTTGATTTTGTACCCCTTAGCTAAAATTTCATTGGCTAACTTTTTTGTAAGCGAATTAATTCTTGAAGAAATTTCTTTAAGTCCACTTGCCCCATGGTAAATGGCATAAAAAGAAGACATTATTGCTAGCAGAGCCTGAGCTGTACAAATATTGCTTGTAGCTTTTTCTCTTCTGATGTGTTGTTCTCTGGTTTGCAATGCAAGCCTGTAACAGGGCCTTCCTTGTTGATCTTGAGTGAGCCCTATCAATCTTCCTGGAAGTGATCTCTTATATTTGTCCTTAACAGCTATGAATCCAGCATGAGGACCTCCAAAACCCATTGGAACACCAAATCTTTGAGAAGAGCCAACTACGATATCAGCACCAAATTCTCCTGGAGGCTTCATTAAAGTGAGGGCTAAAAGATCAGTTCCCACAATAAAAAGCCCGTCTTGTTCATGTATTTGTTTTGCTTGAGCCGATATATCATCTACTGAACCATCAGCAGCTGGATACTGATAGTAGCATCCAAAATAATCTTGATTTTTTGACATCTCTGTCCCAATTTCAATTTCAATATCAAGGGGTTTTGCTCTGCTTTGCATGATTGCCTTAGTTTGTTCAAAACAGCTTTCATGAATGAAAAATTTATTTGACTTGGATTTAGAAACTCTATTTGCAAGCATCATTGCCTCTGCAGCAGCAGTTGGCTCATCTAGCAAAGAGGCATTCGAAATATCCATTGATGTAAGATCAGTTATCATAGTTTGATAATTCATTAGAGCTTCAAGCCTTCCTTGAGCAATCTCAGGTTGATAAGGGGTGTACGATGTATACCAACCAGGATTTTCGAATACATTTCTTTTGATTACATTGGGGACATTGCAGTTATAGAAACCTTGGCCAATGAAACTCTTATAAACTTTATTTTTTTTTGAAATAGATTTAAGTTTTTTTAGGGCTGAGGCCTCATCAAGTGCATCTGGGAGATCAATGTTGTTAAGATCAAAGATAGATTCAGGCATGAGATCTTGAAGAAATAATTCCATATTTTTGTACCCCAAGTCATGGAGAATATTTTTAACATCTGATTCTTTAAGACCAATATGCCTATATGAGAAGTCTGTTGTATTAGTTGTCATTTTTTTCCAAAGAAATTAACTTTCGCTAATTTTTTTATATGCCTCTGAATCAAGGAGTTCAGCAAGCTCATTTATATCTTGAGGTTTAATCTTAAAAAACCAACCCTCTTCGTAAGGGGATGTATTAATAATTTCCGGATTATCGCTTAAAACTTGATTTACTTCTGTGACCTCTCCACTGATTGGCGAATAAACATCTGATGCTGCTTTAACCGACTCAACTATCGCAACATCTCCTTTTTTTTCAATATTCTTCCCAATATCTGGTAGTTCAACGAAAACTATATCACCCAGTAATTCTTGAGCATGGTCAGATATACCAACAGTTATCGTCCCATCATCTTCTTGTCTTGCCCACTCATGGGAGTCTAAAAATTTTAAATTATCAGGAATTTGAGCCATTGTTTTATTTTAAATACTTTAAAAAATTTGTCTCACAAAAATATAAATTAACCTCTTTATCTCTCAAAAGTGCAGCCCCCTTTTCTGGGTGATTAGCTGATATTCTGCATAAACCTATATTCTTTTTAAATGTAGGGCTCCAGGTTCCACTTGTAATAACCCCGCCTCCATTTTTAAATGAAATTTCCATTCCACTTCTTAACACTCCTCTTTCTTCTGTGTAAAAACCACAGAGTATTTCATCGCTCTTTTTATTTCTTTCCAAAGCTTTTTTCCCGATAAAATCTCTCTTATCGTCCGATAAGTCAATTGTCCAGGAAAGGTTTGAGTCATAAGGATTGTTTTGTATAGACATATCTAAGCCGTACAAGTTATATCCTGCCTCGAGTCGCAATGTATCTCTAGCTGCAAGACCAACAGGTTTCACACCAAGTTTTATGAATTCAGACCATATCTCTTGGCCAATAGTTTTGTTAGAAACAATTTCAAAACCAATTTCGCCAGTATACCCAGTTCTGGCAATCATGATTTCGTTATCCATTTGTAAATGAAAATTTTGTAACTCTTGTTTTAAAAGATTACCTAAAGCTGACTGAGAGCTTGGACCCTGTATAGCGATGATTGAATAATCAGATTTGAAATCAATTGCTACATCAAAACCTGATGAGATTTCATTAAACCAGTTTAGATTTTGATCTCTAGTGGCACAGTTCGAAATGATTCTAAAATTTAAGCCTCCAAGGTGATAAACAATAAGATCATCAAGTATTCCACCATCATGATTGAGAAGCGGTGAATATAGCGCTCTTTTTCTGTCGACTATCTTGCTGACGTCATTAGGTAATAGTGACTTTAAGAAATCCAATTGTTCATTACCATCTAGATCAAAGACTGCCATATGAGAAACATCAAACATTCCAACATTCTCTCTAACTGAAAGATGTTCACTTATTTGAGACCCGTAATTAATTGGCATTTCCCAACCAGAAAAATCTACCATGTGACCACCATTTTCGTGATGGTACTTATTTAAAAAAGTTTTCTTCATTTATATGCTGTAAATTCGATTTCAACCTTTGCATTAAACGGAAGCCCTGCAGCTGCGAAAGTAGTTCTTATTGGCAGCGGCTTTTGAAAATAACTTAAATAAATCTCATTTAGTTTAGGCATATCTTCGATATTCTGAAGCAAAATCTTGGCTTTTATCACATTTTGAAGGTCTAATTCAAAGTATTCCAAAGAATCTTTAAGGTTTATAAAAATTTGATGAAGTTGATTTTCAAAAGCACTATCCACCAATCCATTTTCATCATTTCCTATCATCCCTGAAAATTCAATAATATTGCCGATCTCAATGGCATCAGAATATGGGGTATTAAATTTGTCGGAATTTATTGTTTTATATTTCATAAATATAGTGAAAATTACTTACAGTTATTGTACAGTACGGTTTTATGGCAGCAAACAAACAGCAAAAAATATACTTAATTCCTGAAGGTGAAACCAGAGATAGTCACACCTATCATTACACGGTTGTTAAAACAAAAAAATTTATTCAGGAAAATGAAAAATTAAAAATTAAAAAATTCAATCCAGTGAAACGTAAACATGAGTGGTTTGTGGAAGCAAAGTTGCCACCCCATAGTAAGAACTAGCTTAATATGAATAAGAACAAAATTAACAATCTATGAGCAGAGTTAACAAAATTTTTGAATACCTTGAAGATTTTATCCTTGGCGTAATTGCTGCCATGACGGTTGCAGCAGTTGGGTTTGAGCTATATGAAGTCTATATCAAAGGTAGCATTGGTTTGGCAGATCTATTGCTTATGTTTATTTATGCTGAGGTTTTAGGAATGGTAGCAATATATTTTAGAAGCCATGTGTTGCCAGTTATTTATCCATTATTCATTGGTATTACAGCATTAGCACGTTTAATTGTGCTCCAGGGAAAAGACTCAGTCCCTGAACAGCTTATTTTTGAGGCAGGCTCAATTCTTCTTTTGAGTATTGCAGCACTACTTCTTAAAGACGTGAAAGTTACTCTTACACATCAGAAAAAATAACTTACAATAGTTATAAAAGGGGTACTATGAGATTTTTAATTTTCTTTCTATCTTTTCATTTATTCACTGACGTAAGTGATTATATTGAACAAACAAAACCTAAATACGATCAACTTGCACTAGATTTGTGGGAGTTTGCAGAAATGGGCTATCTAGAGACTAGAAGTGCAAACGCCATAAAAGATATTCTTAGAAATGAGGGTTTTTCCATTAAAGATAAAGTTGCAGGGATACCAACAGCATTTATCGCTGAATACAATAATGGTGGGCCAATAATTGGAGTTTTAGCTGAATTTGATGCCCTCCCGGGATTATCTCAAAGCACAAACCCGTACAGGGACTCTCTAGGTGGAGATGCTGGACATGCTTGCGGCCATCATTTATTTGGAGCTGCCTCGGTTCATGCAGCTGTTGCAGTTAAGGACTGGCTTAAAAAAAATAATCAAAAAGGAACAATACGTTTATATGGAACTCCAGCAGAGGAAGGCGGTAGTGGAAAAGTTTATATTGCTAGAGATGGTTTTTTTGATGATGTAGATATTGTTTTACACTGGCATCCGAGCGACATTAACAAATCACATTTTTCGAGCTCAAACGGAAACAAATCAGCTAGGTTTACTTTTAAAGGAATATCTGCACACGCAGCAGGCGCTCCACAAAACGGAAGATCAGCTTTAGACGGAGTTGAGGCAATGAATATGATGGTAAATTTAATGCGTGAACACATGGACGAAGAAGCAAGAATACATTATGTAATTACAAAAGGTGGGCTAGCTCCAAATGTCGTTCCAGAGGAAGCTCAGGTATATTATTACGTTCGTCACCCGAATGTTGATGGTGTTGTAGATCTATTTGAAAGAGTTGTTAAAGCAGCTAGAGGAGCAGCGCAAGGAACAGAAACAAAACTTGAATATGAAGTTATGCACGGCAATTATCCATTAATGCCAAACAAAGTACTATCTGAGATGATTTATGAAGAGCTTCTTGAGCTTGGAGGAATTAAATACACCAACGAGGAGACAGAGTACGCTAATGAACTTTATAAAACACTCATAAACCCATCACGTAAAATTGGTTCACAGGAAGAAATTCAACCATTGCGTCTTTCAGCTGGAAAAGGCTCAACAGATGTTGGCGATGTTTCATGGAAAGTCCCTACCTCTGGTGTAAGAATAGCTACATGGGTTCCAGGAACATCATCACATTCTTGGCAAGCAGTTGCCGCAGGAGGTACAACTATTGGCACTAAAGGAGCAAATCTAGCTGCCAAAGCCTTGGCAAATTCTGCCATTAAATTATTTGAAAACCCAAAAATTATTGAATTAGCATGGGACGAACATCTTGGACGAGTTGGAGACCACGAGTATCAGGCTTTATTGGGCGACAGGCAACCTCCATTAGATTATAGGAAGTGATGCAATCAGGTTCCTGTCAGTGTAAAAATATTACATATTCTTTTGAGAAAGAAAAAGTAATTTCAGTTCACAATTGTCATTGCAGCGACTGTCAAAGATCTACTGGATCAGGAAAAGCTACTCTGATTTACATAGCCAAAAAAAACCTTGCTGTTGAGGGAAATGTGAAATTTTTTGAGACGAAAGGGTCTCTTGGTTTACATATAAGAAGAGGTTTTTGTGAGAATTGCGGATCTGGAATTCTTAGTTATGCTAAAGAGCTTCCTATGCTAATTTTTTTGAAAGTTGGCACCCTTGACGATTCAAGTTGGGTTAAAGTTGATTCTAATTTTTTTAGTGAATCTGCACATAATTGGAATAAAGTTGATGAGGAGATTAAATCTTTCAGAGGCAATCCAGATATGATTACTAATATTAAGGCTCTATTTAAGGCAATATGAAAAAATTATTGCTCACCATCTATCTAATCCAAAACATTTTAGCTGCCCAAGATATTCCGGGTCCAAGAGATTGTTTTTGGCTTAGAGGGCCACATGGACCAGATCCATACATCAATTTAGCTTATCCAGATTCAAATGTATTTTATTGGGCTGCTGCATTTAGCATACCTGAAAACTCGAAGCTGTTTTTAAAAGGTGATTTTCCTGTAGCACGTTACATGTCTTTGATTAGTTACGATCAAAGAGGCAGACCAATTGAATCCCTAGCCGATTACCTTATTACCCCAGACATTAATTCAGTTAACCCGTTTGTTTATGGTAATGACCGACTCAATGAATTTCGATCTTATGAAATTGAAATAGTGAACGAGGAACCTGTTCAAAGAAGAGAGACAGGAAGAGCAGAGTTGATTGAATCCAATAATCTATTACATGCACCAGAATATGGGCCAGGACAACAGGTCATCGTATACAGAATATATTTGCCAGATGAAAACCTTGAGCCAAATGGAGGGGTATCACTACCCCTTCCAGTTGTAGTTAAAGACGGAAAATTATATGAGGGAAAAGATGCTTGTAAAATTCTCAATTCGTCTCAACCGCTTGCAATATCTTTAGATGCTGCTGGTATTCCCCCAATAGAATACAGAAGGCTTGCCTCCCAACCAGATAAGCCAATTACATGGCCAGCACAAAACCCACCAAATTGGTATATTCAGTTAGATCGTCAGAGCTTAATTGGAATTTACACTGGAGAATTCAATAAAAATGCACCTCGTAGTACCGGCGGGTTTTTTCCTAATCTAGATAATCATTATCTTCGAACTATTGTAAATCGGAAGTTTGGAAAGGTTTTAGTAATAAGAGCTAAAGCACCAAATACCCCTTCAACATTCAAAGGAAATACAACAATGAATGAAAGTGAGCTCAGGTATTGGTCGGCATGTTCCAATCAAAGTTTTGGCAATACAAGAGTAAATGATTGTGTATTTGATGAGGAAATCCCAGTTGATGAAAATGGTTTTTTTACTTTGATGATAAGTAGGCTTGAAGATCGTCCAAGAAATGCAAACAAAGCGTGCGGTATAGCTTGGCTACCTATTGCCAACGATGGTGATGGAGTTTTTGATGATGATGTAGCTATTATTCAATTTAGACATATGCTTGCCTCAGAAAGTTTTGAGAATTCAATTCAAAGTGTTGAGAATCAGTCCGATACAAAGAAGGTCATGAGATCATACTATCCAAACGGCCGCTATCTTATGCCCAATCAGGCTGAAAGTTTTTTTCCATGTCTAATTCAAGATTGAGATAGAGATATTTAAATAAGCTGCAAAACATAACCAGATTATGTAAGGAAAATACATTACAGCACTAATAAATAACCGTTTTTTGTAGAGTNTNNTTAAAATTTTAAAATTTATNCCGATCAATAATAAGACATCAACTATTGCAATTTCGGGTTGCTGCAGNACAAAAAAAATCCAACTCCAAGAAGCATTTAATAAAAGCTGAATAATAAATAATTTGTATATTAATCGGGCATTTAAAAAGCTTACTATTGCCATGAGCANGTACAATACTGGCCAAACGATACCAAAAATNTAATTTGGTGGGTTCAGGGTCGCTTTCGTAAGATTTTCATACCATATCCAATCAGTAAATTGATTACTTATTCCACCTAGAAAAGAGGTTAATAACGTAAGTATGACTAGACTTATTTTTAATATCATGTCATTAATAATAGATTATTTTATTGGAGGAGTAATTATGAATAATTACATTGATCAAATTTCGTTATATATAGTTTTAGCATCTGCCCTTGGCCTAGTGCAGTTTTGGGTAATACCATTTTTATTAAATGTTAAAAATTTTAGTTGGCAAATTTCTAACCAAGACGANGGTTTAGATGATTCGCTTATGCTACAAAGATCCAGAAGAGCAGGAAAAAATATTCTTGAAACACTACCAATTTTTTTAGCATTTTGTGTATTGTCCTTAATAAAAGGTATTGATGTATCACAGCCTGCTTGTTATTGGCTAATATTCAGAGNAGTACATGGATTGAGTTATATGTTTGGGATCATATACTTGAGAACTCTTGCATGGCTTTCTGCNCTNGGNTGCTTGTGTGTAATGGGATTCTTNCTTATCTAATTAGANAGAATCTAGTATAAAAAAAAAGGGGCTCTTATGAGCCCCTTTTCAATNAAATACTNNTTAGAATCTATAGGTAAAACTTGTAGTAACAGTTCTTCCTACAAAGTTTAATCCTCTTTCAGTTTGATATCTGCTTTCAGAACCATCATGATCAAGTGGATTATTNACTCTAANAGTAAAGCTTAATCTATCATCAAAGTTATAAGCAACTCCAACTAAATCAGTCCAATAGCTATCGAATTGATTTATAACTTGCCCGTTAACACCCAAGTAGTAATCTTNTCGGGTATCNGTTTGAGATTTATTAATCCAACCACCATCAACNTAATTTACCTGATAATAAGCATACACATTATTAAATGCCCAAGAAGCATTTAAATCCCAAAGCCATTCTGGATCTGAAGCCCAACCTGTTCGGTCAACTAGATCAGCTGGATCACCAGAATCAGCTTGATTCCTAGAGGTTTGCTGATAGCCACGCCATGTAAGACCAACATCACCAAAATCTCTTCTTAATCCAAACATTGAGGCNACATTATGATCCCAACTTAGACGATATACATAAGTTCCAAAATCNATAACTCCTGAATTACCTGCTCCAACTTGGAAATCAATAACTTGACCGTCTCCATCACGCTGGAAGTTTAAACAGAAATTATTTGGAAAAGAAGCTGCATCGTAACAAGCTTCCATGAAATCTTGCAGACTAAAAGTCGTCACATAGTCNGTTANGTATATTTCAATAAGATCGACAGCAAGTGAAAAATTACCAAANGGTTCAAGAAAANCGTATGTTGGTGTAAAGACTAAACCAAATGAAGTAGTTTCACCTTGTTCATCAAGAAGGTTCGGATTACCACCTGCAGAACCCTGAACTGTTCCACCGGCAACAAAACTTCTAAAGTTATCAGGATCTATACCATCAGCAATACAATTTGCTCTTCTGTTTGCAGGGAAATCTCCATCATTNCTGTATCTAGCGTCACAAGGATCTAAAGCTTGTTGGAATGTAGGGTTTCTTGGACCATACAAGTCAAGNAAGTTAGGGGATTTTGTAGTAGTTTGATCAGAAGCTCTTAGAGCGAAATCACTGTTAACCCTCCAAAATAAACTTGTTGCTGATACATCATATTCATTTGTTCTTGAAACATTNGAATTNTCNAGTGTTCTAGTACCATAGTCAAGCCTTACTTCTTCAGCAAAAGGCAANTCTTGAATTATAGGTAAAGAGACTTCTAAAAAGTTCGATGANACNTTGTACTGACCGCCTGATCCTTGTTGAGCAGAACCTCTAATNGTCACNGCAAAATAAGCCATAGGATCAGATACNTANTCAGCACTCTCTTTTCTATTATCGAAACCAAGGACAAAATCAATNGGACCACCAAAATTTTGTGATTCAAAGAATGCAGGNAACTGTCCTGATACTTGACCCCAATAAGATTGTTGGTTAATGGTTCCACCATAAGAGGTGTTTCCAGTGAAGTATTCTTTAGCCGCAGCGTTGTCTGGGTTGTTNAAGCCCATTGGGTTAAATGGCGCACAATCTCCAGGCGAACCTAAACCAANACCACCACCTAAGGTTGAATAATCACTATCTTGCAGACCAGTTGCAGGTAGTTGATAGTCAGGATCATAATTAAATTTGCAATCAATCTGACCAGTATTTGGGTTAATACCGTAATCTAGCGAAGCTGCCCATCGTGCAGCAACTACAAATGGTTCATTAGAGATCACTCTTGTCTCACCCCAACTAAANCCTGTATCATATTCAAGGTCTAAGCCTAACAAGCCAAATTCTCCTTCAAATCCGGTAGTATAAAACTGAACATTGCTTTCATTATCAAATCCGTCTCCTCTCAAAGTAGGAGCAAGATCTGACCATAGTCTTTGCATGTAAAGTGTATCTCCAGTACCAAATCCATTTGCTGAGAGAATTGATCTTGAATTTGGAGTTAAAAATGGATCATCGAAATCAATTGGAATACTAGCCAATGGAGAGTAACAATTTCCACCNGCATTACAATTATCACTATCTACAGCACCAAAATAATAATCTGAGTAGTGTGCTGAAGAGGATGAACCATCATCTTCTGCAAANTAATCATTGGTAAAAAAGTCCATGTAAAAACGNTTAGAATCATTTAGGTCATAATTAAGGAAACCTGTGAGATTTCTTCTTTCAAAACCTGATCTTAAAACCCTATTCTTTTGAATATCAAATATATCTGAACCCCTGGTGTAGTAATATCTACCATAAGGAACACCTGGATCCATNATAGCTAGATTTCCTGGGCCATCAAATCTGTAGAAGTTACCATCTGGTAATGCTCCACACCAATAGTTAGGNATTCCAAAACAGTTTGGGTCTCCAACTTCNTTGTAACCATAAACAGTTAGAAGTCCTTCCACCGGGTTTGAAACTAAAGTTGGACATAAATTTCCACCATTGTCACCAAAAGAACGTTGTCCCTGCGCATTTGCTTTTCCGAAGTGCCAGCTTTCAGGTAAAGCAAGTGGATAAACTGTTCCAGAAACAGCATACATCTGTTGACCAGAGTCTGCAGGNTTTCTAAAGAAGAAACCAGATTCACAATTATATAATCTGTCGTTTGCTTGATCATAGAAGACTTGATCAATTGACTCAAATTGAGCATTAAGAACAACATTTCCTCTGCCNTCAGCAAAATTTCCNCCNACAGTAAAATTCATCTGATTGTCAGTAGCCATCCCAGCATAGTCATACTGGTTTACNTTAAATTCAGCTCCTTCGAAGTCGTCTTTTAATATAAAGTTTATAACACCNGCAATAGCATCAGCTCCGTAAACGGCTGCACCACCAACTGGCAATACTTCAACNCTATCNATAAGTGCGGCAGGAATATTGTTTAAGTCAACAGCNTTTCCACTTCCAGCAGAAACAAANGAACCTGGNACTTGAGATCCAACAAANCTTCTNCCATTTACCAATGTAAGGGTCCTNTCAGAGCCTAAATCAAAGTTTGCGGCAATNTGTTGACCAGCACTTAAACCGTTCTGATCACCNGAAAGAGAGTTTACAGTTCCTACACCAGGTAGGTCTGTTAACGCTTGTGCAGCATTGGTATAGCCTCTATTTCTGTACTCTTCNCCAGATATAATNGTAATTGGTTGAGCAAGTTCGTTTGGATCTCGTGCAATACGAGAACCTGTAACNACAATTTCTTCAACCACTTCTTCGTCTTCTTCGTCTTCTTCAACAACTGATTCCTGAGCAATAGCCTGGAACGAAATTAAAGAAGCAAATATAAATAAACTCNTTAAGAGTTTAAAATCTAATTTCATAAAATCCCTCGCGTGTAGCATTTAAAGTTATATTTACAAACAGATGGAAAAANANATAAAGNTNATTAATACCTGTTTATAAATAATGAATATAANTCAAATGTAGCCCTAAAAAACNNGCATGTAAAGGGTTTATGGAAATGATCTAACAAGTTTTTTTCTATAGTCTTCATCTGGAAGATCATCAACCTGAAACTCAGGCATGTAAGGNCCCTTAGATTTTGCTTCTGCGATTGCATCAAAAACATGGTCAGAATCATCGATAAGCCTAAAAAGATCTTCAAAAGATTCGATGTAAAAATAAATTGGNTGAACCATGTCAATTCTATAAAGTGTTCTAAATACCTCAACTAACTCAAGAGGTTTAATCGTAGGTTTAGAACTTAAGGCATGTTTGGATTCATCAATTGAGGAAACTATTCCAGAACCAAATATTTCTAGATTTTCCTTTCTTTTAATTAATCCAAATTCTACAGTGAACCAATAGAGTCTGGCCAACATTGATTGGTCAGCTTGGGGAGCGCTGTTACCTAATTCGCCATATTTTTGCATAAAGTCTGCATAATGCTCATTCATTAAAAGGGGGCAATGTCCAAAAACCTCGTGAAAAATATCTGGCTCACGTAGATATTTAAAATCACCCTTTGTTCTAATGAAGGTTGCTGCAGGAAATTTACAGTTTGAAAGTAAATCAAAAAATCTATCAAAAGATATTAATGCAGGTACCCCTTCTACGCCCCAACCAGTTGCTTTTGAAAGTGTGGAAGTAATATCTTTAAGTTGAGGAATTTTATCTTTCGGTAAACCCAAATTTTGTAATCCATCAATATATTCATGACAGGCAAACTTTGATAGATCTGCTTCTTGTCGAGAGTAAAGTTGACTCCAGATCTCATTTTCTTCGGTCGAATAACTATAGAACCCATTATGATCTGGATCTTTTGAAGTGTATTTGGTATTTTTTTGCACCATGTAGTTTGTATATTAACTAGTTCTTTTTTTAAGTAAACTATCTTTCACTTATTTTAAAGGAAGATAAACAACAGTATTTGTGGAAAGGATCATTATAAAAATCAAGCAAGTTATAATTGGTCCAAGGTAAACCCTTCCAGTCATTAAAAAGAATATTCTATTGAAATATGGCAAGAGGAACATTATTGGTACTATTCCAAATAAAAGATTCACACTCAACCAATTGGTTGTCCAATAAACTGTTCCGGTAAAAGCAAAAACTAGATATTGAATGATTATAATTAGCAATAGTCCCCCAGAATTTGCAATACCAGCTATGAATCGAGATAAGCTTTCAGACTGACCACTAAACCTCATTGAACCATTTACTCTTAAGGAATTTGAAAAAAAGAACACAAAGAAAAAAGGAAAATACATTAAAAGGACTAACAACATTTCAGGCTGAAAAATCCTGATGCCCATGAACCAAAACCTATAGTCAACATGAAACATAAAATAGATAATAAACAAGATTAGGTAATAAAGAATAAAGACAATAATTCCTAATAAAATTGTTCTAAAAAGCTGATCTCTATTTATTTTTAAGCCCCAGGAAGAAGTTTTGACTCCATGTTTTTTTCCAAAAATAAAATAGCTTACAAAAAAGATTGCAATTCCTATAGCTCCATTAAAGAGTGCCCACAACATTACAGGATTATTCATTCTCTGTGGAAAAAACCAGGTCAAGTTTCTAGATGCAGCCTCAGGAAATATAACTTTAGCAACTTCAACCATTGGAATAAAAGTTATGCAAGCTATGGAGGCTGATAATATTAAAAAGGCCCAAAAGATTATTTTCGATTGAGAATTTTGAGCTGGAAGTGGAGCCGGAATTTCATTAATAAGTTTTGAAAAGAAATTAAATTTAAGTAAATTTCTGGTTAGTGGAATTATTAGTAGAAACGATAAAATCATATTGATTAGGGTAAAAAGCTCTTTTAGTTGCCAAATTTGATCTGAGGAATTAAGTTTTACAGGGGAATTAAATACAGCATCAAAATAATAGAGCTGATTTGCCATTGCTTCTTTGTTGTAGGGTTGGAACGGATGAAGTAATGCTTCATTAAAAATGATTCTACCTGTCCTATTGTTTACATCTCCATAAAATTTATTTAGCTCAACTTTATTAATTTTATCTTCATCTTTGAAAATACTATTAACTGTTCTTAGAGATTCTGGCGCAATTGTCATATCAGCAGCGTCCCAACCAGTAAGCTCATTTCTAAATGCACCTTCATCATATAAGGCATAACTAACTCCTATATTGGATTTTGCATTTTTCAATATTTCATCTCTAAGAGTGAGAACATAGCCAGATATATAAATTGAATGTAATTTACTTTTTGAGTTATATTTTTCTGCTTCTTGTCCAAAAAAGTCTGCTCCTCTAATTGCTGCGTTACCACCCATCGAATGNCCTGTTGAGCCTAAAAGATTTTTATTTACNTAGTCAAAATCTTTTGAATTGTAAACGTGGTCAATTAGNGCAAACATTCCGTAGCCTTGAGTTGTCGCTGCNATTCTACTNGATGATGAACTAGATAATCCTTGAGCATATGGATCAATTAATGCAACAACATGCCCTCTTCTTGAAAGTTCTATTGCTACATTTGACAGGGCTTCTTTTGATCTTTGAAATCCAGGAATAATTGCAATAAATGGGGCTTTATTGATAGAGGTTGCATTCTTGGGNTTATAAAGGTCATAGTAAAGATACTGACCNTTCTCAGCATCTAGTCTCTTTAAAGATATATCTGTATTTCCAAAATCAGTTTGAATCAGAGAGGCAAAAAAGCTNGATATTAGAAGGCTTATTANAAGGTATCGTAGTTTCATTGATATATGTTGCTTTACTCATTAAAAAAAAGCCAGCAATNCTGCTGGCTTGTAAGNNATTNGATTGAATACCTAATTTATAATTCTTTGAATCTTTTAGNCTTCGTTTGAATTATAAAGCCACTCAACTCTATAAGTAGATTCTGAACCACATTCAGCGTACCTTTGGAACTCTCGNNAATAGCCATTCTCATTCATCATAGCTCTGAAGCCAGGAGAACTTGATACAATACTACTTCTCATTGCAGCACTATAATAGTGGCGCATGATGACAAAGTCGTAGCCTACATCTTCATCAATTCCACGGTACGGGGCAAGATAATGTACTCCATAGCCTGCTCTATCNCCCAACTCAATTTCAGCTGCCTCAATCCTAGCATTCAGNTCTAAAAGATTTTCAAAGTTTCCCTGTTCTTTAAAANTGCAACGTCTAAAATCAACAAAATTGAATCTATCCCGTTCTTCGGTTGGTATTCTTATGCCACGTGCTCGAACTCCTCTCATTGAGATNGCTCTTTTNACAGTTGTAGCACTACCTGCATAAACTGGNTCAGCACCNTGATATTGACTATTTTCCTCTGCCCATTCGGGATACTTATTCATGTAAGCGCCCCATTCACGATACTGTTCCTCGCCACTTGGCCAATAACCATATTCAATTATGTCGTACTCTCTTTCCCCTGACCAAATAGGTATAAAGAGTGCACGACCATATTTCAGGTCATTTTCCTTAANAAATCNTAGATACTCCATATTTTGAGCTTTGACATCTTCATAATCTCTACCCTCATTAAGGTCACCAAAAAAGAACTCAGCTCTATAAGTGTATTGTTCAGAAGTTTCAGCTACCAAAGTACTTGGAACTAAGGCTATTAAAATAATTAATAAAATTTTCATATTTCCCCTTAATTCTGAAAGTCATATGCATCAGGCATATGAACACCACCATANTTGGCTGGCGAATAGTGCTGTGTTTTAATTACCCATTTACCATTTTCCATTATCCAATTCATGGTAACTCTCGTTCTATATGGACCGCTTGATGATCTGCCACCATATATTCCTTCCGAGTAAAACCTTACATGTACAACACCATCTGCAAGCTCTATAGCCTCTGGATAGTAAATATTTGTAATACCAGACTGTGGATTTTGAGATCTTTCTTCAAGAGTCTCTTTAAGCATTGGTTTATGGAAGCTTCCATCAGAATTTGTATTAAATGTACCGTTGCTACTTTCAAAAGACATTGCTGCCTCATAATCCTGACTATTNCGTGCATCAAAGTAACTATAGAGTGACTTTAAAACATTCTTTTCTGACACTGAATGATTGTCAGCATAAATTGTTAACGAAAATAAAAATAAAAATAAAATTCTCATATTTCCTTTATTCAATAAAAACTGTATGTTCTTTACCTTCTTCAACTACTCTGATGACCAATAGATCTGTACATTGATCGCCAAGATCAGGTGCATCATCATCACCACCATGAACCCAATCAGATCTTTCAAACCAATATTCACCCTNAGAGAACTGTTCCCATTCGCCACTGGACTTAGATTGTGAGACACCATCAAGGACATAAACAACTGTACCTGCCGCAGGATGGAAATGTTTTGGCGTATCACCTGCATTACAAGTTGAACGCTTTTCAATTACAAGCTCCATGCCGCCGTCAATACTAAACCTTTCNGAAGATAATAANCCTTGAAAGGATTGTTCATCATGGTCGTCGGCTGAAACAAAAAAAGATGTTAATAGAAGTAGTAATAAAATTTTCATATTTTCCTTAAATGTAAATAGTTATCATTTACTAATAAAGCATAATATTGTTACATCTTTGTTACATTTAAATTATTTAGCGTTATTAAAATGCTAAAAATNTTGTTTTTTAATTGCTGCTTTTAGTCAAGTAGGCAGATACGTCTTTGGGCAGTAACTTCATTATGCCTGTCATACATTGCNACAAAAGCATCGTATTCTTTTTGATCTTCTTGAGCTTGCNTNCTTGATCTACCATCACGGAAATCTCTAAATTCTTGCCAAGCTTCTTGGTTATCCCAAACNACAAGATTGCTTACACGAAATACTTTATTTTCGGTATTGTTCTCTTCATCAACTCTGTATTGCAAAGATGGATAAATATTTACCTTTGCACCTCTCGATTGATAATAAGCTTTGTGCATTTCNGTNGCTTTATACCAACCTTCAACNGAACCTCGTTTGGTTAGTTTTGCAACATAATAATTTGCTATNCGCCCCTCGCATTCTTCAAAACTTTTAGGAATAATATGATCATCAGAAAACATAATCCCAGATAGTAAAATTATTGATAAAACTTTTAACATCTTTTCTCCTTAAATTTNATTANCTTTCAANNAAACTTAACCTTAAAAAATATTTTNATAATTTTCAATTATTATTGATNTGAGCTNANTACCATCCACAAACTCGACCTTTATTTTTTTCATCTAACCATTCTTTTAANGGTGCATAGTAATTTAACATTGAAGTACCACTTAATTCCCTNGTGCCAATAATGCTTTCAAGGGCATCTTGCCATGGCCTACTCTGGCCTAATGCTAGCATTGCTCTTAATTGATCTCCNGCAATNTCACTTCCATAAATCGAACATTCATGCAGGGGGCCTTCAAANCCNATGGCGTTACATAAGCCCTCATGAAACTGATATTGAAGTACTCTTGCTAAGTAATACCGAGTGTAAGGTGTATTGCCTGGAATATGATATTTAGCTCCAGGATCAAATGCATCATCTGGCCTTTCATTAGCTGATTTTACTCCTTGGTATTTTTCTCTAAGCTCCCACCAATAGGCATTCATTTCATCTGGAGAAACATCACCGTTAAATACAGCCATTCTCCACTTATCCAACATTAGTGTCCAAGGCGCAGTTACGACACCTTCTAAGGCTTGNTTCATAAGAAAAGCTAANGCATCTTGTTTTGCTTGATCNGCTTCCTCTGAAGTTACAAAATCTATCTGCTCAAGATATCCTGGAGTGATTGAAAGAGTCAGGAGATCTCCTAAAGCNTCATGAAAACCATCATTTGCACCTCTTTGAAAAATAGAGGGCTGATCTGCATATGCTTGATAGTAAAAGATATGNCCTAGCTCATGATGTATGGTTGAGAAATCTTCTGCATTTTTTTCTATGCACATTTTTATCCTTAGATCTTGANNTTTGCTATCTATATCCCANGCACTTGCATGGCAAACCACATCTCGATCTGCTGGTTTAACAAAAAGGGATCTTTCCCAGAAAGTATCTGGCAAATTTGAAAAACCTAAGCTTATGAAGAATTCTTCTGCTACCTCTACCATTTCAATTTCGGTCATTCCTCTATCATTTATTATTTTNGTTAAATCTATTGATTTGCTCTCAGAATTTTCTTCAAANACTAAGTCATAAACGTTTGCCCAAGATTGAGCCCACATATTTCCAAGAATATGGGCTGGAATAGGATCAGTTAAAGATACTACTTCATCACCATAAACTTCATTTAATTCTGCTCTCACATGACATTGTAGAGCTTCATAGAGAGGCCTTATATCCTCATAGACTTGATCTATGTCAATTGCAAACTGCTCAGCTGGCATNTCGTATTTGCTAAACCATAAATCTGAGAGGCCAGCATAACCNAAATCTTGAGCACCTAGGTTTCCAATTTCAACCATTCTGAGGTATTTTTCTTTCATTGGTTTACCGATCTCACGCCATCCAGCCCATGCCNTTAAAAGNTCATCTGCATCCCTAGAGTTATCAATAATTGCCTCAAAACCNTCNAAGTCATAGCANTCATCATCTGTAAAACAATGTTTTCCAGTACCATAAGCAGCTTCCAATTCACTCATAATTATCGAAAGCTCACCAGCCAATTCCTCATTTAANGGTGGAGGCATTACAAAACCATTCTTAATTAAACTAAGCGCTCTTCTATCAGATACTTCTAGATCAAGATCATCAAAACTTGCTGCNATTCTTGCATCCTCTAAAGCTTTTAANGTNAATCTTTTTGAATAGTCAGCAATCACAACNTGTGANTCATGTGAAATAAAATTTGAAGATATCCAAGAGGCTGATGAAATNATAGGNCCTTCTTGTTGTGATCTTATCTCNTAGTTTGTTAAAAATTCCTTGGCATCATCAACAGTTAATTTATCCANTTTGTTCTCAACAGATAAATCCTGATTGGAACAACTTATAAGTAAAAGTAATAAAAANGGGTATATAAAAGATTGTTTCATTTAATTATTATAACTCGGAGACAAAAAAAAGGAGGCAGAAGCCTCCTTTAAAAAAAATGGCGTAGTTANTGCTCCAAAGGATCAGTAAGATATGAACCAACATATTGCACATAAGGCGTACAATCTACCATGCTTGCCCATTCTTCGTTAATATCACTGTAATCAAGATTTTCAGATAGTTCTGCGGAAACAGCTTCATCTGCAAACGATCCAGGAGCNGATACTTGAACATAGCTATCCCAGTCGTGCTCTTGGCTACCAAATTCTTGATAAAAGAGTCTNCCACCACCTGGTAAACTNTCATTCTCCCATCTTTCGGAGGCACGATCGTACAGNTCTCTTACCTGAGCGTGATTAAAGTCATCTTTTAGTTCACAGCTTCTATAGTTTACTGGCCAAACTTCTGANGTAGATGGACTCATACGGTAAATATATTGCCATCCTCTNACAGCATTGCAGTCAGAAACTTTCTGAAATTCAGCAGCTATTTTGCCACCATTCTTAAACCAATTTTCNGACCCATTAGCCATATCTTTCATAGACGGCCAATGACCAACCCAGACATAGTCCCAGTCGTTATCAACGTCATATCTTTCNTGAAGTAAAACGGCATCNTATTCACCTGCTTCGCTATATTGATCNAAAAATCTGTTAAATTTTGAAACAGCTCGCATAAGATCATCCATATCNTANCCTTCNTTAAAATCACAAAAATGATATTCTGCTGCACCCCACTCACCTGATTCCTCTTGAGAAACAGCAAATAANGACATNACAGCTAAAATAAGNAATGAAATTTTTTTCATAACACNCTCCATATATTTAATNAGTAAATGAGAATTATTCTCTANTAAATAATCTAACAGATTTTATGTGTTANTTTGTAACACTCTTGAAANAATTTAAANTTTTTGGAAGATTTGTANTAAATATNTAACTTGCTTATATTTAAGTTGTGGATTTATTAGATTTNTTGCTTGGAATTATTGGGATTTTATTTGGATCATGGAAGTACGTTAAAGGTNCAGGAGAGCGATCCAAGCAATTAGGCATGATTTTATTTGCATTTGGATTAATATTCATTGTGAGANGCTTTTTGGGATAGAAGTTTGTGATAGAAGAAAAAGCTGCTCAGTGCCCCTATTGTTGGGAGCAAATTTTTTTTGAGATTGATCCCTCAATTGATATTCAGGAGTATGTTGAAGATTGTCATGTCTGCTGNAATCCAATTCTTCTANGAATCACCATTNATGATGAAAGCATNAATATTGAAACAGCAAAAGAAGATGATGGATTCTATTAAATTTGATCTTTTTTTATAGAATTGNCAACCTTTTGNCCTAAGCTNAGCCCAGAAGTCCACTTGCCTCCAAATATATTAATTAACGAGCCAACCTGTTCAGTCGCTGAATCCCTNCTTATTTTGCTGACGCTGGAGTCATAGCTATTAAAAACTAAAGGTCTNACACCAGAGTANCTANCAATAATTGCATCATGATTAATNGGCTCAGCAATATAAGAATTTACAATATCNAGTAAATAATTAGTTTCCTCCTCAGAGCATATTANGCTATCCGTACTCTTCTGAGGGATTTCAGTAGTTCCTATAATTGATCCTTCAGCTGAAGGCAGCATAAAAATAATTCTGCCATCATCATTATTTTGTAAAACCATTGGGTTTTTAGTTAGTCTCGNAACAATCAAATGACTCCCTTTAACAAGGCTCATGTCAAAGTTTGATTCAATTCTATTTGCAGTAAGGAGTTTTTTTGCCCAAGGCCCAGTCGCATTGATTACATAATCAAAAGAATAATGTTCGTCATCATTCAAAACTACATTACCNTTNATGTCAAAAGAGGTAACCTCTACCCCTTCCCTTATTTCAACACCTTGAGACTTTGCTTTNTCNAGNAGCCAAAGGGCAATCTGATTATCATCCATTTGCACNTCAACATAGCTTACNGAGCCAAGAAGATCCTGCTTCTTTAAATTTGGATTATTTAGAAGAGTATCCTTCACAGAATGAAATTTACTCTTACCTAATGAGTGTTTTCCNGCCAGAATTTCATACAGCTTTACCCCAGCATAAAGAACAAATCTATTTCTAGATCTGCCTTTGTATATNGGTAAGTAAAACCTCTCAATATTTGTAAAATTGGGCACCTGCTGTACCCAAGANGCACGTTCTTTTAATGCCTCTTGAACCAGACTAAAGTGACCATTTTCAAGNTATCTTAAGCCTCCGTGCAGTAATTTNGAGGATTTNGAGCTAGTTTCTGCAAAGGCCCTCCCTTTCTCGAAAATCTTTACCTGATAACCTTTTTCAGAGAAAGCTAATGCCGTACCAATGCCATTAATACCACACCCTATGATTGCTACACTGTTNTTTTTAGACNCCATAAATACCTTTGGCGGAGAGAGAGGGATTCGAACCCTCGAGGCGAATAAACGCCCACTGATTTTCGAGACCAGCGCTTTCAACCACTCAGCCATCTCTCCAATGAGATTATTATAGAATTTACTGTTTTGCATTGCTAAAAAACAATGAAAAAAGGCGACATAAAGTCGCCCAGACTGGTCCCCTAATCAAGGGAGGGGATTTAATGAAAAGACCAGATAATTCAAATTTTATGAAGGGAATTAGGCATGTATGTGACCGTTTTGTAAAGAATAAGTGAAGTTAATTCTCAGGTAGATCTGGTAGTGGGTCATCAGAGCAATTTGATTCATAATCTTTAATAAATTCATACTCTTCACGATCAAAATATAGACCGTTTAAATATTTTACCTGAACCCATTTTTTTAAATAGGTGCAATGATAGTCATCGTTATTTGGCATCCAACCATTATTTGTTTCAGATTTTGGATCTTTACTGCCCTTCTCTTGGTTGGATCGCGCACCAACTACAAGAAATTGATGGGATGTTTCTGGCAACGTTCCTTCGAGCTTATCACCTGTATTTGCATATAACCTCTGCTCACTCGAAGTAAAATTTACACTTCCACTTAGATGGGACTCGTACAATGCAACCACATGATCAATTTGAACTTCTGATGCGGAAAAATAATATTCGTCATCGTATGGATCTAGCCATTTTCCACTTAAAACAGCACAGCCATCCCCTCTAAGTATTAGTGAATTTTGTTCATCATCATTGATATGTTGTGCAATCAAAACTTCATGTCTATTGCTTATACAATCACTATCAGTATCATCCCAAGTCGGATATTGTTGATTTCTATTGTATTCATCGGCCACCACAACGGAGCCTACTAGTACTTGCTTATTGAATAATTCCTGCTCTGAAGTTGGTGCCGGAGTTGGTATTCGATCACTTGAATTCTCAGACCCCCCTCCNCCACAGTTTNCAAGGGATAAAGTAGATAAAATTATTAAAAATATTCTGNTCANTTTGTATTAAATGNTTTATTAATCATAAAAAATTATAAAAGAATACACACAATTAATGATATGTTTTTTAAAACTATTACAATAGCGAAATGGATGGAGTTTATTTCTTTTTAGTTAGTTTAGCTATTGTNGCAGTTTATATCTTTTTAGAGGCNAGACCAAAAGGGTTTGATTTGAGCTCCATTTTTAAAAAAAATAAAGATTAATGGCTAAAGTANATTTCTACTATTCCACAATGAATGCTGGCAAATCTACTTCACTCTTACAATCAAATCACAATTATACCGAGAGAGGTTTAAAAACCATTCTCTTCACTCCTAAGGTTGATGCANAGATGAACGAAGGTCANATTCATTCAAGAATTGGTCTTAAAAAAACAGCAAATATATTCAATGAAACATTCAGTTTTACAGATTTTTTTCAGTCATATAGTAAGAATGCAATTGCATGCATTCTNATAGACGAAGCCCAATTTTTAACAGCTCTACAGGTTAAAGAAATTTGTAAAGTGTGTGACAAAAAAAACATACCTGTTATGTGTTATGGAATAAGAACAGATTTTAGAGGCGAGTTATTTCCTGGAAGTGCGCATTTACTTGCACTAGCAGATAATCTAATAGAACTTAAAACTATTTGTGAGCATGAAAATTGTACTAGGAAAGCTACAATGATATGCAGATTTGATAAAGACGGAAATGTAATAAAAAAAGGAAATCAAATTGATATTGGTGGTGACCANTATCGGGTTTATTGTAGAAAACATTTCAGAGAATTAACTGGGATCATTTAAACGAACAAACCTGCAACAAGACCACTAAAGCANGAAGCTAATGTTGCGCCNAATAGTGCTTTTCCGGAAACTTGTATTAAGTCAATTCGCTTNTCAGGCGCCATTGAACCTATGCCTGACACTAAAATACCAACACTAGAAAAATTAGCAAAACCACAGAGAGAGTATAAAACTATAATTTTAGACCTATCAGAAAATATATCTTGATCCATTGAGCTAAATTGTATGTATGCAACAAATTCATTTGTTGCTAGTTTAATTCCCAATAGTTCAGCTGCCTTAATGGCTTCATCCCATGGAATCCCCATTAACCAACATATAGGAGCAAATATATAGCCAAGAATTGCCTGTAATGACAAATCTTCAATTATTAGACCTAGGAAACCATCAACAATAGATACTAAAGCTAATATAGCGATCAAAATTGCNGCAACGTTTACAGCAATATTTAATCCATCTTTTGTTCCCTTTGTAATAGCATCCATAGACCCTTCGTATATCTTNTCATCCTCTTTATTCTTGATGCTTGGTGTTAATTCATTTGACGGNTACATTATTTCTGCATACATTATTGCTGCAGGTATTGAAAGGATTGAAGCAGTTAAAAAGTGTTGTACAACATTTATGCCTTGGAACTGATTTTCAAGTTGNCCAGCTAGTGCAATCATTACTGATCCTGAAACAGTTGCCATNCCTGCTGTCATAAGAATTAATAACTCCTTTTTATTCATATTTGATAAGTAAGGTCGAACAAACAATGGAGCCTCTACCTGCCCAACAAATACATTTGCTGCTGCACCAAATGATACAGGGCCTCCAAGGTTGAAAAGTTTTTCACAGATATAGGAAATGCCTTTAATCATAAGAGGAAGAACCCTCCAGTGCCATAGAAGCGCAGAAATGCATGACATTACNATTATTANTGGCAAAACATTNAGTGCAAATGCATANGGATAATCAGCAAATAGCTGGCCAAATAGAAATGATGTACCTTCTGCTGTTGCTGATGAAAGTTTTGCAACAGCNTCGCTTATTACTTGAAAAAAACCACGTACAAAATTACTTAAAAGTAAAAATCCGAATGCAAACATTATTATTACTGCATAAAATATATTTTTTACTTTTATCTCCTTGATATTGTTNGAAAATGGTAAAACAATGCAAATCATCACCAATGCACCAATTAAAACTTGTAAATAGTAATCCATGATCAATTTAGCTTTATGTCTCTAAGCCTNTTTATTAAAAATTCATCCGCTGTCAAACCTGTATCTTTATTTAAAACNACTTCTGGTCGAGGGTGTAAGAAAAAAGGAATGCTATATCTAGANGATGAACTATTTCCTTGAGCAACTACTCNGTGNGTTGTACTTATGAGTTTTCTNTTAGAAATCAATTCCATCATATCGCCTATATTACAAATTATTTCATTTTCACTACAATTACAGGGAATCCAATTACCTTGTTTATCTTGAGCCTCAAGNCCAGCTGCATTGCCACCAATTAATAAAGTAATTAAATTTACGTCGTTATGTGCTCTAGCTCTATATTCATTATTAGCTTTTGTNGCNGGATAATGAATCATTCTTAAAATAGAATTTCCATCAACTGCTGAATCAATAATGTCACAATTATATTTAATATTGAACTTTGACATTGCTTTCAATATTTCCAAACCTGTTTTCTCNAATTCTTTATAAAGATTATCAACAAAGCTGAAACCATCTAGTTCATCAATATAAAGGTTAGGCATTAATTGATGGTTTGTGGTTGAGCCTTGGTGCCAAAATTCTTTCTGATCTGGAACATCTTCATTTAAAGCAGTTTCAATTCCNTATGGAGTATAACCTCTCGCTCCATTTGATCCTTTGACATGATATTTTTTCTTTATTTTAAAAGGGAGGTTGAATAAATCTTTGGANAGAGAGAATGCATCTCTTACAAGCTCAAGGTTTAAGCCGTGATCTTTTAATATGAAAAATCCAATATTTTCAAGACTATTTTCTAGATGTGTTATAACTTCAGCATCATCCGACATAAGTGATTTTAAGGATACTGAAGGAATTGAAGACATGACAAATTATAACTTTTTTTAGGTTGATAAAAAAAGGGGTGGATACACCACCCCTTCTTAGATTTAAGAGATTCTATTAGAATCTAAAATCAACACCCATTCTGATTTCCCAGAGCGAAGCATCTCCAATTCGACTTTCAGCAATACCTGCTTCAACATCTCTTGGTTCAACACCGTAAGGGAAATTAGCTTTTCTTAAAATACCCCAATCCTCATTTAAGAAGTTTGTGAAATTATCAAAAACTATGAATCCTCTTCCGTTATATGGTAGCTGCTGAGAAACTCTAAAGTCAGCTTTTCTCCACCAGCTTCCATCTTCAGAGTTTCTTGTACCGTCTTCAATCAGACAGTTTTCAATGAAATCTAGGTATGGTGTAAAGCCATATCTACCAATTGTGCAGCCAGCACCACTTAATGTAAGACTATATGGCACACCAGAACTTGCCTGTGCAAATAAAGAGAACCTTGTTGAATAGTCGCCAAAGTAGTTTCTTGTCCAATTGAATACACCAGTGAATCTATGTTCAATGTTGTAATTGGATCTTGAAAGCACTTCTTCTTGTGGATCAAAGAATGTTCTATTTACATAGTTTGAGAACGCAATGGAAGATGTCATAGGATTTACATCTCTTGAATCATTCCAAGCATACCCAAGTCTCATATCTAGTCCATTTTCAAATGACTTAAATAAACCAAATGACACTGACTCAGATTCATTTCCAATAGCACTATTTGTTAAGACAAAACTTGCTTCTCTTACACTATCGTACTCTGGAGAACCATCACTGTTTGTTCCAACAACTTCTAAGTCACCACGTTTCCAAATAGCTGTATCTTCACCTTGTGTCATAATTGCATCAGCTGTTAACACATAATCATTAGGCAAATAGTAAGTTAAACCTAATGTTACTTTTCTTTCATAAGGTGTTTTAAAATCAGGATCCATGTAATTTAATTCAAAGTTACTTCCATCACCAGAAAGAACTTGATTATAAAGTTGTACAGGAACACACCAGCCTGGGCCATTTGGTACTCCATCTTCACAACCTGCATAATCTAGATCAAAAAGATTTACTCCTCTTATTTGCGTTTGAACTGCTGTCATATTTGTATTTGAGTAAACGTTCGAATACCACACATTTGGATTACCACCTGAGAAGATTCCAACACCACCTCTTATTGACAATGCTTCACTTGCTTCGAATGTAAAACCAAATCTTGGCATTAAAAGATCTAATCCATCAAGATTCGCATCGTTTGAAAAGCCATAATCTGCTATAAATGCTGGGTTAAGAACTGGACGATCATCTGATCCATAATAGTCATATCTTAAGCCTAAAGTTACATTTAACTCTGGAGAAACCTGTATTGAGTCTTGTAAATACATTGTTTCGACTTCATAAGCCCAGTTAACAGCAGAATCTAAGAAATTATTAGTGATTGCATTTCCGTAATAAATTCTGGCAGCATCTCCTGCTCTGAAATCATCTATTCCATCAAATCTAATTTCTGTATCAACGTGCTGATAGAATAGGTTAAAAATATCCAACGCCTCTTTTTCATAACCAGCTGTAATTGTGTGATTTCCTTCAACTAAAGTACCCTTGATAACCGTTTGATCAACTGTCCAATCCAAGTCATTAGCTTGTCGACTATCATCACAGCCCAAATAAACATCAACACTATCAAGTTCAATTCTCATTTCACCAAATTGTGCTCCTGCTACACACTCCTGCAAGAAGTCCACTTCACTATAAGACAGTCTAACTTCTGTAGAGAACTTTTCTGTCCAGTCTGAGTACAGTGAAACGTTTGTGGATGTTAACTCAGCACCTCTATTATAGAAGTGTTTGCTAAACTCAAATTCATCCAAATCTCTATCTGAGCCAACTTTATTAGCTGAGTCATTGTACATATATGTAAATGATAGTCTGTGGATATCTGAAGCATAATAGTCTATTTTTGCAAGGTATTTTTCGTCTTCAAAATCGAAAGGATTTGCTGTTGATGTTCCTGGGTCAAAACCATAGACATCCCTAGCAATAGATGCAATTTCATCAAGTTCAGCTTGAGAAACAGCAACTTCATTTACTGCTCCAGAGCCAATTGCACCCCTGTTATTTATATCAGCACCATCGTACTTTTCGTATGCAAAATAAGCAAAGAGCTGGTCAGGGATTAAAGCTCCTCCAACCTCAAAACCATATTTGGATTCATCGTAGGCTTGTTTTGCAATATCGTCACCTTCTAAGCTATCACCTCTAAAAGTATCTCCACCAAATTCCATAAAACCAGATGCAAACAATTCATTCTGACCAGATTTTGTAACAGCATTAATATTACAAGCAGAGAAACCACCATAAGTTACACTCATAGGTGCCAATTCGACAGCTACGCTTGATATTGCATCATAAGGAAAAGGCATTCTTTGGGTAGGATAACCATTTCTATTTAGACCAAAACCATCATTAAGCCGTACACCATCAACTGTTAAGCTGTTATATCTTGGGTTAGCTCCATTACATTGAAATGAATCACCACTACTATTACCACCTGATTGATCAAGATATAGTCTNGGATCCTGTTGAACCACTTCTAGAATATTTCTATTTATNGANGGTGAATTCTGAATATCATCAAGNCTGAAAACAGCATTTGGACCAATTGCAGTGTCAGCTAATGCAACTCGTTCAGCCACAACTCTNACTTCTTCAAAAGAATTNAGAACATAGTTCAAAACCTTAGTTTGACCAACAGCTACTGAAAGACCGCTACTAGAAGCGCCTCCAAGACCTGCAGCATTTACAGATACATTGTATCTAACACCAGCTGGTAAGCCAGATACATAATAATTCCCATCTGAATCAGTTCTAACGTTTTTTGTTAGCCCTGTAGATGGACTCGTTACGATAACTTCCGCATTTGCTACTGCACTACCATCAGCATCAGAGATATTACCACGTACAACCGCAGTAGTTTCCTGTGCAACAGTGCTGCTTATTAGCAATATTGTGAAAAGTGTGAATATAAATTTTTTCATAGAATGCCCTCAAAATNTTATTGACATGTTTACATTATTGTATGACAAAAATGTTACAGATTTATAAAAATTATGATTTATTTTAATGTATTTCTATACAGTCAAACTTAAGGTATTTATTTAGGGCTTTTGGGATGATTATTCCTTTGTTATCTTCATAATAATTTTCCATTATTGCNACAAGNCAACGCCCAACAGCTAGNGCAGAACCATTAAGTGTATGTGGAAGGTACTTTTTTTCCTTACCCTTAACTCTTGAATTAAGTCTTCTTGCTTGAAAATCTCTAAAATTTGAACATGAAGAAATCTCACGAAATTTATTTTGACTAGGTAGCCAGACTTCAATATCAACAGTTTTAGCAGCTGCAAAACCTAAATCACCAGTGCTTAAATTTACTGTTCGATATGATAATTCAAGNTTATCCAATATAGTCTTTGCATTTAAAATTATTTCATTCAATGCTTCATCTGATTTNTCAGGCGATACAATTTGCACTATTTCTACTTTTTCAAATTGATGCTGTCTTATCATTCCTTTCGTATCTTTTCCATAACTACCTGCTTCAGATCTGAAACAAGAAGTATGNGCACATAACTTTATGGGTAAAGTGCTCTCATTAATAATTTGATCACGTATAAAGTTTGTAAGCGGGACTTCGGCTGTNGGGATAAGGTATTTTTCGTCATCAACTTTAAACTGCTCAGAAGAAAATTTAGGCAATTGACCNGTACCATATAGAGAGTCACTATTGACNATTAAAGGTACATACTGCTCTTCATAGCCGTTAGACTCNGCTTCATCAAGCATAAATTGAATCAAAGCTCGTTGAAGTTGTGCTAATTTTCCTTTTAANACGACATATCTAGAACCAGAAATCTTATTTGCAAGCTCAAAATCCATNAAACCAAGCTTGGAACCTATTTCAACATGATCTAATCCTGTAATNTTTTTAAAGATAACTTCATCTATCAAGACATTATCATGTTCAGANGCTCCCTCTGGAACATCGTTATCAGGTAAGTTTGGTATTTGAAGTGATAGNTTTTGGAATTCCTCATTAAGTAAATTAAAATTTTNCATTTCATTATTGATCTGNATATTTATNTGCTCTGCTTGTTTTTTAAGATTATCTAAATTCNCACCAGAACCTGATTCAATNCCAATTTTTTTTGAAATATCATTTTTTTCTTGTTTTAANTCATCAAGCTTAGATTGAGATAAATTTTTATTTTTTTGAAGCTCAAGAACCTTATTAATATCTACATCACAACCCTTAGACTTAAGTTTTTTNATGCTCGTTTCTAAATTTTTCTTAATTTCCTTTAAATCAATCATATTCAATAAATTCATAGCCCTCGGGNGGNGTATAGTTAATTTTAACAGTCTCCATTAGAAAATTCTTAAATTTTAATTTATAGGATTGATAATCTAATGAAAAATAAGAGACTTCCTTAATTTGANCCTGATNTTTAACGATCACAAGAGAACTAACACCATCGATTGGCGTTATATTCAAGAAGCAAATNGAACCATTACATTCATATGATTCAAAATCGTATTCACCTTTGAATATTGACATGATTGGGATTATGTTTAGATTTTCTGATTTGCTNACTTGTTTAAAATCGTCATCCTGAATATATATGNTGTCATCCACAATATAGACAGATTGTGAGTACGGGTAGTCGGTTNTATAGATAAAGTTATTTTCATTTTTNATTATTTTTGATTGAGAAATTAATTCACCACTTTTTATTACTTCTATNTCTGAAGAGAAAGTTACAGGGAATATTGATTCACTAATTAATAACGAAGANATAGAGAAAATTAAANAGATNTTCCTCATAGCACTTCTCGTGAACCATTTGAGTTCATTGTCGACACTATGCCATTNTCTTCCATTGTCTCTATTANTCTGGCTGCACGATTGTAACCAATTCTAAATTTTCTTTGAATGGATGATATTGATGCTCTTCTAGACTCAACTACAAATTCAACTGCTTCTTGATAAAGCTCNTCATCATCACCGTCATCATTTNTTTTTTCNTGAATCTCNATTGATTTTGTTACTTCCTCAATGTAGTTTGGCGTGCCGCTTTCACGAACTTGCTTAGTAATTTTTTGGACCTCATCATCAGAAACAAAAGAACAGTGTATTCTTTTGGGTATTGATGTTCCCGGTTCAACAAATAACATATCACCCTTACCTAGTAATTGTTCTGCTCCACCTTGATCAAGTATGGTTCTAGAATCAACCTTAGATGAAACTAAAAATGAGATTCGTGAAGGTATGTTTGCTTTAATTAATCCAGTTATNACATCNACTGAAGGTCGTTGTGTTGCTACAACNAGATGTATTCCCGANGCTCTNGCTTTCTGNGCTAATCTAGCAATAAGCTGTTCAACTTTTTTACCTGTTACCATCATTAGATCTGCTAATTCATCAATAACAACAACTATGTATGGTAATTTTTCTGGAGGAGCATTATCCACTTCAAATAACTTTGCCTCCATATCAGAATTTAGAGAGGACTTGTTTAATATTTTTTGGTTATAACCTTCCAGGCNCCTTACTCCTAATATAGACATTAATTTATAGCGTTTATCCATCTCCTTAACACACCAATTAAGNCCATTAGCAGCCTTTTGCATATCAGTAATTACAGGNGTNAGTAAATGAGGTATATCATCGTAGACAGATAGCTCAAGCATCTTGGGATCAATAAGTAAAAGTTTTAAATCAGTTGCTTGATTTTTTCTTAAAAGNTTAAGAAGAATTGTATTAACTCCNACTGATTTACCTGAACCAGTAGTCCCNGCAATCAGCAGGTGNGGTAATTGTTGTAGGTCTACAGTTGAGCTTTTACCTGAGATATCTTTTCCAATACAAAATTCAAGCGGTTTTTGTTCAGCAAGATTTTGTTCNCTTAGTGTTGAGTATAAGGAGACAGTTTTTCTCTTAGGGTTTGGTATCTCAACACCTATAGTAGATTTACCTTCTATAACTTCAACCACTCTAACACTATTAACAGCAAGTGACCTGGCTAAATCGTTNGCAATATTTGTNACCTGACTAGCCTTAGTTCCAGGAGCAAGATTGAGTTCAAATCTCGTAATNACCGGACCAGGCAACTTATCCTGAACAGTACCCTCTATTCCAAATTCTTTTAANTTTTCCTCCAGGTTGAAAGANAGATTGTCNAAATAATCTTTCGNAACNTCTGTTGAATCATCTACGGTTTGATCAAGNAAGCTAAGAAAATCTACATATTCTTTTTGTGNTGGCGCNTCNTCAACTTTTTCTTTTATTTTTTTTGTTTNTGTGNTTATTTTGTCTACTTTTTTAACGGTTTTTAAATTTGGCTTTTCAGCCTTTATCACATCTTTAGGAGGGTTNNTATTAACTCTACGAGTCGTGAAGAGCCCTACCCCAGATAAAAAGGCTATCAATATGAANGAAAATCCAGAAGCGATAGATGCCCATAACTTAGGCATTAGACCTTCAAAAATTGCTGCTAGGTTTGATCCTACTAATCCACCGTATACATTATTAATGGATTCTCCTTTAAAATTATCCAAAAAATCAGTTGTAGAAAGAAATAAACAAAATGGAAAAACCGAAAGGAGCAATAGGATAAATCTATTTGTANTCGAAAGAATCTTTAAAAAATTTGCATCTTTTGGAAAGANCAGAATTGNTACCCCTAAAGAAAAAACTANTAAAAAAAAGTAGAANGAACCAAGACCAAGTGAATCTAAAAATAATTTGGATAATAAAGAACCAAAACTTAGCGTCTGCTCAATATTTAGTTGAAGGTATTGATAAAGACTCCAAAATAGAAAGGAAGATATAATTATGAGTGTAAAACCTGAAAACTCTCTATAAACTCCACGTAATGCCATGGTAAGATATTGTAACTAAAAACACTAACTACTCCTATTTTTGGATAATAATATGACTGAAAAATTAATCATCTTAGGCTCAGGCCCAGCAGGATATACAGCGTCTATATACGCTGCAAGAGCTAATTTAAGCCCTACATTAATTACTGGCCTNGAGGTAGGCGGTCAGCTTACNACAACTACTGAAGTTGAGAATTGGCCNGGCGATAGTGACGATCTTCAAGGNCCAGATCTAATGGAACGGATGAAGAGGCATGCNGAGAAGTATAAGGTTAATATTATTAATGATTATATTAAATCAGTTGATTTTACGACAAAAAAATTAATATTGATTGGGGAACAAGAAAAATANGAATCAGAATCTCTAGTAATTGCTACCGGAGCTTCAGCAAAATATTTAGGATTAGAATCAGAAAAAAAATTTTTGGGTAGAGGTGTCAGTGCNTGTGCTACCTGCGATGGTTTTTTTTATAAAGACCAAGAAGTTGCAGTAATTGGTGGNGGNAACACGGCTGTTGAAGAANCCCTTTATCTNAGCAATATTTGCTCTAAAGTTTTCTTAGTACANAGGAGAGATACTTTTAGAGCTGAAAAAATTCTTCAAGACCGCTTGTATAAAAAAGTTAATGAACAAAAAATTGAGCTAGTTTTAGATTCTACNCTTGAAGAGGTTAAAGGAAGTGAAGTTGTAGAATCCATAATTGTAAAGAATAAAAATAAATCTCTTAACGAGCTNAATATTTCTGGTGTTTTTATTGCGATAGGACATAAACCAAATACNGATATATTTGAGGGNCACTTAGATATGAATAATGGCTATATAAAAACCAAAAGTGGGTTTGACTCTGGTTCAACAGCTACATCAGTACCAGGCGTTTTTGCTGCTGGAGATGTTGCAGACTATACGTANAGACAAGCTATTACTAGTGCTGGGTTTGGATGNATGGCTGCATTAGATGCAGAACATTTTCTTTCAAGCTAAAGTGTCTTTACTAATCCACCGTCACAGGTAACAGTNTCACCAACAGTGTANGATCCCGCACGGGAACAAAAATAAATACAAAGGCCTGCAATATCNTCAGGTGTGCCAATTCTTTTTCTTGGAACGCTTTCAGCTATAAATGAATAGTCAAAATTAACAGCTTTTCCTAACATATGACTGTCAAAGGGTCCTGGNGCAATAGCGTTAACAATAATATTTCTAGAAACTAAGGTTTTAGCTAAATGTTTAGTTAAATGAATTATTCCAGATTTAGATGCTGTNTAAGAAAATGTCTCCATTANAGGAACATGCAATCCATCAATCGAGGCNATATTTATAATTCTTGATGGGTCGTTTTGAGTGCNTTTTTTCTCCAAAAGGCTTGCAAATTCTTGCGACATAAAAAATGGTGATTTNAGATTTATATCAATTACTTTATCCCAACCATTTTCAGGGAATTGATCAAAAGGTNCACCCCATGCTGCACCTGCATTGTTAATTAAAAAATCTATTCCATNTGGTTCCCTTTCTTNTATGAAAACTTTTAGTTTTTTAATTCCATCAAGCGATGATAGATCAACAGAAAATGGAACACACTCTATNTTAAATTTTTTAGTTAATTCCTTTGCTTTTGATATAAGAGCATCTTCTTTTCTAGCTGTAATNTAGACTTTTGCACCATTTGATAAGAAACCTGATGCAATCATTTCACCTATCCCTCTTGATCCACCAGAAACAATACCAACCTTATCTTTAACAGAAAAAAGATTTTCTATATTTAAATTCATAATGAACTTACAAAAAATGTTGCAGCTGCAACCGAACAAACAATTACAACTAAAGCAACAATTGCATCAGAATTAGAATTTTCTCTATCTTCTTTCGACTTATAAAATTGATCATCACTCATAATTTTTTTCCTTTAGTTTTANAGGGTTAGCGTACTGTAACATTATATATTCAAGTTCTTTATTAGTCATTGCNGATGATAANTCATCAAAATATTTTTTTCCTCGTGTAAACTCATTTGCCTTTTTAGAATTTCCCGCCAGCATGTANTAGCAATAATAGTTGCTATCCCATAACTGAAAATTTGAATGAATAGAAGTGTCTATTTTTNTAGCTAATTCCTCTGGTGAAAATTTTCCTTTTATTTGTGGGCAAAAGTTTAGGTGTACAAACCCTTTCTTTTCTGTGATTCCCTTAAAGATGTGTTTGACGTCTTCATCAGGTGTTTTTTGAATATTTGAATTGATTAGAGTTTTAGCCTTTTCTTTATCCAGTGGATCAAATTCATACGATATTGAGCAAGGAACTATATTAATATTTTCTGTAAAATCTTCGAAATCAAAATTTTTTCTTTGTTGCATGTGAATCATTTTGAGAACAGCAGGATCGGTTTTATCAATACCATCTTTCGATCTTCCTTGTCTTTGAGCTATCCAAACTAGATTTTTTGTTGATAACAATTGAAATATATANTTNGATGCGCCCANAAGGTTGTTATAAATTTCTTTTTTTGTANTGCCAGATCTTGAAATNATAAAACTCTTNTTCAGTCTCAATAGATCTCCCATCCAATCTATATTTACGAGGTTATCTCCTATTGCNTTATAAGTTGTTGAGAATCCTTCAGAGACAATTGCATGATTACAAAGCGCACTATCAAGGGTTATATCCCGATGATTCCCAATAAAAAGATAGCCTTTTTTTGGATCAAGTTTCTCAAGACCACTAAATGTNAAATCGTCAATGGTTTGTTTAATTACTGACTCTAAGACTTTTTTAACTTGTGTTTGNAATTCATCAATGGTATTNATTTTTCTAACTTTNGATTTAAATAACTGAAGAGTAAGAAATGTTGAGCCTGGTAATGATAGAAACNTNGACCTGTTAGGACTTAAGTTTGTTTTNACAAAACTNATAAATTCTTCATTATTTAAAAGTCGTAAAAGGACCTCTTTTGTCTCTGAATCATTGTATGGCTCTATACGCATGAGTAGATTNCCTATAAAATTATCTAATGGATGATAAAACAGTATTAAGAAACATTGTAATATTTTTTGGTTTAATTGGTTTAATTGTTTTAGTTCTTCTTATAGGNGCATCACTCTATTAACCTGGGGGCCANCTTAAGCTTCTTCCACCAAGNAAATGAATATGTAAGTGAAAGACACTTTGNCCTGCTTCAGCACCATTATTAATTATTAATCTATAGTTGTTATTTAGATTAAAANTTTGAGCAATTTCTTTTGANACCATCAATAGGTGTCCAAGNGTGTTGGTATCATTGTCTGATGCATCTGAAACTTTGGCTATTTCTTTTTTNGGAATTATTAATAGATGTACTGGTGCTTGAGGATTAATATCCTCAATGCAAAAACAAATTTTGTCTTCATAAACAATCTTTCCTGGAATTTCTTTATTTAAAATTTTTGTAAATAACGAATCAGACACTAAATCAGATACCTCAGNACTCTTATAAATAAATATATGGTTCCTAGTGTTAAAACAATTGCTAAGAATTTTACAAAGAAATCTCTGACGACATTATTATCTTTTCTCTTAAAATACATACTAACGAGCATTATCCCTAAACCTATTAGCAGAACAAGCGATATTATCTGTAACATTAAAATAAACTACCTATTGAATCCCATAATACAACTAATAGAACAAGGCCTAAAGCCCATATTGAACATGCAAGTAAATCAAAGACTAAGAACTTTTTATAATCTAACTTAAANGTTCCAACAAAAAATGGAGCAAATGGTCTAATGCTTGGAGTCATACGGCCTAAAAGAATTGCACCAAATTCATATTTATCAAACCAAGCTTTAGTTTTTTGAACCTGTTTTGAACGTTTTTTAAAAAATTTCCANTTTAAAATCTTTGTCCCAAATAAGCGCCCCATCAAATAACTTGATTGATCNCCTGCAAAAGAACCAGTATAAGCAAACAATGTTAACAACCATAACGAGGATATCTGTTCAACATATAAAAANACTGCTAGCAGATAAAGGAACAGGCTTGGAAATATTACTCCTGAAATAACAAACGATTCTAAGAAACCTAAAATAGTAAGAATAAATGGAGCTAAAAGAGGATTATTAATGCTNAATCTTTTTACTTTATTGAGCCAGGATTCAGNNCTTTTTTTTTCAGCACTTCCTCCATATCAATGATCTTAAAGTTTTGATTGGAGGGNAAATTTCTGCCATCCTGAACCACTAAAATTCCTGCTGAATAATCTCCAATTTGAAGATTTGTCACATCAATTCCGTCTGTGTCTTCAACATTTTCGATTTCAAACGANCCCTGATACAGAAAGGGAGCTTGTCTGTCATACATATTGAATGTGTTATCACCTTGAGATGAAAGAATAATAAAGCCCTCTTTTTCATTGGTCTTATAAATTGTAACACCCTCAGGATCACCATTTATNAAGCCAGATCTGGAATCAATAGCCCTAATGAAATCAAGTGTTTCAGCATTATATGCTTTTANAATTCCATCACTNCCTTCGCGCGAAATAAATATTCTTTTGTTTTCATCATCAAAAACACACCCCTCTGCTTCATTTCCTGAAGGNCTTANATTAGTTTCATCAGAAGTAATATCAAACGTTGAGACTAAAATTTCTTCAATGAGGTTCCAGTATTGTATCCTGACACCNTCNTCTTCTGTAAGGATTGCCATTGGTTTGCCGTTTATTATGCCCATACAAACNCCATATACATTCATNCCTGCAACTAAACTTCCACTGTGTTCAGTCTTAAGAATCAAATTTAAACACGCATAGTCGAGAGTATGAAAAGTTCGATTTGAATTTACAACACAATAATATTCATCAGTCACTCTNCCATCNATATTATTTACTTTTCCAACTTGTTTNTAGTCAATCTCCTCACCGTCAAGATTATACTGATGGAAACCTGTTTCTTTGTCTGTAGCCCAAATTATCCCGTTGTAAGTATCAATCCATGGATCATCTGCGGCATCATCTGCTGTATTTACTGGATCAGTCTCCACAACATAATTTACTGTAAATAGTTCNTTATTGGGAGTACACGCAGATATAAGAATAGCTAGCGATATAAACCCTAAGAATTTAAATAGATTAAAGTTAGTACGTATACCTGAAACCCAATGAGAAAGAAGATCCATATTCATCATATTGGGATAGTCTATCAGCAGTATTCCAATAATAAAACTCTGGTTGATTNCCAAGGTTTTTCCCTTCAAATTTGANTGATAATCTNTCAGTGTATTTATATCTTGCAGTCAAATCTACTGAGTAATAATCATCTGTAAATCGCATGAACCCATAACCAAAATCATCATTAAATAATTCTTNTGATTCATCACCCAAATAATCTAAGTAGCTAGATCTNTAATTGAAAGCAAATCTCGCATCTACTTTTCCTTGATCATAACCAAGAGAAAAATTTGCATTCTGTTCAGATAATTTTCTAAACGGAATTGAAAATGTTTGTTCATTATCACCNCCNGGAGCAAAATCACTTTCACCGTCTGAAAATGTTGCATTAGCTGCAATAAAGAAGCCTTGTATTGGCAGATAATNATCTAATTCTGAAAAGAAATTCAACTCTACTCCCACTATTTGTGAGTCTGCTGCATTTGAATAAGTTTCTAGGTCTGAGAATAAAATGCCACCTACAACCTGATTGGCAATTACTCTTGGATAAATAGTATTTTGTATATCTTTGTAAAACAAGCCAGCAGTTAAAAGATAATCATTACCATAGTATTCAATACTAAAATCCAAATTATTTGCTTTATAGGGTTCTAAATCAGGGTTGCCCATTGAACCAGAGTATTCACCATTAACACCTTCACTTATATCAGGTATAGGAGCAGATTGTGAGAATCCTGGTCGAGATAATGCTCNGTAAAATGAGGCCCTTAATTGAGTATTGTCATTAAGAAAATATTTATAGTTAAAGCTTGGAGAGAAAAAATTATATCCATTTGAAAAGGTTAAAGGTTCTGATGAATCACCATCNTTAAAGCCGCTNGTATCGAAGTTTGTTGTTTCATTTCTTACACCAACCACCAATACCGAATTTGGATAACGAATTGTACCCATTATATAGGCAGCAAAAATTTCTTCTTTTGATTTCCAGNAATCGGNTAAATCAAGTTCAACAAACTGTCGAACCTCACTTTGCAGNCCAAATACTGATTCAGGACTTGCAAAAAACGATAATNGTTGAGGNAAATACCAATAATNATTAGGAGCATAAGGAGCATAATTTGATAATNCNTCTGGCACATCTCCTGAAGCATCATAATTTCCTTCACTATTGGACTTTACTCGTTTACTTTGTTTGAAACCAAATTCTAGTNTCATCGGATTACCATAAAAATCCATATTCTCATTCATAAAATCTAACTTATACGCTACTTCTGAATCTTGAATAATTCCGTAATCAATTTCAAACTCGTCCCATTCAAATTCAGATGGATNTGTTAANTTNCTAGCTGCAGGCGCAAGAACTAAATTAATAAATTTAGGATTTGACCAACTATAAGTTCCACAGATTTCATCNCCACTTCTAATCCTGCANTCTGCTCTGAATTTAGCATCAACATTATTNGAATCATCTTCTTCTGCGAATGATTCGCTTACTTGAAACTTAATTGAGTAATCGCCCTCTATNGTTTCAAAACCAAAAATTTTAGTCTCTATTTGTCTAANTTCAATTCTTTTTCGGGTTTCTTTATCAGTTGTAATTCTTTGATATGAGGCAGAAGTTGGCGTTACTGATGATTCAACAAGGCTTCTGGCTCTATATTCNTCTTTATGGCGCAANTCATCATCTGTGTACTCGTTCATTAGATAATTAAAGAAAATAGAAGACTGATCATCAATTTCAAGATCCAAATCAACTGTTAGCCCNTCTCTTTCTCGAGTTAAATCATAAAACCTTAATTCCCAGTCTCTCGCCAGATACTTGTTTCCATTGTCNGCAATTNCCCAAGGTTCATANCCAGTTTCATTNTTATTAGAGATAATATGTTTGCTTTGATAGGTANATCCGAGAATAAGGCCNAAATTTTCAGATAGTTTCTCACCGTATGTAAGAGAGTATTTTGGGCTGTCNATATCATCAACAAACNCATTATATTGAGAATCAAATTTTACTTTAAAAAGCCTACTATCTAGATCNGTAGCTTTTTTGGTCTTNAATTCGATTCTTCCACCAATTCCCTCCGAATCTTGNGAGGGAATTAATGTCTTNTAGACTTCAATTGAATCTAGTAATTCTGTAGGTAAGCCGTCNAGTAGTACTTTTCTNCCNCCNTCTGGTGCAGGNACCATAGCGCCATTCATTGAGACAGCATTTAAATCACCTGACATNCCACGAAGGGTAATATACCNTCCCTCCCCTTGATCATTTTCAACATTAACCCCAGACAATCTNCGTACTGCTTCTGCTGCAGTTTCATCCGGAAATTCACCTAAAGNGTCTGAATCGACTATTGATACAACTTGGTCAGAATCACGTTGTTTTTCAATGGCACTTTTAAGGCTTGCTTTTGTACCTACCACTACAAGTTCCTCTACATCNTCAGTGACGATNTCGGAAGACTCTTGTGAGTNTGCTAATAAAGTTAAAAATAGTATAGATAANAAAATTTTAANNNNTTNCATNAANTNATCATGNATCAAATANNAAAACTTTACGTGTCNANANTAAAACATTCANAAACANTTANGTTACAGAATNATGACAAAGTTTNTTTANTAAGAGAATGTATTTACAAATATTTCAAGAAATAAAATNGAAAGTAAGGCTCCAATAGGTAAAGTAATTAACCAAGAAGTAATTATTGTACCCACAGATCTTAAATTTACAGATTGAATTCCTTCCACTANACCAATACCTATAACTGCCCCTACCAGTGTATGCGTTGTTGAAACAGGCATATCCAATTGGCTAGCGNCAACCACAGTTAAGGCCGCTGCAAGTTGGGCTGAGAATCCTTTTGTTGGTGTTAACTTAACAATCTTCTCACCTATGGTTTTCATGACTCTATATCCAAGAGTTGCCAGACCAAGCACTATCCCTAATGCACCGAGAACCAGTATCCATATTGGGGTTTCTAAATCATATGGCTGGTTCAGTAATTGATTAGTAGCTTGGTANATTGCGGCTAANGGNCCTATTGCATTAGCTACATCATTAGAGCCATGTGCAAAAGCAACTGCACATGAAGTAAATATCATAAGATAAGCAAATTGGGACTCTGAATTTACATCNCCTCCCTTAAACCTTGATCTAGAGAAAAAATAAAAAATTATTGTAAANATTGTAGCTCCGATAGCGGAATAAAGAATACTATCATTAAAAGTAAGAGATAGATCTTGCTGTTTAAATAGGTTTTTTAACCCTTTGGTGACTGTTATCAGGCATATTGCAAATCCAGCTAAAAATATAAAAAAATTNATTATCAGAATTTCATATTTANTTTCATTTTTCATTAGAATTTCTTTNCAGANGTAATAAAAAAAAGCNGCCACAATCGCTGAAGAAAGTGGTGATGTAATCCATGAAAGAGCAATATTNGATACAACACTCCAATTNACGCTATCAAAGCCTAAACTGTAAACCCCGAACCCAACGATTGCGCCTACAATAGTNTGTGTTGTAGAAACAGGCCAACCCCTAAAGCTAGCAACTAANAACCAAGTACCAGCAGCAAATAATGATGANATCATTCCATATATNAGAAGGTCTAGATTTCCTGTGAAAAGTTCTGGATCAATAACACCTTTTCGTATTGTTTGAGTAACACCACCNCCAGCTAAAAAAGCTCCAAGAAATTCAAATACTGCGGCTATCATTACAGCTTGGGAGACAGTTAAAACTTTACTGCCAACAGATGTTCCCATGGCATTTGCAACATCATTTGCCCCAACACCATATGCAGTAAAAAAGCCTAGCATTGCAGCTGAAATTAGGATTAAAGGAATACCAAATATTGTTAATTCTNCAATTGCCATTTAAATAAGGATGATTATTGAGTTATACTATACCGCCTTTTTAGACATCTTTCATGAGTATNATTGAATATAAATTTGAACAATANAATTCGTTGGCACCAAGTCAATATAGAAAAGAAAAATACAATCTCCAGGTGGAATTATTAAAACTACAAGAAGATGTCATCCAAAATAAAAGAAAAATAGCTATATGCTTTGAGGGACGTGATACAGCAGGAAAATCATCTACTATTAATTTTTTCTCTGAACATTTAATCCCCTCAAATTTTAAATANGTTCATNTNGGAATACCTTCAAAGAATGAGAGAAAGAATTGGTTTGAAAGATGGGAAAAGCATTTACCTAATGAAGGNCANATTGTTCTTTTTGACCGATCTTGGTATACCAGAGCACTAACAGAACCAACNCTAGGTTATTGTACAAAACCTCAATATGANGACTTCATGAATAGNGTTAATGATTGGGAGGNANATTTANTAAAAAATAACATTGAAATAATAAAATTTTACTTTTCAATNGATAAAGATCAGCAAACTATGAGGATTAAGGCNNGAAAAAATAGCAAACTAAAATATTGGAAACTTTCAGCATCAGATAAATTAATGGTAACCAAATGGGATATTTTTACTCTNTATAAAAATCAAATGTTTGATATAACATCAACCCAACATGCTCCTTGGNTAGTGATTAATGCTAATAACAAAATGATTGCTAGAGTNAGCGCCTTAAGATATTTACTAAATAATTTGGAATATTTGAAAAAGACATCACTNGAACCGCCAAATTGGGCTGAAGATTTAGGNAACTATTCATGTCATATAGAGGGNGTATTATTTGACAATCTTTCNTATGAACAATTTAAAATACTTGCTCCATTCTCAGATTAAATGAAGATTGCGATANTCGATATAGGTTCNAACGCTATNAAGTATAAAATNTTTGATAAAGAAACCTTTGAAATTGAAGAATACGTAAGAGAACCACTTAGACTTGGAACAGATGTATTTACCAAAGGATATATTAGCCAANTAAATATTNATGCTTTAATTGAGCTACTNAATAGGTATCAAAAAATATTTTCTCAAAAGAATATTAAAGATACTCATTACATAGCAACATCTGCTGTGAGAGATGCTNATAATAAACTAGAAGTTGTTGAAGCCCTCGCAGATAACTCAATAAAANTNAANATTATTAGTGGNGAGGAAGAAGCTAAATTACTGTCAAATTTTAAAACAAAAGTTAGTAAATNTGCTGTGGTNGATATAGGTGGTGGCAGTCTNGAAATATTCATAAATGANGGTGAGAANNAATNTTCAANATCATTTCAGCTTGGAGCNGTAAGACTNTTGAATTCAGATGATCAATGGGNAGATGAAGAAATAGATAAAATGANACTATGGCTTAGTANATTCAATGATATTGAAGTGCTCTATGGTCTTGGAGGAAATTTNAGGAGTTTATTTGAGGTTTCTGGCATTGAAAAATCGATACCAGCTNACCAATTGGACAAAATAGTATCAACCTTTAAAACTTTTAGTCAAACTGAATTAGTTGAAAGATATAGTTTACCAAAAGACAGAGCTGACATAGCACCAGTAGCAGCACTGCTCTATCAAGAAATATCATCTAAATTGAATGTAAAAACAATCGAGAATTCTTTTTGGTCAATTTCTAATGGAATTTTTAAAAAGATNATTAACGAAATAACTTAAGTTCTATTTCGTCCTTCAAATAAAAAGGTAGATCTTGAATGAGATTATCAAGAGCTAATATTAGCTTTACATTTGTATNATTGGTTTCAATACGGCCAAGGTTAATTTTATCTCGANCCAAAGTTTGGTAGATANTAATTTGATCATTTAAACATTCNAGATTTATTTCAACCAATTCATCATTTAANGGATTTTTAATTGTCCCAATAGCNCTTCCTGACAAACATGAAAGATGGTTAATTTTTATTTCTGAAACAGTNTTTATATTCATTANAATTTTTCCAATAATATTGTTGTTAAATACGAAGTTNAAATTTGAATCAGAAATTTCAAAAAAATTATTATCATATCTNTANTTAATTATNCCCTCTCCCTGCACAGCTCCATTAAGTTTCATTGAAGATTTAACTCCTGATAGGGAGAAGTTGTTTGAATATGACACTTCATCAATTATTAATGATTTATATTTCANTAAGTTAATTTTTCCTGCAATTACGTTTCCCTNNGCTGAGTTATAAGAAATATCGTTATTTTTATCAAAATAAGAAATAAGCCCACTTATAGGCAAGAGGTAAATTGTCGTTAAGGATAANACAAAAAACAACGATAAAAATAGTAAGACTCTATTCAATTGTTATCTCAAGCTGAAAGTAATTTTCTTTAGGTATAATTTTAATTTGATCAATNTNNTTTTGTTGGGCATCAAGGATTAAAACGATTTCTTGTAATGAAACATTGGAAAGATTATTTACATAAAGGATNCCTTGATCCTGGAGTACAGAGTAGCCAATGTTAGTTAAATAAGTAAATATTTCATTTNCTGACATTGCAGTGGATGCTAANTCTTTTCTGGATTCAATTATTGCTAAATTTTGTTTTGTAATTTCATATTTTTTGAGCTCATTATTTAAATTTATCCTTGATGTAGATATGGAGTTTAGAATTAGACTTTGTANATAGACTAGGAGAANTGCCGCAAGCGTAATTNCAAGTATTAAAACAAGTATTTTTTCTCTNTTTGAAAGTTTAGATATCATATTCAAATTCNGTAATTACAANNTTATTTCTCTTATCTTTGAAAGNAATATTTAATTCAATTCCATTAATTTTCATATTTCTAATAAAGACGCTTTCTTGTATNTCATTTNAAAAAGTACAATTAATAATAATTTTTGAACGTCCATANTCGTACTGAANAAAATTNATGAGCGTTTCCTCTGGGATGTTTGTAAATAATGTCTGAAGAATATCTAGTGAGNTATTGTTATTTAAATTATATTCTTGAAGTTTNGTTTGAATTGTTTGATCAATNTTGATCGGACTTTCTAAGGGCAGAATAGAGGNAAATAACTCNCTAATGTTATTATCAATATTCTTTATTTTAAGTTGGTTATTAATTAAATTTATTATGCCAATCAAGTTAAAAAGTAGAANCACNGAGACAAGCGNAACTACATATCTTTTTATTTTACTAAAATGAAATAATTGTTTTATGCTAAAAAAACTAATTTTTGCTATAAGATTAATTTCATTTTTTGGTGNNTCCAGCTTTAAATCTTCTTTAAATTTAATTTTTGCAACTNTCGCAGATTTTATATTTAGTTTTAAACATTTATTTTTATCAATTAGATAGACATTATCTAAAATTTTTATTGGTTCAGATGATAGGGTTGCANAGAAACATGCATCNGAAATTATAAGGGCTGNATCACCCATAAAACCNATTTTTTCCTTNANNTTANTAAGATGAGAGCGTTGAATAAGATAANAGTTATCTTTTANATTNGTTTCGAGAACCTCCTCATCAATCATTTGANTTAAAGAGTTTTTATTTTCAAAATTTTGAATAGCAGCATAGAGATTCTGTTTATTTTTAAGAGNTGATTTATGGTGACAATGTTTGAGCATTTCATTTGGAATTACNAAACATAAGGATNCACTTTTATCCAATGAATCGACANTTATAATTTTTTCCGTAGAGCCGGTAAAGTAATAACCTTCATTTAATTTTTTATCGATAAAAATNAAATATTTCATATAACAAATGACCTAGAGATTAAATTGTTTGATCTCTCTTTTAAATTGATTACGCTATGCATAGAAAATTCATACCCCTCTAACTTTAGTAAATAACTTATCCTAATATATTCAGGTTTAAATATAATATTTTCTTGAATAATTTTACCCTCATCNATATTCGTTAATTCAAAAAAATGGCTTAAATTTATATATCCTGTAATTGGTTTNTTNAGAATAATTTGTTCAAAATCNTTTAAAGNAATATCAGGAAACATNGCACTAAATGCAAGGTAATTTGATTCATTTAAACTATTNATATTAAATTTGTTGTAATTTTCTGGAATTGCACAAAACAGGGGTTTAATNAGATTATAAGTTGCTACATCTAAAACTTTTAGATCTTTTAGTTGAGTTGTTGATAATAAATATGAGTCAGATGTAAAATTACTATCTTCATCAGCGATATAAAATAAATCTTCTGCTCCAAGTCTCTCTGGNAGTGAATCTGAATCAATGAAATCAACCAATTTGTCATAAAAATAATTTGCAAATGATTCATCAATATCTAAAGACTNGAAGAGTCTTTGAAACACAATATTATTTTTATTTTCTCTGATAAGTATCTCTCGAAATTTCTTAACAGATGAATTTAAGTTTACACATGTGTTTAGATCTGTAAAAGTTACATTCAAATTTTCATAGTTTTCTTTCATTAAGANATTTATTTGCTGCTCAGCAAGAGATAAGTTTCTAAGTTGATTTGAATTATTTTGTAACGTCTCNATTAGAAATTTTTCATAATTTATTAGTTGTATTCTTTTATGAATTGATTCATTAAAAATATAGGATTTTANGGAATCTTGAACAACTGTTTTGTTAATGATTAATATCAAAAAACTTAGTATTGCCACGATTGACAATGTTGAAATTANTACAAAGCCNTTTTTCATTTAAATGTGCTCATTGTATGGCTATACAGCTCATTGTTAATAGAGAATTCAATAAAGATAAACTTNGGAAANCTNTTGATGTCATCATTTCCCCATTGAGAAGTAAAATTTATTAAATCATCNGAAAATGAAATTGATAGATTATCAAAACCCTCTAATAAGACATTTGAAGAAAGAATCTTCTCTTCACGATTAGCAAGAGAGGTAGTTCTAATAAATTTCTCATCTTCAACAAAATATTTAATTCGNCTTAAATTNGAATAGTCTTCATGATAGTTATNACCATTCATAGATACGAACATAATTTGGTTTCGCTCTCCATCTCCAGCGAAAGCTANNTTTAANGGCCTCCCATTTATATCCTTCATTAAAAAATTNACAGATTGCATTAGNTCAATTCTTAAAAAATTTAANGAATTAAGAATTTTTGCATCATTTTCAATTANTTGATCAACTTGGNCTTTAACTAATGCTGTATTTGAAAGATATTGATATGAAAATAAAGAAATTAAAGTCACTGATAACATCGCAACNAAAATTTCTATTATTGTGAAGGCCGATTTCATTTAATTATCTTTGCAATTATTTTATTTTTATCAGTTGTNACNATAATTTCAANTTCNTGAAAAGTCCCAATTCTTCCAACATTTTTTGTCATTACTTTAGAATTTACAAAGAGCTNAAGAACTTCACTATCACCAACTGTAGGGTTTGCAGTATATATTGTGAGTAAATCTATATTTTTCTGAGATTGTAAATTTTTTAATCGTTTGATTTCTTGAGATTTTAAATTTTGTTCAATTAAAGATGAAAAAGAAATAAAAGTTACTGATATGATTAACAGTGAAACAATAACTTCAATTAATGTAAATCCGTTTTTNATNATANTTTATAGAATAATTNGTGTTCCATCATTTAAGATTATTTCTTTTATTGAAATTTCATAACTTGGTGAAATGTTTATAAATCTTGTATCAGAATAAACCTTTAATTTTTCATCATCATTTGAAATGACATAGTCAATTCCCCTTATATCATGATCATCTATTAGAGTGTCAAATNTATCTCCAGAGATAAAAATNCCACTATTATTAAAATAATATGAATTACCAGTGTACATACTAAGTTCCATATAGGTTTTAACTTTATTNGAAAGTGGAACGTTTTGTGGCGGAGTTTGAAATAAAAGATAAAAAGTTCCAGCTGAAATTGAAATAATTGAAATGACAACCAAGAGCTCTATTAATGTAAAGCCCTTATTCAGGTAAGTTTGATATGTCTTTATTATCACCCTCTCCTCCAACAACTCCATCTGCTCCTAATGAAACTATTATGTAGCTTCCGTTTTGCGCTGGAAAGGTGTAAAGATATTCATTACCCCAAGGGTCTTTAGGCAATTGATTTATGTACCCACCAGAAGGATAAAGAAGAGAATTCTTTAAATCCCCAGGATTGGTTTTAAGGCTTTTTAATCCTTGAGATTGGTTTGGGTAAGCACCCTCATTAATCTTAAACATAACAAGAGCCTGTTCTAATCTAGCTATATCAGCTTTAGCTTTTTCAAGATAAGCTTGATTAAGGGCTGGCAAAACATTGATTGAAACAAGCGATACCAGTAGACCAAGAATTACTATTACTATTAATAATTCAAGAAGAGTAAAACCTTTTTTTAATTTATTCATAGCGAGAAAATTAAGTTATTCATTTGGAGTAGTGGCAACATAATTGANAGCACTATTAACATCACAAATACACCCATGAACAATATTACCAAAGGTTGAAGTAAAGTGAGCATAATATTTCGTTTAACTTCCACTTCTTCATTGAGAAAGTCTTGAATATTTTTAAACATTTTCGANATTTGACTACCAACATCACCAGAACTTAAAAGCTGAATGAATATTGTAGGAAAAATTTGAGATTGTCCAAATGCATTACTTATTGANGTGCCGGATCTAACTTTTTTTAAAACATTCTTTAATTCTAATTTTAATATTTTGCTAGAAAAGGATCCTTGGGCTATTTCGAGACTTTCTACAGTATTTAGCCCTGCTTTAGTCATAAGGTGCATACTGGAGCAAAATCTAGCTGTTTGGCTATATAAAATTAGAGAACCAAAAAGAGGAAATTTAAGAATTNAATGCGACAGATTTAGTTTATATGATTCTTGCATAAACGAGGACTTATAAAAAATTATTAGNGATATTAAAAATATTAATAACGAAATAATAATAATTGGAAAAGCATCTGAAACTAATAATAGTGATTTTGTTAATAGTGGAAGTTCAACATTTGTTGATAAGAATTGATTTACAACTTGTGGTAGAACAANAGAGATTAAGGAGTATATGACAATAATTGAGACAGTGAACAGNANTANTGGATATACGAGAGCACTAGTAACTTGAGATTTAATTTTTTCTTCTCTATCNATATAGTCGCTTAAATCTGAAAATACATCTGGCAGAGAAGCAGAAGATTCACCAGCTAAAACAGCTGANGTATATATATCATTAAAAATTTGTGGGTATTTAGACAGCGCATAGCTCAATGTTTGACCACCCTTTATATCTTCTAGTATTAATAATATTAATTCAGTAGTTTTATTGTCTGATGTTTGNTGTGACAATATCTGTANGGTTTTTTCTAATGGAGTTCCTGCAGCAAGTAGTGATGAAACTTGCTTTGTTAATATTGATAGCTGTCTAGAATTNATTTTAAGTGCAGAAAGATTCTTTTTTGAAAGGTTTATTTTTATTGGGGTAAGTTCTCTTTTCTCTAAAATATCTTGTGCTTCTCTTCTATTCTCAGCAGACAAAATTCCTTTAGTTTTTTTTTCGGTAGCATCAAAAGCTGTATATTCAAATGTTTTCATTCTCCTTGTGATACCCTTAGGAGCTCCGAGAATGATGTTTCACCGTTCTCAATTACTTCTAAACCATTTTTAAAAATGTTATTAGATTTGTTATAGACATAATCGCTTATTTCGTTCTCAGATGCTGACATATGAATTAGTTCTCGTAATTTTTTATCTATAGAAATTGATTCACCAATGCTAANTCTTCCAAGATATCCAGTATGATCGCATTTAGCGCATCCACATGCTTTATAAGGGATATTTTTAAGTTTATATTGTTTTATCATCGCNTTATCTGTGTCAGGNACNTTACATGAATCACAAAGCTTTCTAACCAGTCTTTGTGAAAGAACAAATACTAGACTTGATGAAAGTAAATATGGTTCTATGCCCATATCTCTCAACCTTGTTATTGCACTTACAGCTGAATTAGTATGCACAGTCGAAAGAACTAAATGTCCTGTTAAACTTGCCTGTGTAGCAATCTCTGCTGTNTCCTTATCTCGGATCTCACCTACCATCACAATGTCTGGATCCTGCCTTAGTACTGCTCTAAGACCCTTGGCAAAGGAAAGTCCAGTCCTTGTATTAACTTGGGTCTGCCCTACTCCTTCAAGCGCATATTCAACCGGATCTTCAATTGTTAANATATTTTGTGATCTATCGGATATCTCTTTTAAACCTGCATAAAGAGTTGTTGTTTTGCCTGAGCCTGTAGGGCCTGTCACAAGAANAATTCCCTCTGTCTTATTTAGCGACTTTCTAATTAGATTTAATGTATCAACATCAAAACCTAATTCATTAAGNCCAATATCAGAATTATCTTTTTCAAGAATNCTAAGAACTACTCTTTCACCAAATGATGACGGTAAAGTTGATNCCCTTAAATCAATATTCCTCTGGCCTATTGAAATTGATATCCTGCCGTCTTGTGGTAATCTTCTCTCAGAAATATCNAGCTTAGACATTATTTTTATTCTACTAATTACCATCTGTGAAATATTATTTTTATATTTCAGTATTTCTCTNANTACNCCATCAATACGAAATCGTATACANAAATTATTTTCAAATGGTTCCAGATGGATATCGGATGCTCTTGAATTTATAGCTTTAGTTATCGTTGCATTAATTAGCTTTATAATTGGTCCTTCATTTTTATCATCTAAAAGGTCCTCTGAAGGAGAGATAGAGCTAGCAATATCTTCTAAATTTAAGTTATTAAATTCTTCAATATCATAGTCTTGCTTATTTTCTGTATATAGTTCAGTCAAAAGATTTTGAAANTCATCNTCAGTNTAATTTTTCCGTTGNACATCAGATAAAAACAAATCTTGAATTTCAGACAACGAAGACAGTTGTAGTTCTCCACATACATGTAATATTGAAGAATTTTTGATATTAGTTAAGGTCACTTTATTTAGTTTACTGAAACTATAAGAAAGAGGCAGTTCCATTTTAATCTTCTNCNTCAATGATAAAGTCTGACTCTAAAATCTGTTTTGCTCTTATCAAATTAAATTTTTCTTCNGACAAATCTTTAGTTGTGATTGCATCTCGTAAGATGGTTGGACGNAAAAATACCATTAAATTTCGTTTGTCGACTGATTCAGCAGATGATCTAAAGATTTGCCCTATTAGNGGAATATCACCAAGGATTGGNACCTTATTTATAGATTCTTCCACTTCCTCTTTAATAAGGCCTCCAAGAACAATGATTTCTTTNTCATCAGCTAAAACTGTACTTTGTATTTCACTTTTATTAGTAATTAGGTCACTGGAATTAGGCAATTGTGCACCAGCAATACTGGAAACTTCAACTCTTATAGATAANGCAACAGAATCTTCTTCATTGATTTGAGGCTTAAATTCAAGGGTAATTCCGATTTCCTCTCTAGATGTAGTTCTAAATGGAGTAATATTATTTGCTCCAAGTGATTCACCAGTTGTAATTGGGATAACTTGCCCTACTAGAAGGGTNGCTTCTTCATTATCAAGTGCAACACCTGATGGCGTCGAAAGTATGTCTGAATCTTGATCCGCTTTAAGAAGATTTAACAATAATGCAAAATTATCATCCCCGTTCGTAATATCCCCAATTCCTGCTACTAANCCTNTTGANCTTAGAAGTGACGAAGTTGCTGCTGCAGATGTAGCAATATCTGAGNTATCATCCATGCTGCCAAGAAGTGCNAATAAGTCTGGTGAGGTGGTNGAAGGAAATCTNGTAANTGCAACTGGTTGCTCATCCTGTGANTTTCCAGAAAAGACAGTATCAACCCCTAACGTTTTTGCACTTAGTTCTGANATTTCAACAATAATTGCTTCAACTAANACNTGGGGCCTTCTAATATCCAATTGAGAAACAATATTAATTAGTGTTTTAATTTTTTGAGGATTAGATCTGATTATTATAGAGTTTGTTTCTTCATGTGAAGTAATCACTGTTTTATAGTCTTCGTTTTGNTCTTGATTAAACGAACCGGATATATCAGAAAGGATTTTTAAAATATCCTCAGCTTTAGAATAATTTAAATAAATTACTCTTGTATTCTCAGAAGTACTGTTGTTCTGATCTAGCTTTGATAAAAGGAGTTTAGCTTTATTTACTATTTCTCGAGGACCACTAAAAATNATTTTATTAGCTCCTTGAAAAGTTGCTAAACCAATTTTTTCAAATCTTGTATTTGGATCAGATTTTAAAGAATTTAAAATTCTNAATGCCTCAATCGAAGANAGGTTTTTTAAACTAAAATCTGAAATGACNGTATCTAGTTCAGAATCTAACTTTCTAATTACCTCACTTATTCTTTGTACATTGTCTTTATCGTCAGAGATAATGATTTCAACATCATTTTTTANCGCTGCAACATAGGACCTGACACCTACAAGNGGTTTAATAGCTGTTACAACATCNTTTGCTGATGAAAACCTGAGCTTAACTACNTCTGTAGCAATAGAGCCATTGAGTGAACCCTCTTCTGAAAAGTTTTTNATNCCCTCTTGCGATGGNACAACACTNTAAATATTNCCGTTTTTCAATACATTAAAACCCTGNACTTCCATTGTGGTAACAAAGATTTCCCAAATTGAATCACTATCAAGAATATCATCAGAATAAACAGAGATTACACCTTTAACACGAGGATCTAAAATAATGGTTTTGTCTGCTAAAAGTGCTATATCCTGAGCAAAGNCTTTAATGTCAGCATCTTTATAAAAAATATTTTGATTCTGNGCTGTAAGAGTCAGAGAGGCTAAGAGAATTAATATTATCCTTTTCATATGATTATCTAATTATTTACTTTTGATGAGTTAAAAGATCTATCAGTTCCAATGATATCCAAGAATGTGTAGTCTTGTCCATCAAAAAAATAAGCTCTTGAGNTATCAATATGNGAAAAAAGTATTCTTCCTTTNACCGANTCTCCCTGTTCAATAAGNCGGTATTTATCTCTCTCTAATATAATTATTGTACTAGATGGGTTGTTNCCTCTTATGCCAACGAGCTCAAAACCCAAATCTAATTTTTGAGCCTGAGATATATCATTAGAAATNATATTGCTTGATTTTTCCTCAACTATTTTTGCTTCAGGCAATGTTTTTGTGATGTTTGTTTCAGTGAATGACAGCAGTCCTGAGTTNAAATAAAAGTACAAAATGAAGATCAGAAAAAATGAAAAAATAAAGAGACGNACTAAATCTGATCTATTCATGGTAATTATTTTACTTTTTTATGGGGAAATTTAACAAAAAAAGTTGATCCTTTGCCAATTTTNGATTGCACAGATACTTTTCCATTGACTCTATTAACTAATTGTTTAACTAATGCTANNCCTAGTCCAGTACCTNTTGTATTTGCCCTAGCACTTGGTGTTCTGTAAAATCTNTCGAAAATTCTTTTAATATTTGTTTTCTCGATACCTAATCCATGATCTTTTATCTGAACTGTTAAATGATCNTTNGTATTCATGGTAGATAGAANTACTTNACTATTNCTTTTTGAATACTTAACAGCATTATTTAGCAGATTAATTAAGATATCTCTGAATGACTGTTTATCTGAAATTAATATATGATTTTCATCAATTNTATTTTTAANCGTTAAAGNTTTCTCATNTATTAATGAATTCATACTTTCTATTATTAAATCNATTTCACTCTTTAATTTAATTTTTTCGTATTTAAGAAATACTTGGCCNACTTCAATTTTTTCNAGTTCTAATAAATCATCAATCATCTCTGCCAACCTCTCTGAATTTGAATTAATTGATTCTAAAAATTTATTTGCCATTTTNGGNTCATTAATNGCTCCATTTTGAAGGGTTTCTGAACCTGCTTTAATTACNGATATTGGTGTTTTTATCTCATGAGAGATATCAGATATTAAGTTTTTTCTACGATCNTCCAATTTTTTTAATGATGTTATATCGTTTATCAATAATATTAACTCACTAGTCGAGTCCATATTTGAAGCAGATAACAAAAAATGCTTTTCCTTATTTTTTATAGTTAGTGAAAATTCNGNTTCAGCNNTGGAATTTTTTTTAGCTTGCTTAATTATTTTATTTAAAACTGATAACTTTTTAGTTGAAATTTTNTCTCCTAAAAAAAACTGATGCTTCCCAAATATTTCTAATGCAATGTCATTTGCAAATCTNACTTTTAAATTNGNNTTAAAAATAATTATTCCTTGATTGATGCTATCCAAAACAGAACCAAATTTTGTTCTTTGTTCAAGNGTTTGTTCAATTTCATTTGATAACCTTTGAGACATCTCCTCNATAACATTTGAAATGGATTTAAGTTGGGTATCAGAACTCTTAGAAATTTTAAACTTTTTTCCTTTAAGCGCTCTTTGTGTATTTTTAAATAGCAAACTTAGTTCACTTCTAAAGGTAGATTCAACATTGGAACTAATGAATACTGACGAAGCAATTACTAAAACTAATATTATAGCGAATGGATAAACAAAAAAATTAAAGAATGAGCTATATATATCAAATGGTAAAGANAGCCTNATCATNCCTTCTCTTGGATTTTCTTTATNTCGCATTATTGCAACATAAATAAGTTCTTTATTGACAGTCTCACTTATTCTTGTAGATGATCCAAAATCGNTNTTNAAAGCATTATAAATCTCAATTCTGTTATCTGGAGAATGTTTTTCAACATCTTNNAGTTCATTCTTTATAACTTGTGAATCACCAATGACATTCCAATCNCTNTCTATTAATGTAATTCTTAATTTATTAGTTCTGGTATCCTCAACNGCTAAAGAATCTGCTATTGAATCAAAATCTATATTTTGAGAATTAAGAGATGGGAGTATTTTATTTATTGACTGGGCTTGGAGATACAATGATTCTGTTAATTGAATTCTTGAATTGTTATACACAAATGAAGAAAAAACTGTNCTTACAAGAGTAATNGCGAATAATAGTATTGTTAGCGATAAAAAGAAAATTCNAGAAACCCTTACATCTGGGAAATTNAATTTCATTAGTTTGAAATATTAAATCTGTAACCTACACCNCGNATAGTTTGTACGTAATTACATNCAGCACCNAGTTTTTCTCTTAATCTTTTAATGTGTGTATCAACAGTTCTNGTAGTTACTTCTGAACTATAGCCCCAGACATCACCTAAAAGTTGATCTCTTGTTTGTACTCTACCTCTTCTTTGAACAAGGTGTTTAAGAAGCCTAAATTCAAGGGCTGTTAAANTTATTTGTTTGTCATCAACCGAGACTGAATGAGCATCTAAATCNATGGAGATTAAACCAATTTCAATAAATCGNTCAGATTGNGTAGATGTATCATTTTTTTTCTGTAGAACTTTCACTCTTAGAATTAGTTCACGAATACTGAAAGGTTTTGTTACATAATCATCTGCACCAAGCTCAAAACCAACAATTCTATCAACCTCGTCACCTTTTGCAGTTAGCATNATTATTGAAAGATTTTTAAGACTCTCATCAGCTTTAATTNTTTTACAAATCTCCAGACCAGAAATATCTGGAAGCATNAGATCCAAAACAAGAATATCAGGCTTAAACGAATGGATTTTTTNTAGCCCTTTNAGTCCTGANCCATCNGAATTTACNTTAAAACCCTCTTTCTCGAAGTTATAAACCAATGTATCNCTGATGTCTGGTTCATCTTCAATAATAAAAATCTTAATGCTCACTGAAATAATTTATACCAATTATTATTAGGATGAAAGTATATTCTTAATTCCAACACGATCTATTTTTTCAGACGCTATTCTAGGCAATGGATTATTGGTAAANTTNATAATTTCAGGGATTTTATATTTTGCTAATGATTTAGATAGAAAGTTTTTTACATTTTCCTCATCAATAGAANTATTAGAATAAATAAGAACTCCTACTATTTCACCAAACTTNTCGTTAGGAATACCNCAAACACATGANTCNAGAATGTCATTNTGTTTATCAAGACAATTTTCAATTTCAAGAGTCGATATATTTTCACCCCCNCGTATTATTAGTGCCTTTTTCCTATCAACTATAAATAGATANCCATCCTCATCNATGTATCCTAAATCACCGGTTTTAAGCCATCCATCTTTTTTTGTTTTCAAAGTNTCATCANTATTNTTTAAATATCCTGTCATATTCGTTGGNGATTTAAAAACAATCTCCCCAACNTCATTTGTTTTTAAGAATTTCCAATTATTATCGATAACAGANAGTTCTGTTAAATATGGAACATTTAAACCACAGCTATTAGGCCTTGTNAGGTAATCATCNCCTCTATGNATAGTTCCAATTGCTGATGTTTCTGTCATACCCCAGCCAAATGTTANAGGTATGTTAAATTTATCATTAAGTTCTTTAACTTGGTCCTCTGGTCTTGCTGCCCCTCCTGCNCCTATATCTATNAGGGAAGATAGATCATAATCGTCTACTTTTGGATGATTCAAAATNTCCCAACTCTGGGTNGGAACNCCACTNATGTTGGTTACTTTAAATTTTTGAATNATNTGNAAAGCTGCTTCNGTATCCCATTTGCTCATTAAAATCATATTTCTTTTAGCTAGCATTGATATTAAAAATTGAGTCACTAGTCCTGTTACATGAAAAAGTGGAACATTGATAATTACACTGGCATTNTCTACTTGTAATAATTGNTCATTATGTACGTGTGATCTAAGTTCACCTAGCGTATAAAAACCAAGTAAAGANTTTATAAGTGATAAATGAGATAACATTACNCCTTTTGGTAAGCCCGTACTTCCAGATGTATANAATAAGACAGAGGTATCAAGTTCATCGGAGTTATCTATNGGCCAACTAGATTGGTTAGAGANTAAAGTGTCATTNAANCATATCTCNCCTTCANTNTTTTCATTNGTGATAATTTTAANGTTGAGATTNNAAACATTCTCGTAGCGTTTTTTATCTACAAAGAGAGTTTTNACATCACTATGTTCTATACCGTATTCAAGTTCCTTTGCAGTCCACCATGAATTGAATGGCACACAAGTCGCNCCATGACCAGTAATTGCTAAAAATACAATAATCCAANTNGTACAATTTTGCATACAAATTCCAACACTATCGCCAGGTTTTATACCTTGTTCATGNAGGTAATAAGCTAAATTTTTTGATTGTTGAATAATNTCTGAAAACGATTGTTGAANATTNTTTTCNTTAATGAATGGAAAGTCCCCATGNAAAAGTTGAATTAAATCATANAANTCCCTAAAGGTTTTAGGAGCATTTTTNTAGACANTANANTCTACATTATCAATATTTCTNCTTTCAAGTTCTAATAATGGATTTANTGCTTTCAGCTCATCAAAAGCAACTTTNAGNTTTTGGAGTGTTGTAATTTTTTTCTGTGCCATAAATAACCGGATTACAAAATTTCATAAAAACTTTAAACTAACTTTATGAAAGAACAAAATTTCTTAGCCAATAAATTTTTATTTTTTCAAGAAAAGTCACAAGATGATTTTTTCTTTAACTCCTTGATTTATATATTTGAGCANAATAAAAATGGAGCNTTGGGGATAGTTATTAANAAATCACTTCCTATTAANGAGAAAAAAATATTTTCTTCTATNGGTTGTAAAAATAAAGATAAAACAAATTTTGTNCTTAATGGAGGNCCAGTAGAAATAACAAAATTATTTATTTTGCATGACGATGCACTACAGAAAGAATCAATTTCTAATGTTAANGGTTTATGTCTTACATCAAGTTTGGATTTTCTTAAGGANATAGGAANNGGNAANAATAATTGTAATTATAAACTCGCCTTGGGTTANTGTGGGTGGGATGCAGGGCAATTAGATTATGAAATTAGTAGAAATAGTTGGCATATAATTGATTTCGATTCTCAAGAAATATTTAGAAATAAATCAGAAGATCTAATTTCAGTTATTTCAAAGACAAAAGGATTTGACATTGATAAGATTCAAAATACCGATATTATTACAAAACATTAAATGAANATTTTCCTTTCNATATCATCTTATAANGATCCATTACTTACTAATACNNTATTATCTGCATATAACAATGCTTCTAATAAATCCAATATTGTATTNGCTATTGTAGATCANAATACTAATAAATTAGATTTANACAATTTTGAGTTCAAGCACCAAATGAGATATTTATTTTTAGATGCTAAAGATGCTAGAGGTTGTGCATGGGCAAGATCATTAGCTCAAAGCCTATACATGGGNGAGGANTANTTTTTTCAAGTAGATTCNCATACAATTTTTGAACCTAACTGGGATGTTTACTTTATNGANTATTTTAAAAAAATATCTAAAAAATTTCNTAGACCTGTAATAAGTAATTATCCAAGAAATTTTGAAATAATTGATTTAGATAANCAATTATTTCAAAAGTATCAGGAAGATGACCAAAGCACACATGTAATGGTTATTGATAAAGATAATGTCTTTAAAGANGGTTATTTTTCAATGAAAAAAGGTATCCCTAGTGGAGATTCAGATATTAAGAANGGTTTTTTAATTGCNGGAGGCTGTATATTTGCAGCNGGGTCAATNATANATGAAGTTCCTTANGACCCGTTNTTATATTTTGATGGNGAAGAGGATTCTTTNGCATGGAGANTATTTACTAATGGATATAATGTTTTTCATACNCCTAATACACCGCTATATCACTATTATGTTAATCCTGACAATNCNATTAAGAGACCATTTCATTGGGATCAGTCTGAAAATATTGATAGGCNTACAAATTGGACAGANCTAAAAGCAATTGGAAGAGCTCGTCTTGATAAGATNGTAGAAGGCACAATTCAATCACCTTATGGAATTGGTAAAACAAAATCNTTTGATGACTATGCAAATTTTTCAGGATTAGATATTCCCAATAAACATGTTNTAGANCCTGAGAATGTATTTTCTTTTAATAAACTTAATTCTATTAAATGGTCATCCAATGCGGAGAAATTTAGCTTGTTATGATNCGAGTNNTTTTTATATATTTTCTGCTAATACAGATAATTNNATCTGAAACAACGATTCGAGGAAAAGTTGTAGAGGCTGATAGNTCTATGGTAGTAACAAGACATTTTCTTGCAACCGAAGTAGGNAATAATGTNCTNAGAAATGGAGGGAATGCTGTAGATGCATCTGTAGCAATTTCTTTTGCACTNGCAGTTGTTNTACCCCAAGCNGGNAATATTGGTGGNGGNGGCTTTATGGTCATTCACCAAAATAATGGTCAAAGCACATCTATTGATTACAGGGAACAAGCACCACTTAAATCAACAGANANAATGTTTATTACTGATGATAAATATAATCAAGAATTAGCATTAGAATCCTATTTNAGCTCTGGNACTCCTGGAACTGTAGCTGGNNTNTATCTTGCTCACANAAAATATGGTTCTGTGGATTGGCCACTTCTAATTCAGCCAGCAATAGATTTAGCAGAAAATGGNTTTCTTATTACAGAAACACTTGAACATGCTCTTGAAAATAACATTAANAAATTNAAAAAATTTGCAGCAACNAAAGATATNTTTTTTAANCATGGAATGACCTTAAGAGCNGGAGATCGATTAATTCAAACAGACCTTGCTAATACACTAAAACTCATTGCNAAAAATGGTATGGATGGTTTTTATANAGGTGAAGTTGCTAGATTNATCGAAANAGCGATGTTGGCTAANGATGGTCTTATTACNCAACAGGANTTACTGTCNTATGAAGCAAAANTACGAGATCCAATANTTTTTGANTATAAAGAACTTGAGATAGTTACAATGCCCCCAGCTTCATCTGGAGGGNTAATGTTGGCACTTATGTTNAACATAATTGAGAATATNGATCTAGATTTAGAAGCTCAGTCACCACAAAATATTTTAAAAATAAGTGAAGTTATGCAAATAGCATATTCCTTNAGATCAGTATACTTGGGAGATTCCGACTTCTATCAGGTTCCATTTCAAGAATTTTTAAGCAAGGATAAGGCTAAAAAACTATTACAAAATNTNAANTTTCAATCTTCAAGTACNAAAGANAGCCTAGCTCCAGAAAANTTTAAATTTAAAGAAAATACAACACATTATTCTGTNATTGATCAATTTGGAAACGCAGTAAGNAATACNACTACACTCAATACAGCATTTGGTTCCGGTGTTGTTATTGATGGAACAGGAATTCTTATGAACAACGAGATGGATGATTTCTCATCATCACCAGGAGTTGAAAATTATTTTCAGCTTTTAGGTAATGAAGCTAATAAAATAGAACCTCTAAAACGCCCCCTAAGNTCAATGACACCAACTATAGTNCTAAAAGATANAGAACCATACATNATAACTGGCGCCCAAGGAGGATCTCGTATAATNACAGCTNTTTTACATATAATCCTNAATTANTATGACTTTAAAATGTCAGCATCAGAAAGTGTATCTGCTAATCGTTATCATCATCAGTGGAATCCTAATGTTCTCATGTATGAATATATGGATTTATCNTTACAGAATGAACTAGAAAAATTAGGATTTAGACTTTACCGTCGCCCAGCAAATTATGACTATAGTAACGGNATAACTTCTTCTATAATGATTGAGGAAAATAAAATTATAGGAGTAAGCGATCCTAGATCNAAAGATTATTTAGCCATTGGGATTTNAAAATAAAAATGTTTGATTCATTAANCACAGATTCAGTCTTATTTAGNAGTTTGATAATNCTATCTGTAACTCTGATTTCAATTGTTATTTTTAGAACTTTAATATTTAACTCATTGATGAAATTNGCTGCTGCAAGTAAATCNAAATATGATGATGAGCTTGTTNGAGTTTTAAAGAAACCNCTCACTTTAATACCACTTGGAATAGGACTCTATACATTAATATTNAACCTTCCNCTTCAGGATTCTTATAAAAATTATGCAGATTTACTAATAAANAGCTATTTTTATATTGCAATTTTCTGGTCTATNGCCAGTGCAATGGATCCCCTTAGGGATTTTGTNGGNGATGCATATAAATTNCTATCACCCACACTAAGAGCATGGATTTTTAGAGCATTTAAATTTATTGCGTACCTNGTNGGTTTGGTAAGTGTNTTAGAGCTGTGGGGAGTTGATGCNGCCTCTATAATTGCAGGCCTNGGTCTATTTTCAGTAGCATTAGCNTTAGGTGCACAAAATTTCTTNAAAAATCTTATTGGAGGNCTGCTTATAATTGGNGAGAAAAGGTTTCAACAAGGCGATTGGATAAATNTTGAAGGTGTTGCTGAGGGCGAAGTCGAAAAGATAGATTTTAGATCTACNCTTATAAGGAGATTTGATAAAGCACCAATTTATGTNCCAAATTCTGTTTTNAGTGATTCTGAAATAATAAATTTTTCTGCAATGCCATTTAGAAGAATTCGCTTTCATGTCGGTTTNTTATACAGCACATCNCCGGAAACAATTATGAATATCAGAGAAGGAATAGANTCATATATTGAAAANAATAAAAATTTAGTTAANTCAGATGAAATTCAATCAACTATCAGAGTAACAAACTTNAATGATTCAAGTATTGATATGCTGGTAAACTGTTTTACAAAATCCACAAAATGGCAAGATTTTTGTATAGCTCGTGAAGAATTAATTCTNGAAATTATGAAGATTGTTNAAGAGAATGGTTCTGATTTTGCTTTTCCTACNCGCACAATTCATTTGGAAAATGAGTAACTATTAAGCTGATTTTAGATATCTGCCAACAGGAATCTCATCTACTGAAAGCAATTGGATATTATANTCTTCTCTTAATTCTTTTANTGTCTTATTAAGATCATTATCAGAGATNTTNTGGTAANTCCATCTTTTTTTCATCTTTAAACATTTTCTGAAAACCTTNAATTTTAANGGTATTAAAGATGTGTATATNTTAAAAATTGATNCCCATCCACCGTATTTACTTATTATTTCATCTAATACTACTTTGTATTCTGGATCTCTATAAAAGCCCCATAAAAGCCGCCAGTTAAATTTTGCCCCCCAAATTACATAACTATCTAAAAGGGACTCTTCTTCTATTGATGTGCCTAATCCAAATAAAACATGTGTATAGTCATGTTCTTTGAATACACGAGCATATGGATTATCTTTCTTTTCAGATAATTTTTTAAAATTAGAATTAATTGAATAAAATTCTTGTAAACCTTCTTCTAAAGTTTGTGTAGAATTTTGATTTTGAAAATTATACATAAATTTATTGTATATTATTTAGATTATGTGTGGAAGATTTGTAATTACTGGAGATCCATTCGGTATCGGCTTTAAAGACAATTTTAATATAACTCCAGGTACAAAAATACCTATTAAAACTTTAGATTCTGATGGTGAATTAAAAACATGGTCTTACTCACCATTATGGAAGACTGATATGAATCTAATAAATTGTAGATATGAAACAATGAACTTGAAACCATCATTTAAAAAAGCTAAAAGATGCATAATTCCATTTTCAGGATGGTATGAATGGGCAAATGTTGAAGGCAAAAAAGTCCCTTATTATCATTATACAGATATCAGTTATTTTGCGGGCCTATCTAACGAAAGTGGCTGTTTAATAGTGACACAAAAATCTATTGGTAAGAATTCAGTTATACATGAAAGACAACCGGGACTAGTTTCAAATAATAATTTAAGTGATTGGTTAATGCATGGATTCCTTGATGACACCATTAGTGACTTTGGGATTAATTTTTATAAGGTGAGCAATATTGTTAATAATCCAATCAATAACAACAAAACATTAATAGAGGAACAGTAGTGTGGAGCGACTGACGAGATTCGAACTCGTACCAAAAGCTTGGAAGGCTTTTGTGCTAGCCATTAACACCACAGTCGCAGAGAAGAACATTATAGTGTTAAACACTAGGGAATGGAAAAAATTTTAAAAATTTTAACTGACGCGCTTTAACTTACATGGTTTAATANGGGAGNTAACAAAAAATTATGAAAAAACTATTACTAATTCTTTTAATTTCATCACAAGCCTTTAGTGAAAAACTCATTCATGTCTCTGAGTATATTGATGGCATAAATGACAGGGTTTTAAAAAATGCATCTATTGTTGTTGGAGATGANGGTCGAATTAAATCAATTTCTTCAGGCTTTAAAAATTCAAATGGATATGAATATATTGATTTAAGAGATTATATGGTGATGCCTGGGTTAATGGACATGCATGTTCATTTTGGTCAGCAAAATACTTCTAAAGCAGACAAACCGGAAAAAGTCGAAAAAGANTATAGTGCTATAGCAGCAGTTAAACATGCAAGAATNACTTTAGATGGNGGCTTTACCACTGTTCGTCAAGTTGGTGATAGTGGATTTATCGCAATCTCTTTAAGAGACGCAATTACCAATGGTGATGCTATTGGACCAAGAATTTTTGCAGCAGGCAAAAGTTTGGCTACAACTGGAGGTCATGCAGACCCTACAAATGGAAGAGCGTTTGGTGATTATGTCTACCCTGATCCAGAAAGCGGTGTTGTAAATGGACCATATGAAGTATTTGCAGGCGTAAGACAACGATANAAAGACGGTGCAGATGGGATTAAAATTACTGTAACAGGTGGGGTAATGAGTCTTGCTAAATCCGGTGATAATCCACAATTTACTCAAGAAGAGGCTAATGCAGTGGTTCAAGCAGCAAAAGACTATGGTTTCTGGGTGGCTGTTCATGCTCATGGAGCAGAAGGTATGAAAAGAGCTATTCGTGCTGGTGTTGATTCTATTGAACATGGTACCTATATGGATGATGAAGCAATGGATCTTATGATTNAAAANGGAACATATCTNGTGCCTACAATCTCTGCTGGTGAATATGTAGCAGAAATGTCATTNATTGATGGGTTCTTTCCAGAAATTGTTCGACCTAAAGCAAGAGCAGTTGGCCCTCAAATAGGTGGAACTTTTGGTAAAGCTTACAATAGAGGTGTAAATATTGCTTTCGGAACAGATGTTGGAGTTCAAGCACATGGAACTAATTGGAAAGAATTTGTATATATGGTTCAATATGGAATGCCTATGATGAAAGCAATTCAATCAGCAACTATGGAAACAGCAAAATTGTTAAGAATAGAAGATGATCTNGGCTCATTAGAAGTAGGNAAAATAGCAGATATAATAGCTATTGATGGCAATCCTTTAGAAGACCCATCGGTAATGAAAAATGTCGTTTTCGTAATGAAAGAAGGCGAAGTCTTTAAACAAAATTGAATAAACTTTCATTAATACTTGGAAATCAATTATTTCCGATAAACTCTAATATATTAGACAAAGATTCGTTAATTTTTATGTGCGAAGATCATGGTCTTTGTTCATATGAAAAACATCATAAGTCAAAGATTTCCCTTTTCTTTCATGCAATGAGATCTTATCGAGATGAATTAGAATCACAGGGTTANAAAGTNATTTATTANGATTTTAATAATAGCTTTAAAATTTCTTATNTAGATAAACTATNAAGCATTTTAAAAGAGAGGNAAATTAATCAACTTTCATATTATGAGATTCCAGATAAAAAATTTGAGAATGAGTTTATAGCCGCAATGGCTAAAATTAAAATGAATCTAAATATGCTTAAAAGTCCTATGTTTCTTGATGATAGGGAATCATTTAAGAAGTATATCGAAGGAAAAAAAATGATTCTTCATGGAAATTATTATAAAAAAAGGCGCAAGGAGCTAAATATACTTATGAACAATAATGACCCTATTGGAGGNAAATGGAGTTTTGATGANGATAACAGAAAAAAACTTCCTAAAAATTATGTAGTTCCAAAACCACCTGTAATTAAAGATAGAGATGACTCTAGACTTATAAATNTATTTATAGATGAAATGTTTGCTGATCATCCAGGNCAAATTTCTAATCTATTTCCCTACACTAATAAACAAGCTGAAGATTGGTTACAAANNTTCTTNACTGAAAGATTTATGGATTTTGGTCCATACGAAGANGCTATTTCATCANAAGAAAATTTGATGCTACATAGCGGNATAAGTTCATCATTAAATCTAGGATTAATNACTCCGAAACAAGTTATANATCAAGCTATTAATTTCTCACAAAATAATGATATACCTATTAATAGTTTAGAGGGTTTCATAAGACAGATTATTGGCTGGAGAGAATTTATAAATGGTATATATCAAAACTTCTCCGATCAAATGGAAACAACCAATTATTGGAATCACGATAATAAGATGACTAATTCTTGGTACGACGGCACAACTGGAATAGTTCCTCTTGATGATGCTATTCATTTATCTTCAGAAANTGGGTATACACACCATATAAATCGACTGATGNTTTTAGCTAATATAATGAACTTGAGCAGAATTGATCCAAACGATATTTATCACTGGTTTATGGAGATGTTTATAGATTCATCTGATTGGGTTATGGTNCCAAATGTCTATGGAATGGGTACTTTTGCAGATGGNGGTATATTTTCTACTAAACCTTATATTTGTGGATCTAGCTACATATTAAGAATGTCAGATTATAAAAAAGGACCATGGTGCGACATTGTTGATGGATTATATTGGCTATTCATAAATGATAATCAAAAATTCTTTTCTTCTAATCCTAGATTNGGATTAATGATAAATTCCCTTAATAAAATGAAGCTTGAAAGAAAGGAATACTTATTTGATTTAGCAAACACTTTTATTTCAAAAAATACAACTAAATGATAGAACAGAGAATTGAGGGTTTATATTGCNTACCAGGGGATTTCTATATAGACCCATACAGGAAATGTAAGAATGCATTNATAACACATGGCCATGCTGATCATGCAAGACCTGGCATGGAAAACTATTTCTGTACACCTGAAACAGCNGAAATAATGAAACATAGAATNTCNCAGCACCTTTCAATTAAAAAAATAAAATACTTNGAAAAAATAGAATTCAATGGCGTTACAGTTATTTTTTATCCAGCAGGACATGTATTAGGTTCCTCGCAGATATTGATTGAATATAAGAATAAGAGNGTTGTTGTAACTGGAGACTATAAAAGACAACNTGATAATACCTGTNTACCCTTTCATCCAGTTGAATGTGATACATTCATCACNGANGCCACTTTTGCTAATCCAAANTTCCAATGGGGTCCATTCGATGTAGAGATAGGAAAAATTTANAAATGGTATNTAGCAAACAAAAAAAGGAGNATTAACTCNGTATTATTNGGATACTCACTCGGTAAATCACAAAGGTTAATTAATGCCTTAAAGAAACGATATAAAATAGAANTTTTNGCTCACAATNCAATNAGAAATATAAATAAAATATATTCAAAATTTGGNGTTGGCCANCTTGAAACAAAAACCATATCATCTAAANAAGGATATAAAGATGGAATANTAGTTATGCCACCAGGAGCAAGAAAATCAAAATTACTNGCAGAATTANCTCCATATAGAACTGCTTTTTGTAGTGGNTGGATAACAGGAAAACATNCAGAATATGATGANGGNTTTCAAATTTCAGANCATGCNGATTGGAATGATTTAATTAAAACAATAGAGCAAACAAAAGCTANAGAAGTTATTCTAATACATGGATCTGGACCAATGTTAAGAAAATATTTAAATTCAAAGAATATAGTTGTATCAAACTATACTAAAAGTCNCAAAGAGGATAAATCANTTCAATTNTCNATGTTCAATGAATAAGAAAGTTACCGATAAGACTATGCAGATTACCTATTCATTNGGAATGATTATTTTAATAGTTNTTGCTATTTGTGNNTTTNTTTATTTACTTGTAAAAATATTTATACAGAATTGATNTATTCATNAAAATTCTTTTGNTCAACATTTCCACCAGANATTGTAATCAAAACAACTTGATTAGTTACATCAATCTTATTAGATAAAACTGCNGCTANNCCAACACATCCGCTAGGTTCACTTATAATATTTAAATGCTCATATAGATATTTCATAGCAAAACACACNTCTTCATCTGAAACTACTAAACCTTTCTCNCAATTTAATAAGTTTATTGGAAAAGTTATTTGACCTGGTATTTCTACTTCTAGAGCATCACAAATTGTGTTTTGATGTGTTTTTAGTCTTGTTCTNCTCTTATTNTCTAATGATATTTGTGTGTCATTACATGTANCAGGTTCAACAGGAAAAATGCGAGCATNAGGAAAATAGTTCTTAATTGCAATGCTTGTTCCTGCAACTAAACCTCCACCAGAAGTGCAAGATAANACAATATTAGGAATCAGATCATTNGATAAAAAATANTGGCTAGCTTCTANTCCAAATGTCCCCTGTCCTGCTATNACTTTTTCATTGTCAAATGGTTTAACAAGTGGAAATCCCCTNTCTNNAGANATCTTTTNAGCTATTTGCTCTCTGCTTTCAATATGTCTTTTATAANGAANAATTTCGGCTCCGTTGGCTTTAGTTTTTTTAATTTTATTTGNAGGAGCATCNTCTGGCATAACAATAATGGATTNCATATCAAATATTTGTGCAGCTTTTGATACACCTTGNGCATGATTACCTGAAGAAAATGCAACNACACCNTTTACTCCNTCATCTTTAAGGNCACTTANTGCTGACAANGCTCCTCTTATCTTNAATGATCCTGTTAATTGTTCTGCTTCATTTTTAAGAAATATTGAAGCATTTAGATNACGATTGAGCTGATTAATTGAATAAACAGGTGTTTCNTATATATATGAGTTGATTCTNTTATAAGAATCTNTAATATCTTNAATTGTGACCATATGATTATTTTAAACTAAACAGATGAACTATATAATTAAANTATGAATTCAAGACAAGCGCTTAAAACATTTGGNAGATCNGGNAACCCAATGTTTACNTCANAAACATTTGACGAAANAATAATAGATGGCAGTGTTCCAAAGATGACTTTACAAGGAACAGTGAATAANGTNGGTATCAGTCTTATACTTGTTCTTATTTCTGCTGCTTATACTTGGAATCAGTACTTTTCTTTTGGCTCATCATCAATTACTGGACTTACGATTGGNGGCTCATTNATAGGTTTAGTTTTTGCTTTAATAACAATATTTAAGAAAACATGGGCNCCAATAACTGCACCTNTATATGCATTATCTAAGGGTTTTGCTTTGGGTGGAATTTCTGCAATGTATGAANCTCAATTTGGTGGCATTACCATACAAGCTGTAACTTTAACTTTTGCAACAATGTTTGGATTACTTTTNGCATATAAAACCGGAATNATAAANCCAGATAAAAATTTCATGTTAATGGTNTTTGCNGGAACATTTGCCATATTTGCTTTGTACCTAGTTAATTTTATTATGATGTTTTTNGGTGCTTCAATTGGTTTTATACACTCTAATGGACTATTCGGAATTGGTTTTTCCTTGTTAGTAGTTTGTATTGCTNCATTAAATCTAGTTCTTGATTTTGATTACATTGAACAAGGTGCAGAAAATAATGCTCCAAAGTATCTTGAATGGTACGGAGCATTTTCGTTAATGGTTACTCTTATATGGTTGTATCTAGAGATCTTACGGCTGTTATCAAAATTACGAAGTAGGTAAATGGANTATTTTTTATTTTTAATCTTGGCGNTTTTNGTTGTAGCAAGTTATTTTTTATTTAATTTAAAAGCAAGCAAAAAGCAGTCACAAAGATCTAATCGTATTAAATGGCGCCATAAGTAGAGCTAGTTGTTTCTAGTTCTAATTTTTGCACATTTTATAGCATCACATTTTGTTTTTTCCCATCTTTCAAATTGNACAAAATCNACAAAATCTATTTCTTTATAAAATGAATTTTTATCGCCCATAAAGTTAGGTTTGAACTTATAGCTTTCGCCTATTAGAGTTTCAATACTNCTCATTGTAATCGTTTCAGTAACTGTTCCATTTTCAAGAATGTATTCNCCTTTATTAAATTCAACGTTATCACCAAGATAATAAATTAATATNAANTGTCCATTCATATACATTTTTATAGGTGTNGGATTAGGCACATCTGAGTATTGTTCATCTAAGGCAAATTCAACAAGTCTCCAAGTACCNTCAAAGTCNCCTTTGCTTGCTCCATGNCTTAATGTTAAAAGAGAAAATAAAANNGATAAAAAGAATATATTTTTCATAGGTATCTCCAGTAAATAATATACAAGAAAATAATATTTNTTGATAGTCGGCAAAAAGATGGAGCGAGTGACGGGGTTCGAACCCGTGACCTCAACCTTGGCAAGGTTGCGCACTACCAACTGTGCTACACTCGCAGAATAGAAATGTTAACCTTCTTATTACATCCATTCAAGGNTAATATATNTNGAAAATGAAAAGATTATTNNTTNTTTTAAGCATCTTCCTATATTCTGATATTAANTCAGAACAAGAAACTTTTAAAATAGGGNTGGGATCNTGCAATGATCAAAATTATTTTACNAAAGCTTGGAAANCCATTGAAAATGANGATATAAATACATTTTTTTTCCTAGGGGANAANGTTTATGGNGACANNCCGAGCGGAGAACTTACGCTTCTANAAATGGCATATCAAAGATTCAATAAAAANATGCCAGATTGGNTCAGANAAGTAGANATTTATGCTATATGGGATGACCATGATTATGGTNTNAATGACGGTGGAGCAAATTATAGGTATAAGTTCGAGTCCCAAACTATGTTTAAAGATTTTTGGNGGATAGATGCTAGTGACCCAAGAATGTTNAGANACGGAGTCTATTTTAGTGATATTAANGAAATTNATAACTTGANAGTTCTTTTTATTGGATTGGACACNCGATTCTTTAGAAGTGAATTAACNAAGAAGGANGGTATNTATCTAGCTAATGAAGAAANCGAAGCTACTGTATTAGGAGAAGANCAATGGCTCTGGTTTANAAAACAAATTATTAAACCNCATGANATATTGATATTGGGNTCTTCAATTCANGTGCTAGCAACAGNACACAGGTTTGAAAAATGGGCAAATTTTCCCTTAGAAAGNGANAAATTATTATCCGCGTTAGATNAACTANATTCACAAGTTATATTAGTATCGGGAGATAGACATAGAGGCGGCATATATAGACAGAATGAATTAGTCGAAATTACAGCATCTTCATTAAATAGATCAATTCCATACTCATATGAGTCAGATAAATTGCTTTTGGGTAATACGCACACTCAAAATAACTATGGATTAATAGAGTTATCTGCTGAGTCAATTAAAGTTTCTTTAAAAAATGAGAAGATGGATGTTCTTGAATACATAGAAATCCCCCTTAAATAGGTAGTAAATAAACTATTTGTACAGTTATAATAAACACCCTATGAGCAAACCAAAAAGAGAAGAAGTAGAAAAAGCTGTAAGAACCTTAATTGAGTGGGCAGGAGATAATCCAGATCGTGAGGGATTAATAGAAACACCTAAAAGGGTTGCGAAGGCATATGAGGAGTTCTTTGAAGGCTACAATCAAGACCCTGAGGAGATTTTAAGAAAAACATTTGAGGAAGTTGAGGGCTATGATGAAATGGTTATAGTCAAAGATATAAGGCTTGAATCACATTGTGAGCATCATATTGTACCGATACTTGGAAGAGCACACATTGGCTATATACCAAATAAAAGGGTTGTTGGAATCAGCAAGCTAGCAAGAATAGTTGATGTATTTGGTAAAAGACTGCAGACACAAGAGACTATGACATCGCAAATAGCAAATACTATCCAAAAAGTTTTAGATCCAAAAGGTGTGGCAGTAGTCATAGATGCAGGGCATCAATGCATGACAACACGCGGAGTTCATAAACCTGAATCATCAACAGTTACTAGCGCTATGAAAGGTATCTTTAAAGATAATGCTGTTACTAGAAATGAATTTCTATCTTTTGTAAACCTACCAAAAAATAATTGAAAAGAAATCCTTTAGTATTGGGTTCATCATCAAAAATCCGAAGTGAAATTATCTCTAAATATGACTATCCTTATATAAGAAGAAATCACAAAATTAATGAAGAAGAAGAAAAATTACTCTTCGATGATCCCATTAAATTGAACTTACACCTTGCTACTCAAAAATCCCTGAGCCTAAGTAACGATTTTAAAGATCATATCATTCTAGGTTGTGATCAAATATGCTTACTAGATAGAGAGGTTTTTAGTAAGCCAAATACTGTTACTAATGCCGTAAATAATCTAAAAAAACTTTCAGGCAAAACACATCAACTTGTTGGTTCATACGTTTTTACTCAGAATAATTCTGTTCTTTTTTCTGAAACCGTCATAGTAAATATGGAAATGAGAATTTTAACAGAAGATGAAATTATTGATTACGTTAAACTTGATAATCCCTTAAAATCTTGTGGATCATATATGTTTGAAAAAAATGGATATAAACTATTTTCAATGGTTGATGGTAGTATCGAAGATATTAATGGCCTACCATTTGGAAACTTACTTATTAAGTTAAAAGAATATGTATAGAGTTATAAAAACATATGGCCATGAAAGAGGCTACTCATGCTCATTTAGACAATGGAATGCAAAATCAAATTGTAAATATTTACATGGTTATAGTTTAGGATTTAAGATTACATTAGAGTCCCCTACCCTAGATAAAAATAATTGGGTCTATAACTTTGGTGATTTTTCATTTCTAGAAAAATGGTTAGATAAAAATTTTGATCATACTTTACTTGTTGCGTCAGATGACCCTGAAAAAAAATCTATACTTAAATTGAATGATAGGGCTGCAAAAGTTAACGAGCTAGAAAAAATTAGTTGTGAATTTTTTGCAGAAATAACATATAAATTTGTTGCTGAACACCTAATGAGCGAAAATATAAATGTTGTTTCTGTTGAAGTTTCAGAGCACGGAAGCAATGCTGCTAGTTACTACGAGGAGTAAATGCTTAAAATTTACAATAGTTTAACCAAACAAAAAGAATCCTTTGAGCCTCTTGACCAAAATCATATTAAATACTATTCCTGTGGTCCAACTGTATATAACAGAATTCATATAGGTAATGCTCGAGCTTTTATATGTGCAGATTTACTAGCTAAAGTCTTAAAAGGTATATATCCAAAAGTTACTTATGTTTCCAATATAACAGATATTGATGACAAGATTATTGAAGCCGCTAAAGAAGAAAAAGTGTCTATTAAAGATATATCAAACAAATACTTCAATATTTATTTAGAAGATTTGGAATCATTAGGCATTAATAAACCAGATTTACAACCATTCGCAACAGATTACATAAATGAAATGATTGATTATATAGAAAAACTTATTGATTCTAATAATGCTTACATACATGAAGGAAATGTTTTATTTGATACAACAAAGTTTAAAAATTATGGATGTCTTTCAGGTAGAAATCTTGATGAGCAGAAAGCTGGTGAAAGAGTAAACCTTGAAACATATAAAAGAAATGTAAACGATTTCACTCTTTGGAAACCATCAAATAATGGAGAACCAGGATGGGAATCACCTTGGGGGTTTGGTAGACCTGGATGGCATTTGGAATGTTCAGTAATGTCTGAATTAACGCTAAATATTCCATTTGATATACATGGAGGTGGTAATGATCTTAAATTTCCACACCATGATAATGAAATAGCTCAAACTTGCGCATATCATGGAAGCAGCGAACCACAAGACTTTGCAAGATATTGGTTTCACAATGGATTTTTAAATTTAGATAATGAAAAAATGTCTAAATCACTTGGAAATGTTGTTTACCTAGAAGATCTATTAGATGTTTATGATGGAAACCAAATTAGACTCGCTCTTTTATCAACTCACTACCGTCAACCAATACCTTGGAATAAGACTTTACTAGAACAAGCAAAAACTGTATCTAAAAAAATTAATAAGTTTACAAAAGACTTAAACTTAACTCCAAAATTCAATGTTGATACTTTGATTGCTCAAGATTTATTAGATGATCTCAATACACCCAAAGCCATTGCAACAATCCAAAAACTTATTCAATCACCATCGAATAATATTGAAAGTGAATTAGAAACATTTCAATACATATTTGAAGGTTCAAAACATAAAGTTAGGTTAGATGACAATAAAATTTCTGAAATTGAAAAATTAATTAAAGAACGAGATATCGCAAGAAAAAACGGTAATTATGATCAGGCTGATGAAATTAGAGATAAACTTACTAAAATGAACGTTATCATAGAAGACATTAATGGTAAAACAGTATGGAAAATATAAAAATAAGCTTACCCGATGGATCACAAAAAGATCTGCCAATGGGCAGTTCTGGTTTTGATCTAGCTAAATCAATTGGCCCTGGGTTAGCCAGGGATGCTGTTGCAGTAACAATTAATGGAGAGCAGAAAGATTTAAAGGATGCCCTTCCGAACAATGCTTCAGTATCAATAATAACCATTAAGTCTGAAGAAGGCCTTGAGATTATGCGACATACTTTAACAGCACAGGTGTTAGCACAAGCTATCAAGAATCTTTATCCTGATGCAAAATTAGCAATAGGACCTACCATTGAGAACGGCTTTTACTACGACACTTTATTTTCAAAGCCAATTTCTTCAGATGATTTACCTAAAATTGAAAAAGAAATGCGAAAAATAATATCAACTAAAAGTGAAATTAATAAAACTCTTCATTCAAAGAAGGATGCAATCTCAAAATTTAAAGAGATGGATGAACACTTCAAAGCTGAAATAATTAACGAATCTGAACAAGTAAGGGACTTTCAAATCTATGAACAAACCAATTCAGGCTTTATTGATCTTTGCAGAGGCCCTCACCTTCCCTCTTTAGATCATATAGGCGAGTTTAAACTTACAAAAATATCAGGTGCTTATTGGAAAGGTGATGCTGACAACCAAATGCTAACACGCATTTATGGCACAGCATGGAGGACTCAAAAAGAATTAGACCACTATTTAACTCAACAAGAGGAAGCAGAAAAAAGAGATCATCGAAAAATTGGTAAAGAAATGAACTTATTCCATTTTCAAGATGATGCTCCTGGAATGGTATTCTGGCATCCAGCTGGTTGGACTATATATACACAATTAAAGGCTTTCATGAGAAAAAAACTTTCTAAGGCAAGCTATAAAGAAGTAAGCACTCCTTTAGTAGTTGATAGAACTTTATGGGAAAAATCAGGACATTGGGACAAGTATAGAGAAAATATGTTTATTACTGAAATTGATGAGGAACATGCAAATGAAAAAAGAGTCAATGCTCTTAAACCTATGAATTGTCCATGTCATGTTCAAATCTTCAATAAAAATATCAAATCCTATCGTGATTTACCCTATAGAATCTCTGAATTTGGCTCTTGCCATAGATATGAACCATCTGGCACTCTTCATGGGCTTATGAGAGTAAGGGGATTCGTTCAAGATGATGCACATATATTTTGTACAGAGGATCAGATTGAAAATGAAACAAAACTGTTTATTGAATTACTCTCTGATGTATATAAAGATCTTGGCTTTGATAAATTTAAAATTAAACTTTCAACTAGACCTGTCAAAAGAGTTGGATCTGATGAAATTTGGGATCAATCTGAATCAGCATTAAAAAATGCTATAGACAAGCTTGGTCTAGATTATGAGATTGATGAAGGAGATGGAGCATTTTACGGACCTAAACTGGATTTTGTACTCACAGATGCAATTGGAAGAAATTGGCAATGTGGAACTTTGCAAGCTGATTTTAATTTACCAGGTCGTCTAGATTCTACGTATGTTGGTGAGGATGGTAATAAATATAATCCAGTATTATTGCACAGAGCTGTTTTAGGCTCATTTGAACGTTTTATTGGTATTTTGGTAGAAAGTTATGGTGGTAATCTTCCAATTTGGTTAGCACCGACTCAGGTCATTCTCGCTACAATTACAGATGATGCTAATGATTATGCTGATGAGATTCATGCACAATTAAGATCCCTAAATATAAGATCAGAAGTTGACAAACGTAATGAGCAAATAAGTTATAAAGTACGTGAACATAGCAAATCTAAATGTTCAATAATTCTTGCTCTTGGTAAAAAAGAGGTTAATGACAAAACTGTTTCTGTCCGTAGATTAGGCAGTGAAAAAACAGAAGTTAAAAATTTAGATACTTTTGTTAAATCTTTAGTAGAAGAAATTCAAATACCATAGTTCGAATGCTAAAAATTCTTAATTATTTATTAATTTTACCTATTAAGCTTTACCAAATACTGTTATCGCCCCTAATAGGACCTAGCTGTAGATTCACACCAACATGTTCTAATTATGCCATCGAAGCAATCAATAAATATGGACCCATAAAAGGCTTTTGGTTAAGCATTAAAAGAATTTCTAAATGTCATCCTTGGGGTGATTCAGGACATGATCCAGTGCCGTGAGTTTAACTTATATCAAATTCAATTTCTTCACCAGAATGATGAGATAAAAGCTCACCATCTTGCATTACTTTATTAGCTCTAATAATTGTCATTACGGGAAAACCTTTTACTTTTTTATTATCGTATGGGGTCCATCCTGATTTTGAAGCTTGTTCGTTATTAGTAATAGTATGTGTTTTGTTAGGATCNACGATAGTAAAATCAGCATCATTTCCAACTTTAATTTCACATTTATTTTTAATTNTATGNATTCTNAGTGGACCATAAGCNAANANATCNANNACNNTNTCATANGAAAGNTTTCCNTCNGNNACNTGATTTANCATNATTGGNAACATNGTTTGAACNCCTGGNGTNCCACTAGGTGTATCTGGATAAATGCCACCCTTTTCTTCNANGGTATGNGGAGCATGATCNGANCCTAANATATCNATTGTTCCATCANTNACNGCTTTCCANANAGCATCTTGATGATGTTTTTNTCTNATNGGAGGATTTTGCTGNGCNAGTGTNCCTAGTCTTTCATAACATTCTGGAGCACTCAATGTTAAATGATTAGGCAATACCTCCAAACTCACAATATCTTTGTGTTGTTTTAGAAAGTCCATTTCTTGTGATGTTGTTAAGTGAAGAATATGAATTCTTCTATTATATTTTTTAGCTATCGAAACAACTCTTTTGGATGCATTAAAACAACTTTCCTCGCTTCTCCACACATGGTGCATNGCAACATCATGACTATCACCAAGAATAGAGATCTTGTTTGCGTTCATCATCTCCTCNTCTTCNGCATGTACTGCTACAACTCTTTTTCCATTTGCCAAGATTTTATCGATCTCTTCATCGGTTGATGATAAAAGATTGCCATTACTAGAGCCCATAAAAATTTTTATGCCACAGACACCAGCTAGATTTTCCCACTCATTAAGGTTCTCTGAATTCTCTGCTGTACCNCCAAAATAAAAAGCATAGTCAACATANGAGGTTGAACTTGCCCTNTGTAATTTAAATTTCATTGCCTCAGGNGTCACGGTGAGTGGATTAGTATTGGGCATTTCAAAGATACCTACTATTCCACCTAAAGCAGCTGATTTTGTTCCAGTCTCTAATGTTTCTTTGTGTTCNCCACCAGGCTCTCTGAAATGACATTGAGTATCAATAAGACCAGGGAATATAAACAAATTTGAACAGTCGATTGTTTCATTTGCTTTTGTTAAATNTCCAAACTCAACAATTTTGCCATCTTTAACACCCACATCAGTTATTTCTCTTTTAGATTTAAAAAAAACAGTTCCATTTTTAAGAATTAAATCAAAATTTGACATGCNATTATTATAGCTGTTGATTTCTTTTAAGTTGNAAAAAGCTTTGCATTAATTGGGTNGTTTTTTCATGNTANCAATGGGATACATAATCAATTNTTTTTAAATTANGGCTTTCAAATATTCTTGGTCCATTAATTACCCCTCCACCNTTTTCATCTTCAGAGCCAAAATATAATCGNTTTATATGACATTTNGNTATAGCATATGCACACATCGGACAAGGTTCTATNGTTACAAATAGATGGGTAGAATCAAGTCTATTTGTATTAAGTTTTTTTAGTGCTTTAGTTATTGCTAANAATTCAGCGTGACCTATNGGAGAATCCTCATTTTGACTTTCAGAAATAATTTCATAATTTTTCTTATCAACTATCACTGCAGCAATCGGTATTTTTCCATTTTTTAAATTTATTTCAGANAGCTCAATCACTCTTTCCATGATAAGTTTTGAATTACTATTGAGCATTAACCAAGAATGGNTTAGTAGCTCTTTCATGCCCTATATTCGTAACATTCCCGTGACCACTGTANATTTGAAAATCATCATCTAAGGTTAAAACATTATTAATAATCGAATTTATTAAATCTGTATGATTGCCTAANGGTAAGTCAGTTCTACCAATAGAACCCTGAAATATTACATCCCCAGCAATAATCTTTTTAGATTTATCATTAATGAAAATAACNTGTCCAGGTGTATGTCCAGGACAGTGCGAAACACGTAANAATTCATCTCCGATTTGTACTACTTCATTGTCATTTAACCACTTATCGGGAATTANTGGCGTGCCTTTTATACCNTACATATTTCCTTGGATCTCAAGGGAATCTAATAAAAATTTGTCATTTATATGAGGNCCAATAATNGGCAATTTAAGTTCTNGTGNTAGTTCAAGNGCTGACCCTGCATGATCTATNTGTCCATGTGTTAAACAAATATATTTTGGTTTTAACTTGTGTTGAAGAGATGTATTTAATAACTTCTCAATCTCATCACCTGGATCAAAAAATATTGATTCCATTGATTTTTCGCAAAATGCTATTGGTGCATTTTGTAAAAAAGGTGAAATAGGAGTNTCAATTACCTTCATCATGTTCTAAATATAACTTTNTCATCGTCAAACATTATATAAGTTACGTATATCGAGATTAGCGANTAAACAATGGTTGAAAATATTGTCACACTGAACAAGAATGGATCAAGATTATCTGATATCAAGGCGTTTGTGTGCAATGCCAAGCTNAAACATGGNATTAATGAACCTACAAGGTCTATTTCTAATCCAGGATTAATTAATGGAAGATATGCAGGTGCAAAAAAGAAAATCATTAGATTTCCTAATAAAAGTCCTGCTTCTTTTGGATTTTTTGAGTAAACAGAAACTGCTAACATTAANGCCCCCATGAATATGCTGAGAGGAACTAACATTGAGAATATTCCTAATATCGCAAGGGGGTTCACTATTGCAGATACGATATTAAAAAATGTATCAGGTATTGAATCTCCAAAATATAAAAAAACAATGATAAGAGGCAGTATNAACCCTAGTGTAGAAAATATTGCTGTTATAACAGCTGACAATGTTATAGAAAACATTTTGCCAATGATAATTTCAACAGANGAAATGTTTGTCGAGATAAGTGTCTCCATTGTTCCTCTTTCTTTTTCTCCAGCTCCCATTTCAATCGCAGGATACATTGAACCNTGAAGGATATATGCAATAAAGAGAAAAGCGATTAAAGCACCAATAAAAGTCCCTGCAAACTCCTTATCAGTAGTAAGGTCCTCTTCCTCTAGATCAATTGGATCCAATATATNTTCGTCAATNTTTAGATCATTCAACCTNGNAGAAATGATATCTTTCTCATAATCGTTGATAATATTCATTANGATGTCTTTAGCCTGAGAAAATGTATCAAGGTCTTTATANAAAACCATAACTTTCACTGTTGAATTAATTGACTGTTCAAGATTAAATTCATCATCTATATAAATNCCTATATCAGANGAATCATCTTGAACGGATAATTTTAAATTATCTAAGCTATCAATTGGTACGATAGTAAATCTATCTGTTTCTTCAATTTCATCATAAATCTGATTACTTATGTCACCGCTATAAGCAATATCATANGTTTTAACGGTTTCTTCCTGAGCTATTGATGAAATGTACCAAAATATTGCTCCTATGAGCACTGGTGTNATAAATGTAGGAACCACAACTGTTTGAACAATTGTTTTTGTATCACGAAACAAATGTTTCAATTCTTTATTAATTAAAACGCGCCACTTACTCATTTACCATATCCATAAATATTTCATTAAAGGTTTGTTTTGGATTGATTGCTTGAAAATCTGAATTATTACCATCAAATACCTTCTCGCCAGAATCCATAACAATTATTTTGTCTGCTATATCCTTTACCTCTCCTAANTGATGAGTAGAAAATATTATTGTCTTNTTTTGNTCTTTAATGCTTCTAATTAAGTCCATAATTATCGATTGACCAGTGACGTCAACACCAGTTGTAGGCTCATCAAGAATTACAATTTTAGGATCGTGTATTAAGGTTCTTACAATTGACGTCTTTTGTTTCATACCAGTACTCAAATCAGAAATTTTTTTATTTAAATAATTATTCATATCAAGCTGANCAAATAGATCATTAGCTCTGCTCATGTAGGTATCTTGNTCAATTTGATTGAGTTCAGCAAAGAATTTTACTGTTTCTATTACTGTTAAACGATCATATAGCGAAGTATTATTTGTCATATAACCAATTAAAGATTTAATCTCTTGNTTATGAGTCCTTACGTCCTTACCATCTATAAATGCNGTTCCTTGAGCTGGTTCTAACATTCCTGCTATCATTCTTAAGGTGGTNGTTTTTCCACAGCCGTTNGGACCAAGCAAACTTAAAACTTGTCCCTCTTTAACATTAAAATTTAAGTTTTTAACTGCTTGAAAATTTNTTTTCTTTTTGCCAAAAAANCCTTTTTCTTCNGAATTAGTTTTAAAAGTTTTATANAGATTTTCTACTTTTATCATTTTTATTGTNGATTAANTTAAGATGCTTTATGCACTNTCAATNTTAACAGATATTAGTTAAATTTTGATATTTACTAGAAATGATCTTCTNTCAGATTTTGANGTTGAAATAGAAAATATATTTTTTTGAACTAGTTTTCTTATTGTTTTATAAACAGTTGAACGNGATTTTTTGCTAACCTCCACAGCTTGCAACATTGAACAATATCCAGATTTTTCNATTCGGTNAACTATATTNAAAAAGATTGATATCTCTGTTTCATTTAAATCATTGATAGATAATTCTTGCATAAGATCCACAAGATTTTTTCTTAGTTTAATTATTTTGTTTGTTACTTTAGACATANCANANTAGATATNGTNAATANTATATATTTAAAGAATATGTTTATTTAAAATCTNTAAAAGTTACACAAATGTCACTTTTAATTAATCAAAGTTAAATAGATACTGAAATTTCATNTAGATTTGTGATCCCTCTTGTTCCCANGTACCCTCTATATCNTCTTGNTTAATAGTNCCTCCTATATAAAAAATAGTGGCTGAATCGGGTTGCCATTGGAACAGAGCTTGAGTATAAGAATCGTTATTAAAATCATTATATTCATGAACAACTCTCAATCGTGAANTTCTGTCAAATTGATAAGTACCTCTAATAGAAGTTATGTANCCACTAAAGAAATCTTCATNTGAATATTGATCCATTAATTCTTGGAAACGATATTGNATTCTTACATTAAATTCATCAGTAAATTGATACCTTGANGAAATATTATAATTTAGTGCATCACCAATAACTGGTTTGCTTAACCTTCTAGCAATACTCTCCCCAAAATTTAATCCAGCTCTTATNTAAAATTTTCCTGATGGCGAGAAAGTTGTNGANAAATTTGTATTNGNTAAATCCGAAAAGGAGTTNCCCTCAAAACTTATTTTTTTATTAACCTTGTATCCGCTACGAAATTCAAATTGATTTGATAAATTAACTTCACCATTAATCTCGNATTCTTGTTGTAATAAAATNTCATCGTAATCATGTATAAATTTTGTTGATATTCCAANCTCACCTGANCGAATTAAACCACTTGATCTAAATCTATATTCGTGACGTAAATTATTTGCTATCCAATTATTTTCTGTAGTGAAACCTAAATCAGTTCTGAAATTAGGAGATTTTGTTCCCATCCAGAGATTTGTAAACCAGTTTTCAGTACTACGTGACATTGCAAGCATTGCNCTGTATCCATTAAAACTTTCTCCATCTAACTGATANGTATAGTCATCGCTAAAATCATCAGTNCTGATTAAATCATTTGTAGGTTCATCAGTNTGACTTTCAGCTAACTCAAAACGTAACGCATATTTTTCGTCTAGTAAAAAAAGGCCTCTTGTTAAATAAAGAAAACCGTTTCCACCATCNTCATAAGAGCGATTAGTTGATAGAAAAGAAATNTATTGACCATTATCTATATTNTATTGATACGAAAAAATATTGGCATGACTTTTACCCAGCATAGCTGAGTAACTTTTTTGNACGCCAGGNATTATTAGCTGCGTNTGTTCATCCTCAGCATCAAGAAGATAGTAACTATGTTTATCGCCTCTGTTGTAAATNTTAAGTGCATAACTTGGNGANTTAATTGCCCTTGTATAAACAGCAGANGAATCAGTATTTAAAAAATCTGCACCCTCATTAAAAAAGATNCTTCTCTCAGGGTAACGTAANGCAGTTGTTGAATTAANATCTATTTGTGTTTCATCAGCCTCAACTTGAGAAAAATCAGGNTTAATAGTNAATTCNAAATTATTATTTGATATTTCGTAAAGTCCATTTAATGACAATTCATAATCTGCAGCATTTGATTGCAGAGAATTATTATCATCTCTGAAAGTACTAGTATTAGCAGTNATTGTTGGGATTAAACGTTTTTTTGATTTTTGACTAATATTGCCAGGCTGATAATACAAATTTGATTGGCACACTACGCANCCAGCACCTGCTATTACCTTATGACTNAGGTATCGTGATTCAACACCTTTATTNTANAGCTTCCTNATAAANAGAATTTTCCATTTATGATTTTNATCTTCTGGATAATTTATTGAAGAGAACGGTATTTTTAATTCAACNTCATAACCATAATCGGTTAATGTAGAGTTTGCTTCAAATTCAATATTATATGATCTTTCTGGTTCACCTCTAGANCCTTCTTTGTAATCTAAAATACTACCAAGTGGGTTNGCACCAAAACCAATGTAGTATCGACCATCACCATAAGNATCTATACCAAATATCACTGNATCATTTGTGTAGAATATGCCATCTCTTGATCTTATCTGTGCGCGGATAAAATCTTTATTACCATAGACCTTAAACCCTATATAAAGATAAAAAGTATCATTCAACATANAAACATCCGTTTTATGTTCAGCATTTGTNTTATAGCTTGGTCTTGTTTCGACNGGAATTTCNAATTTTTCGGCATTTTCCCATTCAACTAGGTCAACACTTCCATCAAAAATAATATCAGCTANTAATAAGAACGGATACAGGAACGCTANAGGTNAAAACTTCATGATTNAATGGTTTTTCAGATTATATTGTAATGCGTTGAAAAATGCCTAATTATTAAGAAAAATTACATGTTTTCGGANATATTTTTAATTAATTTATGTAAAATTTCTTGTTTTTCAGNATTAAGTTCATTTTTTAGTAACTCTTGCGCCCTTTTAATATTTTCTGAGGCATCAGGCCAGGGTCCTTTTTTTTGGAATCTTTGGTTNATTAATTTTTTACATTCATGTAAATAAGATTCTGGTACATCATTAGGAAATTGAAGTGCACATATTCTTTTCGCAAAAGATTTATACTTATCATCATCAATTTTATTAACTAAATCAGTCATTTCATCAACGGATTTAGATGAATGAAAGTTTTCAAATTTATTANTTAATAATTTATCAGGAAACCCATCAGAATAAATTCTTTCTTCTGGGTATTCACATGGGTAAACAATAGGATCTTTTGATAACTCAATATCACAAATCTTTTCAAATAAATTATCCATTGATTTTAATTGTTTNGCTCTGTCGAAATATATTTGAAGGTCATCAATAAAAACATTGTCACTTTTTAAAGTATCTATTGATATTATTGGNAGTGTTTTCGCTGTATTAATCCATTTAATTGCAGTGCTNGATGANAGCAAATGCTTTTGTAGNTCTTCGTATGATAACTGATTAATCATTTCTGGATCATGATTTAAGTTAAAGATTGGTAATTTGGAACCGTTACCTTCTGNACTAAGACATACAAATGGAAACGAATTACNGTACCTAGATACATGNAAATGCATTTTACCNTTTGATAATGATTCTATAAGGTCTTGNTTCTTAGTTGTTGAAATGATTTCTTGATAAAAATTCGGTATCTTTAATTTTATTTCTTTTAATAATGCTTCCAAAAATAAACAATCACCCAATGCATCATGTGCATTTGAAGTATCTAAATTCAGCGATTTAGCAAAATATTCAAGTTTAAAGCTTGGTTTACCNTTATTAATTGGAGTATGTATTAANTCATCATAAAATTTTGCTATTACATACATTTTAGGAAGCAAATCTAATCTTGAATTACCATTGGTATTTGTAATATAAGGGTTAAATAGATTCCAATAAAATTGTCTTCTTAAGATCTCTTCGTCAAAAAACATNCCATTATAGGTAACAAANATNGAACTTGAAGATGAAGTCCATTCAGTCCATTTTTCAAAGATNCTTTTGGTAAANTCATAGTGATTTAAGGGTTCTTCAAATACATTAAATTTATTGTTTACNANTAATGAATCAGGTGTAACCAGCGTCCAAGGTAGTGGNCGGCACGATATATCATAACGGNTTATTTCATTAAGATTTCTATCTAAATAGATAGAACCAATTTGTATAGCTTGAATAAAGTTTCTTTCATCTTTTCCTGTAGTTTCTAAATCATAAACAATAAAATTACTCATTTAAGTACGTTAATAATTCATGATAGCCGCCAACTAAATGGTCATTAAAAAAGATTACCGGCAATGTTCTCATATCTGGAGCTTTCAATCTCATTTCATTTAAGTTATTTACTGATTCATCTACCATCTTTTCTTCAAANTCTAAGTTTTTGCCTCTTAGTAATGATTTTGCTGCAACACAATAGGAACATCTNTGTTTTGAATAAATAATATATTTAGACATTTTCAGGATTTTCAGGAATCTCTTTTTCTTGAATTTCTTCTTCGATTAAAATGTCCTTTTTCTTAATACGAGTAGCATTGCTCTTATGGCAAATGAATATTTCTTGGCCTTGTACAAATTCAGTGGTAACAAAATCGCATTCAGATTTTAATTCAGTTAATTTTGCTTTCCTTTCTTCTTCGAATTTTGATGCATCNGTTGATGCACAAGTTGAAAGTAAGAGTGATAATATGGAATAAGATAAAATTTTGATTAGGTTCATATATGAGTAATAAGATTTTAACAATTGANCAAGGGACTACAAGCACCAGATCAATTTTATTTAATGAAAAATTGGATATTTTGGAACAATNNCAATGCGAATACCCTCTCATTTATCCAAAAGATGGTTGGGTTGAAATTNATCCTGGNGTTCTTTTGTCATCTGTAAATAAAACAACATCTAAATTTAAAGATATTCCATTGTCAAAAGTAGCAATTACAAATCAACGAGAAACAACTATCGTTTGGGANAGGAAAACCGAGNAACCTATTTACAATGCTATAGTGTGGCAAGATAGAAGGACCAGCGCTTATTGCGATTCTATTAAGTCAAANGAAGTCGAACAATTGATTACCTCTAAAACAGGCCTACTATTGGATCCATACTTTTCAGCAACAAAAATTAGGTGGATTTTAGATAATGTTGATGGAGCTTTACAAAAAGCTAAAAATGGTGAGCTTTGTTTTGGAACTGTTGATACATATTTAATGTTTAANTTATCAAATGGAAAAATATTTAAAACTGATTATACCAATGCATCTAGAACACTGTTATTTAACATAAAGACATTGAGGTGGGATCAGGAATTATTAGATCTTTTTGACATACCTATCTCAATGATGCCTGAAGCTGTTCCATCAGATGATAATTTTGGAGACATTAACTTTTCAAATAACCCATCTATTAATGCAGTAATGGGAGATCAACATGCTGCTCTATTTGGACAAAATTGTCTTAAAGCTGGGCAAATGAAAAGTACCTATGGAACTGGATGTTTTTTAATGTTGAATACTGGAGATAAGCCAATCTATTCAACAGATGGTTTACTTACAACTCTTGCTTTTCATTGGAATGGAGATTGCCACTATGCAATTGAAGGAAGCATCTATTCTGCTGGAACAATTGTCCAATGGCTTAGAGATGGGCTAAAACTAATACATGAATCAAGAGATTGTGAAAAATACCTAGATCCAAATTTTCAAACCAATAACGTCATATTTACACCAGCATTTAACGGTCTTGGGGCTCCATTTTGGAATTCTAGAATAAGGGCATCGTTTGATGGCATCACCAGAGATACATCAAAAGAAGACCTTGTTACAGCTTCTTTAGCATCAATAAGCTATCAAACAAAAGAAATAGTAGATTGTTTATTAAATATTGGAATAGAAATTAATGAACTGAAAATTGATGGAGGGATGTCAGTAAATAAGTGGTTCCAAAAACATCTTGCAACCACTATTAATAAAAATGTATTAATTCCATCTAATACAGAATCAACAGCTCTAGGAGTAACGATAATGTCATTAATGAATGCTGAATTAAGTGATGTAGATATATTTAATGGTATATCATTTAATAAAGTCGAGCCGGATGCTTATTTAAAAAGTTACGTAGATGAAGATAATAAAAAATGGCGCAATAACTTACTAAAAAAATTAAATCCATCTCCGAGTAGTTAGCTTATATTTTTCCCAGTCCTTTTTAAATTTTTCAGTCAATTTATCTTCTTCATGCTTTATCCATGTAGATTCTATTATGAAGAAAAATATAACTGGTACGATAAACGTAGAAAGTGATTGTGAAAAAAAACAAACTGATAATAAGATGCCAAACATACCAAGATAAATTGGATTTCTAGAGTAACTAAATGGTCCAGTCGTAACTAGTTTTTCGGGCTCACCATCTGGAACATAGGTGGTTTCAAATTTATTTAACTCTAAGAATGAAAAAACAATCAGGCCAATACAGGAAGCTAGCAAAACTAAGCCTAACAGGAGATTTATGCCTATAGGGATCGGTACTGTAAATATTAAAACGAATTGAACTATTAGGCATGCTAATGTAATAACAGGAGGAAAATTTGGTTTCATCAGAATAGTTTAAGTTTTTTTTAAAATAAGGAAACCCCAATTAAGGGGTTTCATATCCTTCTAATTGAAAAAGGGCAATTATTAGAAAGATCACATTAGTAGTTTTAGCAAGTTAGATAATTCTGGAAGAATCTANTACTTGCAAGGGTGAAAAGACATTAACTCCCCTATAAATAACCTGCCATCAACTACACATGACTAAAATCGTCTTGAAATAGAAAATCTTGCATTCATAGATTCACCTACAGTAACTTGATGTGAACTATGTGAATGTGGGAAATAAACCTCATCGCTAAGATTCTCTAAATTCATTCTAATGCTTATGTCATCTGACATATCGTAATAAGCAGAGAAATCAATTCTTGTATATTCTGGAAGAACACGGTCTGGGTTATTGTTACCGATATTTGATTCACCCTGTTGAGTGAAACCTATACCCCATCCAAATTTATCGTTAACAACATACTGTGCGAATACATTCAAGGTATGATCTGGAATTTCTCTAGGCTCACCACCAGAACTTGTTTCACCCTCTAATGCACTGTATCCAGCTAAAACACTGAGTCTCTCAGATAATTGACCTTTGAGTTCAATTTCAAACCCTTCGACTGTTAAACCAATAACTTCAGATGTTTCGCCTGTATCACTATCTCTAGTTGCTCTAACTTGCTCACTATCAAACATACTGGCAGTTAGACTTAAGTTATCATTCAGAGCCCATTTAAGGCCAAATTCGGTATTTTCAAAAACATCGGCATCCAATCTTGAATCACTTTCTTTTAATTTCTTAAATTGCTCACCAGATCTAGGCAGAAAGCTTTCACTATAACTGTAATAGACAGACATATTCTCATTTGGCTTATACACTAAACCCATTCTTGGCGATATATTCTCATCTACCTTAGAAGTAACATTGCTTGAAAGAACATCATTTACAGAAATATCAAAATTATCAAATCTAGCTCCAAGCATAACTTTAAAGTTCTCTGTAAGGTCAATTTGATCCTGTACAAAAAGTGATGTAACACTAATTGCTGAAGTTGTAGAATTATTTAAGTCAGCAGTAAAATCATTCGAAGTTGCTAGGCCAGCTGAATTTATTGAAAAATTCATTGGGTTTGTAACATTAAATACTTCGTTATCATCTTCTGTTGTAGACCAAAATGTGTTGTATCTAAAGTTTTTGTTATCGGTGTCAATTGCTTCTGCACCAATCATAAATGTGTGTTTTGCAAAACCATTTAAAAATGCTGAATCAAACTCACTAATAAAGTTAGCTGAGAACATAAAGTTATCTCTCTCAGTAGGATCACTGTAACCATCCATGGTTACAAGAGTTCCATCGTAGCCAGATGCATAATAATTTTGATAGAATTTTTCAAAACTACTTGATTGCATTGAAACAACCACTTTTTGGTTTTCATTCATTCTGTGATCTAAGTTAGCTCTAAAGATTGATGCTTCAAGAGTTTGTATATTGACTCCTTCTTCACCAAAAACAATATCTTTAAGCGATTCATCCGGTACGCCATTTAATGTAGGTATACCTCTATCTATAAACCTTTCATGGTCAGCATACTCGTAGGATAGATCAATAGTTGTTTTATCATCGAGCTTTACTCTTAACGTTGGATTTATTCCAAATCTCTCACCGTCATAAAAGTCTCTGTGATTAGCCAAAGAATCTGTATGAATATTTAACCTCAAAGCTGAGTTTGAGCCAGCAGCAATATTAACATCAGCTGCCAAATCAAATGAACCAAATGTATCTGTTCCTAAATCTATAGATCTAAAGTCTTCTCCAATCATTGCTTTCTTAGAAACTCTATTAATTATTCCACCAGTTCCTCCTCTACCAAACAATAAAGCATTTGGACCTCTTAGTATTTCAACCTGCTCAACATTATAGAGAGAACGATAATATTGAACATCGTCTCGTAATCCATCTTGAAAAAAATCAGCTGTTGATCTAACACCTCTAAAGACAACAGCATCTCTATGGCCCTCACCTTGTGATGTATTTACACCAGGTGTATATCTAATAAGATCGCCTATTTCACGAAAACCTTGTCTTTTAATATCCTCATCAGTAAAAATTGATACTGTTTGTGGTACATCAATAACAGGAACAGGTGTTTTCAATGCTGCAACTTGATCAGCTTGAAGCACGTTCCCCTTAATAACTAACTCCTCTACATCATCACTACTTTCTTGTGCATAAAGATTANTCNTTAATANACTNANTCCTANTAGCATNAGNATTCTTTTATATATATTCATNGTTTTCCCTNAATGAGATTAATTCTCATTTGCGTATANTAATGAGAATGATTCTCATTTGCAANAAAAAAGATNAATNAAATGCAATTAATTTAATACAATAGATNTATGTCTATATTAAAAACATTTGGTGTTAGTAAAAATGGGTTCCTTCCAGAAAATATCCCNTCACGATTTATCAAGAATCAAACCACTGCCACAACCATTATTGACGAACTTTCTCAAGAATTACCTAAGCTTATGTTAACTAATAAATTAAGATCAAAGATAGATGCCCTATCGTCAAATAAGTTAGATTTAAATATAAAAAATTTTAATAATGATGAGCTATCTTTACTGTTTTCACAATTATCTTTTCTAAGTCACGCATATATATTGGGTGATGAAAGCCCCTCTTCGAAACTGCCTGCATCTCTATCAACTCCATGGGTACAAATCTCAAAGCACTTTCAAAGACCGCCTGTATTAAGTTACTCNTCATATTGTTTATCGAATTGGTACAAGATAGATATCAATCANGATATCGGTTTAGATAATATTGCNTTGATTAATAATTTTTTAGGTGGCATAGANGAAGATTGGTTTGTAACTATTCATGTTTGTATAGAAAATGCTGCAGGTCCAGCAATCAATTCANCNTATAAAATTATTTCAGATAATTTATTTCGAGACGAGGATAAGCTAATACATCATCTAAATCGTATTTATAAATCTTTAATTGATATCAATGANATNTTTAGGTTGATGCCAGAAAAATGCGATCCTTATATTTATTATCACAGAGTTCGNCCATACATTTTCGGGTGGAAAAATAATCCAGATCTTCCAAATGGAATTATCTATGAGGGTCATTATGACAATAAGCCTCAAAAGTTCAGAGGTGAAACTGGGGCACAGAGCTCAATAATTCCAACACTTGATGCACTTTTTGCAGTAAATCATGAAAGAGANGAATTAAAAGATTACTTGGATGAAATGAGGCTCTATATGCCTAAAAAGCATCGATCTTTTATTGAATATATTGAANGTAACACAGNATTTGGTGACAAANAAATTTCAAGCAAAATAGTTTCTATAAAANATAAATGTTTAGATCAGATGACCATTTTTAGATCACAACACTTGCAGTATGCATCAGACTATATTCATAAACAAAATGTAAAAAGTACCCTTTTCGGTTCCGGTGGATCTGTTATAAGAGGTACTGGAGGAACACCATTTATGAAATACTTAAGAAAGCATCGAGATGAAACTGACAAAAGTAAAAGAAAATAAGCAAATTGTGACAATCTTGTAAGATCATCTGCTNACTGTTGATTCTGTATATATTGGCCCCACTATTAACTAATGAAAATTAAATCTTCTTTTCTAGCAATAGCGTCTTTAATATTTATAACTGCTTGTGGCGGTGGCGGTGGCGGTGGTATGGGCGACAGCTCATATGGTCCTACTCCAGCACCAACTCCAGCACCAACTCCAGCACCAACTCCNGCACCNACTCCAGCACCAANACCTGCACCAACACCTGCACCNACTCCAGCACCTTCAACTAGCTTGGATGGTAAATTAATACTGNTTGANCCTGTAAGGACTGCAGATGTTTTTTTAGATTCAAATAAAAACTATACAAAAGATGATGGGGAACAATCNGTAGAATCGGATCAAANGGGAAACTTTTCAATTGAACCTGCATCTGGTACCGATGGATATCTAGTATCTATGGGTGGNATAGATAATNTAAGTGGNGAAGCNTTACCGTCTGANATGTATTTTGTATTGGATCCAATTACAACNGCTCAAAGTCAANTAATAAGCCCGTTAACAAGTTTGTANCATTATTATAANAATGAATATAATCAGGATTTCTCTACATTTAANGAACGTCTTAATATCAATCAAAACTTTATGATTAGNTTNGATAATTATGAANNTCTTGAAAATTTAATTGAACAGAATGCAGCNNCAATAGGACTTCAAATTTCTATNNTAGTTATATCTTTAAGTGATGCCTTAAGNGANTATGGTGTNACAAAAGANATGGTTTATAAATCTTTAGCTTANATGCTAAACGAAAGAACATCCTCCTCTGAAACAAGCTTAGGNGATACAACAAGCATNGTTACATTGCTAAATAANCTTNTTGATAGAGAGGGTGTAACAGCNTGGTCAGCNGATCAACAAATAGGAATNTCANCAATACTCTCATCGGCANTACAAGAAATNTCATTCGTTCCCCAAGGGGACTTNTCTGCAAGATTNTTAGCAGGTGANTTTATGCATATGTATTGGGGAACAGNTANTNNTGATTTNCTACCCGCANTACGANCAATAATTGCTGATCCAACTNATCANTCCCTTTTAAATCTCTANTTNGAAAGAGCCTNCTNCGCTATTATGGCAGGACCTCCTGCGGGTTATGTNAGTATTGAAAGCTACCTCAATANTACAACTTATGANGTGTCTGCTAATGGAAGNAGTAATTATATAGTTGATGGNGTTAATGCAGANACAACTTCTTTAGTGATTTATGCNAGGGTTGGCGATACGATAGTATTTGAGCCCACCTCTAATAGCGTNTTTACCAGTCATCCATTCGAAATTTCTACAACAAAGAATGACACCGGAGGATCCNATAATATTGGTTCAGATCAAGGATGGGATCANTCAACTCATACTTTGGTAGTTTCAGATAATACNCCTACAACCTTATACCCTCACTGTGGNATACATTCAGGGATGTATACAAATGGCACGATACAAATNGTTACTGAGTTTGATATTAATAACATAGATGTNNATANCGATACTCAAGCNCTNCAAGTTAAGGGTACAGTTAAAACCGGGTCATATACTGGAGCATCAGGCTATACNTATGATGTATACCTTAAAACCACAGGAACTGACGAACACCAACATACATTTGTTCAATATCCAGGGTTAACTTTCTATATGGGAANCAACCAAGGGTATCATGGAGCATCAGCGCCAAAATCNAATGTAACTGAGTTTAAACCTAAATCACATTATGGTTCAGACTCTGGTGGCATCCCATATAGTNATGAGTAGTATCACTCAANNACTATATTNATTTCGTTAGAAATNAAGGGGCTTGAATGNGGGATATGNACGTAATTCCCAAGNAATAGTNGTAATCTGTGTTTNCCNGGTGGTAATGAAATAAGAGTTTCTGTTTGACCTAGACCGAAATGAATATAATTCTCNTTGGCNGGAATAGGAAGAGNNAAATCAGGNAGTGGNGCATTTATAATAAGATGATGNTGNCCAGTATTAGNAATATCATAACCAGCAGGGGCAACACCAAAATCACTTAATCCAAATTTAATTATAAATTCACAATTGACAGTATCGCCATCTAAAATTNTAACTTCACAGTTAACAGTTTCTCCGTCAGACGGAGTAATNAAATATAGTTTTGGCTCTGCTTGAATATGAAGCAACACAGAAAACATTAAAATAATGTATTTTTTAATAATCCCTCTCCTATTAAAAATTTATTNACACCAATATCAACATATTGATCTAATTCTAATTTACTTGAAAACCCAGATTCTGCAATTATTTTTTTTGGATTAAGATCCTTATGATATTTATTAAGCAATGATTCACAATGGTTAATNTTGGTTGTAATCGTTTCCAAGTTTCTATTATTTATGCCAATTAATTNAAGCTCACTTCTTANAACTTTCTCTAATTCACTTTCTTTATGAAATTCTAGCAANACGTCAAGATTTAAATCTGAAGCGATACAACTGAAATCTAAGATTTCNTCTAATGATAAACTCTCGGAAATAAGCAAAATACAATCTGCTCCAAANGCTTTTGATTCATAAATTTGCCATTCATCAACTATNAAATCTTTTCTNAGAATCTTCACATCAACCTCAGATTTTATATTTCCTATATCATTTATATNTCCTCCAAAATANTGTTGTTCTGTGAGGACAGANAGAANGCTAAAACCNGATTTTTTATAAGATAGAGCATTTTCGACTGGNTCATAAATTTTGACAATTTGACCTGCCGATGGTGATGATTTTTTTGTTTCTGGGATAATCTTATATTTGCTTTTGGAAGATTCTAATTTTCTNAAGAACTGCGGTTTTTCCTTAGTACAAACATTCTTCATTAAATCATTAATAGAGATAGTTGATTTAAGTGATATTAAATCGTCTCTTTTCTTNTCTGTAATTTCTTTTANGACATTCATGATTTAGATAAGGTTGCAAATCTATTTAGAAGAAGTAATGTTCTTCCAGAATTNAGGATAGATTTTGATTTTATAATTCCGTCATTAATNGTCTCTACCAAGTTAAGCATATATAAAGCTACACCTGAATTAATAGCTACCATTTCAGNNGCTGCACATCTTTTACCGTTTAATACATCAACACCNAATAAATATGCTTCTTCACCTGTATTGCATTGTATTTCAGCAAGATTACCGCANTTTATTCCATAGCTCTCNGGNTCAAATGTCCATTTTTTAATTTTACCCCNTTTGATTTCTGTTACCTTACTTATANNTGTGATTGAAAACTCGTCTATACCATCATTTGAAGTNACAACTATTCCGTGTTCTATCCCTTTTTTTTGTAATACTTTNCTTATAGGATCATGAAGATCCTCTGATGAAGTTCCTATTATNTGAAATTTGGGATGCAATGGATTAACGAGTGGNCCAATAACATTAAAGATTGTTCTTTTTCCAATATTTTTTCTTGCTTCNGCAACATATCTAATAGATTTATGGAAATTTGGAGCAAATAAGAAACCAATATTCAATGTGGNATAAATTGACAAAATTTTATTTAAGTCTAGATCAAGGTTAATACCAGATCTTTGAAGAAAATCTGCACTTCCTGATTTACTAGTTATTGCTTTGTTGCCGTGCTTTAAAACTTTTCCGCCTGCTTCAGCAATTACAAAACTTGATATTGTTGAACAATTAAAGATATTTAAATTTGTCCCTCCTGTGCCACAAGTATCAATATAATTGTCATCAGGTATATNGATANATTCAAGTCTATTCATAAGCACATTTGATAGGCAACTTAANACGTATTCATTAATACCCTCATCATTTATNTTAACGAGNATTTTCTNTTGATCTTCTAGTTCAATTTGGTCACTCAATAAATGTTCAAAATAAAAGGTTAATTCCTCCTTATTATTCATAGGGTCTTTAATGAGTGATGANAAATCTTTCATATTAGATCAAGAAAGTTTTGAATTAACTTTGATCCTTGTTCGGTGAAGATTGACTCTGGATGGAATTGAATGCCTATAACAGGATAATCTTTATGTTTTACAGCCATGATTGTTTTATTTTTTTNGTCTTCAGTCCATGCAATTATTTTTANATCATTTGGAAGAGATGAAACCTCAATTGCTAGACTATGGTATCTCATTACGTGGTAAGGATCTTTNACATTGAAAAATAAGGAATCTTTNTTATGTGATACCAAAGATGTCTTACCNTGCATTANNCTGTTCGCAATAACTATCTTTCCTCCAAAAGATTGTCCTATCGCTTGNTGTCCAAGACATATTCCTAAAATAGGTTTAGTTTTATANAAACTTTTAATTACATCNATACTTATGCCAGCATTTGTAGGGTTAGATGGTCCTGGACCAATAACAAANGCATCNAAATCCATCTTCNTTAGTTCATCTATTGTTGTAGCGTCGTTTCTTATAACCTCTACNCTTTGCTCAAGCATTTGAAATTGATGCTCAATATTAAATGTAAATGAATCGTAGTTATCAATTAGACATATATTCATTCGTATTTNAGGGCCTCGATAAAAACTGCAAGTTTTGANTCTGTTTCATTCCATTCATTTTCTGGTATGGAGTCAAAAACAATACCTCCTCCTACACCAACTGTTAATGAATCATCTTTATGTAAGGCTGTTCGAATGACAATTGCAGTGTCCAGTGAACCATTAAAACCAAAGTAACCAACTGATCCACCATAAATACCTCTATTNCGTTTTTCAAGATCATAAAGGATTTCCATAGCTCGAATCTTNGGTGCTCCACTTAAAGTNCCTGCAGGAAGAGCGGCAGTCATACAGTCTACTGAAGTTACTTCGTCTTTCTTTTCTCCGATTACATTTGAAGTCATATGCATAACATGTGAATATTTTTCAACTATCATCATTTCATCAACCTGGACAGANCCTGGCTTNCATACTTTCGATAAATCATTTCTAGCTAAATCGACTAACATCATGTGTTCAGATTTTTCTTTTTNATCTTCAATAAGATCTATTTTATTTTTTAGATCCTCAGAAGANGTNTTTCCTCTTTTTCGGGTCCCAGCTATAGGTCGAATTGTCACTTTATTATCTTGATTCTGTACAAGTATTTCNGGTGAAGAACCAATGATTCTAAAGGAAGGAAAATTCATATAGAACATATATGGTGAAGGGTTTATTAACCTTAGAGCTCTGTAAAGAGTGAAAGGATCATAAGACCCTTTAAATGATATCTCTTTAGANAGAACAGCTTGCATAATTTCTCCATTATTTATTAGCTGTTTAATTTGCTCGATTTGTTTTAAATATTTCTTTTTTTCAACATTGGAATTGTATTTAATATCTTTATCTATTTTGGTAATTTTATGCTTAATAGAAGGTTGCAAGCTATAAATNGCATTNTCAATTTCGCTTATTCTTTTTTCAGCATTATCGTAACCTTCTTCAGAAAGGTTTGTAGTCGTAACAACAATATAAAATGAACCTTTGAAGTTATCGAATACTATAATTTCATCACAATATAAGAGTGATATTAACGGAGTTTTTGATTCTTCNAAATTAAAATGCGGCTCAATATGTTCGAAAGATTCGTANGCAAAATAACCAACTAAACCTCCTAAAAAGCTAGGCATTCCATCTATATTGGGAGCATAAAATTTATTTGTTAGTTTTTTNATATATTCATAGGCATTNGGTACCTTTTCTCTTTTTTTATCATTTTTATTTGATATAACTAATTCATTTTTAAAAAAGTCATAACGTANAGATGTTGGTAAACTCATAATTGANTANCTGCCTTTTTTTTCATCAGTNTTAGCAGATTCAAATAAAACTGTATTTTCCATATTCTGATAGTTCGAGTAGACATATAAAGGGCTTATTAAGTCAGCAATAATTTCTTTATATACTGGTATATGGGTGAAACCTTGTTGTGAAAACTCAATAAATTNAGATTTATTCATTTTTTATGGCCTCAATAATTGGTTTTAAATAAACTTGCAGTTTTTTATTTGGATTGNTAACTGATAACTTTTCAACNATGCCGCTACCAATAACAATTCCATCNGTTAAATTCTTAAATTGATTTACTTGGGTTTCAGATTTAATTCCAAAACCTGTAATTACTGGAATATTAGTTATTGAGCGTAAAAAATTTATTTTTTCTGAAACNTCATTCATATCTATGTTTGAGAGACCGGTTACACCGCGTTGGGTTATGTAATAAATAATGGAAGGATTATTTTTTAAGCCNTACATAATATTCTCTTCGCTTGATGTGGGTGCAATGAGCTGGATAGTTTCAAGATTATGTTGATGAATAGTTCTAAATATAGATGATTCTGTATTAGGCAGATCAACAATAAGGAAGCCATCAACTCCTGAAGATTTTGCATTTTTACAAAACTCATCTATTGAGGGCTGTATAAAAGAATTTGTATAGCCCATTAAAATTATNGGTGTATTTGATTTTTTTTTAAATTTTGTGATCAGGCTTAATAATTCGCTTATTTTAAAATTCTNTTTTATTGATTCATGGTGAGCNTTTTCAATTACTTTTCCTTCAGCAATAGGGTCACTAAATGGGACACCTATTTCAATCATATCTGCTCCTAATATNTCTAATTGNTCAAGTGACTCAGCAAANACNNTATTGTCAGGATAGCCACCGACAATATACGGAATAAACCCTGTTAAATTANGGGATTTAAGGTTATCAAATACTTGTTTTATCATGATTCATTATTGAATAAAGATCTTTATCCCCTCTNCCAGACATATTAACTACNACATTTTCATTGGCCTTTGGATTTTTAATGTGNTGTAAATATGCAATGGCATGAGCCGTTTCTAGNGCTGGNATGATGCCTTCAATTTTTGATACCCTATAAAATGCTTCTAGTGCTTCTTCATCATATACTTTGANGTACTTTGCTCTTTTTTTATCAGCCAAATAAGAATGCTCCGGTCCTACACCTGGGTAATCGAGTCCAGCAGATATTGAATTAGTTTCTAAGATTTCCCCTGACTTATTCTGTAATATATATGTNTTAGATCCATGTAANACCCCTACTGACCCATCATTTATAGAAGCACTCCCAACATCATCAGAATTTCTACCACCTGCTTCAACNCCTATTAAATCAACCTCTTTATCTGGAATGAANGGATAAAAAACACCCATTGCATTAGATCCGCCGCCAACACAAGCTATTACNTTATNAGGCAATGATTTGAATTTTTCTATGCATTGATTTTTTAATTCNACTCCAGCAATAGCATTAAAGTCTCTTACTATTGTTGGGTATGGNTGGGGGCCTGTTACACTNCCTATGATGTAATGAGTATTATCTACGTTAGTCACCCAATCTCTTATTGATTCATTTAAGGCATCTTTTAATGTGGCTGTGCCAGATGATACTGGNATAATTTTAGCTCCTAATACGCCAATCTTAAATACATTTAGTTCTTGTCTTTTAATATCTGTTTCACCCATGTAGATTGTGCAATCTAATCCTAATTTGGCACAGATCGTTGCTGTTGCTACACCATGTTGCCCTGCTCCTGTTTCAGCAATAATTCTNGTNTTACCCANTTTCTTAGCTAGGAGTGCTTGGCCTACTGTATTGTTAATCTTGTGTGCACCTGTGTGATTTAGATCCTCTCTTTTAAACCATATTTGTGTTCCTAATAGCTCAGAATATTTTTCTGCATAATAAAGTGGCGAAGGTCTGCCAACATAATCTCTATAAATTTCNTTCAATTCATCATTAAAANCAGAGTTANATTTTATGTCTGCATATAAATCATCAAGCTCATTAAGTGCATGAGATAANGTTTCAGGAATGAAGAGACCACCAAAATTACCAAAGTATCCTTTATTTTCCACTTATCTTTCCTAATTTCATTATTAANNTTTCATCTTTTATACCTGGTTTAGTTTCTAATTTTGAATTTAGATCTACACCCCAAACATTCATATTAATCAAGTTTTTAATNTCACTAAGGCCTATGCCNCCAGCAATCATTACCTCATTTAAATTTGTANCAGATAGCTTGGTCCAATCAAATTTATTTCCGGTTCCACCAAGGCCTCCTTCCATATTGTCGATCAAGTATTTATGTTTATTAATATTAAATAAATGCTTGTTATGATTTTGTTTCAAAGTTGTTACAGATAGTGGAATAAGTAGTTTATGTTCAAAGTATTCTTCATATAGTTTTCCGTATATCTGAAATGTTGTATTAGNCGCTTCACTTAAAATTGTNTTAAAAATATTCTTATCAGTNTTTTTTATAAGNCATACAAACTTTTCATCAAGATTATATTTTTTAGACATCCTTAAGGCCCATCTATAATCTANGTATCTTGGACTTTCACTTATAAAATTNAAGCCCAATAAATCAATATTAGCTTCAAGCAAATTTACAATATCTTTCTCTCGGGTAACCCCGCAAACTTTTATTTTCATTTTTATTTATTATTTAGATTGAGGGTCCTTGTCAGATTCAGCAGATCTGCCTCGCCAACCAGCTTTATCAAAAANTCTTAAGTAAACTAGTTGATCATGATCGCTTTCATTAAGAACTTTAACGTAATCACCCTCTTCAGCAAGTATCACATCACCTGCAGCAAGAGCATATTCGTCTTTGTGCATAATTCCATGTGATGGATCATGTCCATGACCATCTTCAGTATTTGCATATTCAACNACTTCCATAAAACCCCTACCAGTAATAACAACATATATAACTTCGCTTTCTAGAAGCCTGTGNCCATAGGTGGACATACCTGGTTCAATAACAGTTTTACTTGCAACTAATTTTGTTAGAAGATCATTTGTCCAGACTGTGTAGCTTTCATCTTTTTTTTCAGCGACACCACCTACACGAAAATTTACNTATTTTTTAGCCATCTTGGTTCTTAATTTTAAAGAGAATTTCCTATATTACAAATGTTAACGCCAAATAAGAGGATTCTTTAAATGTTTTTCCATTTCTTGTTGAATAACAAATAAACTTTTTTGTGGTCTCAAATAAACTTTCATCTCTGTAAATTTCATTTCATCATTCCATTGNAATGTATCAATTCCATTAACTTGAATTCCATCAATTTCNCAATTAAATTCAAGCATCGCATTATTNTCATTTTTTATTTCTCTAACATATTGNAAATTTTCTGCTCCCAGGAAAGCTTTACTTGCTGCAATTAAGTATAAAAAACCCATATGTTTATCTTTAGGACGATGAACTACAGGTGAGAAAAAAGTAAAGCCATCATCTAGCGTGTNATATAGCAAATTATAATCAGCGTCTTTTAAAGACTTATGCCAATTAATTACTGGATCGGTTGTTTTTTGCATACTCATCAACTTCTCTCCAAACCCTTATTATATTCTCTCCAAGAACTTTTCTAATATCTGANACAGAATAACCCCTTTTATGCATTTCGTTAATTAAATTNGGAAAATTAGATACATCTTTTAATCCAATTGGAAATGAATCTCCAAAACTGTCAAANTCTGACCCTATNCCAATATGGTTAATTCCAACTAATTCAACTACCCTATCTATNTGATCAACAACATCTTCAACTGTGGCAAATANGTAATCATTTTTAGTTAGCTCGGTAGAANTGTTGTTGCTAATTAAAAAACTTGATCCAAAATTAATATTAATAACTCCTCTATTTTTTGCTAATTGAATAATCATNTCATCTGAAACATTCCTNTCCCANCCAGGTGTAAAATGTCTTAAANATGAATGACTGGCAATAACCGGTGACTTAGAAAATTGNAATGCCTGAAGGAANGCCTNATCCGATACATGGGAAATATNTATCATCATTCCAATATCATTCATTTCTTTAATAAGCTCTAATCCAAANGGNCTTAGGCCGCCCCATTTTTTATTAGAGTCATATGANGAATCACTTATGTGATTACTTTTTAAATGTGTTAACGTAATNTATCTTATACCTCTGTCATAGAAATACTTTACTCTTTCAAGTTTNCCCTCAATTGCAGCACCATTTTCCATNCCTAACGCAATACCAATTAGATTTTGTCCTGGCAGATTACCTACATAAACNTGATCTTTTAAAATAAAAAACTCGTTNGGTGACTCNTTTACTATTTTCTCTACCATATCAATAAGATTATTAGCTAGTTTAAAACTTGTTTTATTGTTTTCGGTTTCAGATGGAAGATAAATNGCAAAGAAAGGAATATTTAACCCTCCGGCAAGAGCTTTTGGATAATCAAAGNTAAGAGAGGTATCTNTAGCAATATTTTCATACAAATNGTTGTCTACTAGTTGAGAAGTCAATTTGTAAGGAATATTGATATGGGNATCAACAATTAAACTATTCTTAGCAAANTCATTAGCATCNAATTNTGAGTTNCATGAAAATAANAATAAAAGAAGAATGTANGAGAAGAATTTATTCAAATCTTCCTCCTGCTAATTTATTTCCGATAAATTTAATGACACTGTNTGGCATAAGTCCAAGNATAAATACTAATACTTTATAAATAGTTCCCGGTATAACAATCTCCTTTTTATTTAAAAGTCCATTTATTCCAGCTTCTGCAACTGCATCAGCTGACATTTTCATAAATGATGGAACTTTATCCATTTGCTCTTGAGTGCCACTAACTGAGTGAAATTCAGTAACAGTAAAACCAGGACACAATGCAGTTGCTGTTATATTTTCTTTTTTGTAGGCTGCATTTATTGCTTGCACAAACCTATTCATGAATGTTTTTACAGGACCATAAAGAACAGCATATTTTGGGGATGGAGGNGCAAAGCCTGCAACTGAAGAAACAACTAGAATTTTTCCTCCTCCCCTTTTCATNAAATTTNTTAAAAATAATTTGGATTGCATAATTACTGATAGACCTAAAACTCTTAAACAATCTTCTTCATCTTCAATTGAAACTTCATGTAGGGTTTTGTTGTGTTGATATCCTGCATTAAGTACAAGCACTTCTACATCAAGTTTTTTACTTTCAGAGTAATTATAAATATTCTTNGGTGATTCAGGATTCTTGAGATCTGACTTATAAATATGAACGTCAACATTATGAAGTGATNTAATTTCTTTTGCTATTTGTTTAAGTCTNTCTTCTCTTCTAGCAACAAGTAGAAGATTAAACCCTAGTTTTGCAAGTTTAAAAGCTAATGCTTTACCTATACCTGCTGTTGGTCCAGTAATTAATGCTGTTGGCATAAATGCTCCTTTTAATAAATTGATTATTATAAGTTAAATAAAAATAAAATATCTGATTATTANTCATACAGATTGATTNTTTTTTAATCAATTAGANTTATTAATTTTTTAGTANACNAAATTTNTTTAATTTTTTTTTAANTTTAAAGCCAGTAATAATNGGNCTTACAAGNGACAGTGAAAAATAATTGCATTTATTTACACAACTTNCTTGCAAAAATAAAACCACTTTACTAAAGTAGATCTTACCTAGAGATAACCAGATCAGAAAGGGAACTGCAGAACCCAGAATGAGAAAGTTACTCAGGAAGAGAACAGAAAGGTGAAAGTTCAAGTCAGCTTAGCTAGCAATAAAGCAAGCTTGACCACCGAGGATAAAAGAGATCTTATCCAAGGATGCAGAAGGTAATCTCACTTTTGACACCTACTGATCTCGATTGAAAAAAACTGAGCTTGCTCAGTTTTTTTTTGTCTTTAAAAACCTTACAATCCCTGAATGAAAATTTTTTTACTTGGGTCCTANTGGTACNAACTCAGATGTNGCTGCTAGAAGTATATTCAANGAAAGNAAATCCGTATTCATTGGTCTAAATTCAATTGAGGAAATTTTTGAAAAAGTTGCTCTTAGCCATAGTTATACTGGTGTTATTCCTTTTGAAAATTCTTACCAAGGNGTNATAAATTCATCGTTAAATGGACTAATTGATTATGATCTTAAAATTACCAAAGAATTTAACTTTAAAATTATTCATTCATTTTGTTCCGCTAATNCTAATACTGAATCAGTAAATAAAATTGCCTCTCACCCACAAGTTTTTGGTCAGTGTAATANATGGATACGACAGAATTATCCTAATGCTGAAAAGATAATTTGTACTAGTACTGCTGATGCTGCAAAATTGGCCAAAGTAGATCAATCTGTTTATTGCATAGCAAATAATTATGCATTAAATTTATTTGACCTCAATTTACATCAGTCCGATATTCAAGATAGCNCCAATAACACAACACGATTTCTAGTTATTGGAAAAATGATTGAGGATAAAGGATTAATTAATAAAACCTCTGTAATGATTAATCTAAATGACAGACCTGGTTCCTTATTAGAGATATTACAACCTTTCAACAAATTAGGCATCAATATGACCCGAATTGAAACAAGACCATCTAGAAATAACGAGTATCAACATACTTTTTTTATTGATTTTGAAGGTTTTTACGAAGATAAGAATATTACAGAACTACTAAATATACTTGAAAGTATGACAGAAGAAATAAGAGTTATTGGATCTTACGAAGTTATATCTTAGGAATTTATATCTAAATGCTTTATAAAATCGCTATNAAATTCGTTTAATGCNGTTTCACTTAATAAATGGCCCATATTTTTAACTGGTAGAAATTTACTNGAGTTTATTAGCTCATGTGTTCTTACTCCCTCTTTGAATGGTATCAGGGGGTCTAATTCACCATGAATGATGAGCGTTGGTAATGTTATTCCTGACACCCATTTCTCTCTTGACTCATCAGCAACAATAGCCATAAGTTGTCTTGAAAAACCAGAATCATCTTGGCTTCTATTTATGTTCTCAATAACACCTTTTTTGAANTCTTCAGTATCAAAGTTAGTATTGCCAGCATCAAGAATTGTGTATATTTCGATAGCTCTATCTATTCTGTCATTCATACTTTTCTGACCAATTGTTCTNTTATTTANCAACCTNCCTAATCTGCCTTTAGGTGCTGTGGATGCATCTGGAGTTTTTGCCATTGAAGCTATTAATGTNAGAGAAAGGAATCTTTCTTGATTATTTGTAGCCATATATTGCGANATCATACCACCCATTGACATGCCAACTAAATGAGCCTTTTCTATTTCAAGATGATTCAAGACNGCTAATCCATCGTTTGCCATATCTTTAAGTGAATAAATAGAATTAATTGGTAGTCCAGTATAGAATTTAAAATAGTTCCAAACGAAATTAGGTCTTCCATATTCNTTAAAACTNGTTGACAGACCTACATCACGATTATCATANACAATTGGTCTATAACCATTTTTCTGCAAGGANTCAATGAAGTANTCTGGCCAAAATGTGAGCTGACCACCAAGACCCATTACAAGTAACACAGGNGTATTATCAACAGGNCCNAAGTCTTTATAAAAAATCTCAACATTATCATTTGATGCATAACCTTCTTCATCAGAGAAGAGAACAAAAGTTANAATTAGTAAAGTGANCAATCTCATATAAATATTATTTTTTTTCAGATCTGTCAGTAGAGAAGAGATTNAACTCATATTCTCTAAACATTGCATAAAGTGTTATTAAACCAAATGATATTGCAATTGGATAGAAAAAAGTTTCAATAAATAAAAGAGGCTTAAATANAATAAGAGANAAATTTTGAACAAGTGANAAAACAACNTCATTGTAATATGCACCTAACAAAGTAAATATGCAAAAAAATGTAATATCAGTAGGTTTAATTGATATTGACTTAGAATTATTAGCGAGAATCATCGCATACTTTGTTAACAAGTTAGGATTTCGTAAACGATATTTTCGTTTTCTTTCTCTGTTTAAAATCTTTTGAAATTTGTTCATCTAAGTTTTTCCAATGCTCGTTTAATAATTGACTTTACGGTATTTGTATTAATTGATAATGAGTTTCCAATATCTTCATTTTTNTANTCATAAACATACTTTAANGTGAATATTATACGTTCTGTAGATGNCAAAGTAGCTATCATTTTATAAAACTCGTCGTCATCCTTAATTTCTGCAGCTGGTTCATTGGCATTGTCAATAGCTACATATTTATTATTTTTTTTTATCTCTGTTTTGAAACANTTTATTGCTATCTGAACAAGCCATGTCTTNAGTTCTTTCTCTTGATCATAAGATCTTAGATATTTCATTGCTCTTATAAATGCTAATTGAGTCAGATCTTCTGAAAAATGGATATTTCCAGCTGTTACTCTCATCATGACACCAAAAACGTAGTTGTTATATAACTTGATAATCTTCTCAAAATGCTGAATACCATCGTTTAAACAAAGATTGACAATATCTTTATCAGATTGCATTTATGCATTTTTAATAAATAAAGATTTTNTATAGAATCCATATGCAATCTGGCCTAAGCCAATGCANATAAATAGTGAACCCACTCCAGAGACTATATTTAAGAGGTGTTCGGTAATAAATATACCAAGAAAAAATAGACCTAGCCCAAAACCACTTGATAAAAAACCTGATTCCATCGGGGATTTATTTTTTTCTTTTTCTTCGTAACCAGGCATTGATTTAATTAGATCTTCATTNAGTTCTTGNCCATTTTGAAGAGCAACCTGAATAGTTTTATGTAGNTACTGTGCTCTCTGATTTTTTGAATAATTTACTATAAGAATTATCCAGATAGGCATGCCAAAAAATAATANGACGAAGAATAAACCCACAANGAGNTNTAAGTAACTACTAGTATTTGATGTATCTATACCAAAATTAAGAAGAAATGCACCTTCCTCACCAGTTGAAGCCTGAATAAAAAATGATGCNAAGTTATTAATCAATTCACCTATAAACAGTATTAAGTCCATTATTTTCTCCTTACTTATATACTAAAGCTTATGCCAAAAAGTTTCAGTNNTTTNGAATTTTACATAAATGATTTAAATTTTCCAATTAATAAACCTNCTCGAGCAAACAAATATGACTATGGGAGGCTTCTANTACAGGGTGGTGATAACCCTTATTCAGGAGCACTACTATTATCAATTATGACTGCAATTAAGACAGGNATAGGTATCGGCTATGTNTTAACTAGNAATAAAAANTCCCTAGCTATTCTAAAAGATTATCCTGAGGTGATNTGCCTAACTGAATTGACNCAATTAAAAAAGATAATNANTGATAATATTGTAATAGTTTCTGGTCCTGGAACTTCAGACATTGACGTCCATGATTCATTTCTAAATCTACTAANTAATCATAAAAATACATCGGTACTCGATGCATCCATGATAGAGNCAATAAAATATAAAAANTTTCTTCATCCNCCTATAATAACTCCNCATGAGGGTGANGCATCGAAATTATTAGAGATCCCGTCTAAGAAAATTATTAATAACAGATCNAAAATTGCGATACAAATTTCACAAAAATTTAACTGTATNACTGTATTAAAGGGTTTAAATACTATTATTTGCGATGGNAAAGANATTTATAAATGTATGCATGGATCTACAAATCTAGCTAAAGCTGGAACTGGTGATGTGCTTGCAGGCTTNATTGGAAGCTTTTTNTCACAAGGTTTAAATCCAATAGACAGTTGCAAAACTGCNGTTGGCTTGCATGGCTATTGTGGNGATTTGTTTAAAGATAGAAATTTTTCAGCTTATGATCTAGTGAATAAAATTGCGCAAGAAAGATTTTCTTTTTCACCTCACAATTGACTGATATTNCAATGAATCTAAATAAATAATTTTGCCTGGTTCTGTAGTNGAAAAAANTCNTCCAGAGAANGGATCTTGGTATTTATCGATAAGTTTAGCAGGTTCGTATANNGGTTCTTTTGATAAAAAAAACGTGCCCCAATGAATACCATAGCTGTAAGAAATATTTAAATCTTTTGCAATTTGAATCGCNTCCTGTGGATTTACATGATTTTCTTTTTCAATATCTCTAGGAGCATAAGATCCGATTGGAATAAATCCAATATCAACATTGCCTATTTTTTCTTTATTAACTAAAAAACGTTCATCATATGCTGTATCNCCAAAGTGAACGATTGAGTATTGTTTATTTTTTATCTGCCATCCTCCCCAGAGACTTTTATTTTTATCAAANAACGATCTTGCTGACCAATGCTTTACNGGTATAAATTTTATTACTTTATTATCGCTATTNGCAGTNTCCCACCATTCAAATTCTTTNATATTTTTAAGATTATGTTTAGCAAGGAGCTCTCTATCACCTTTTGGAACAAAAAANTCAATACCTTGATTAATTTCTTGTAANGCCTTTAAGCTNTTTATATCAAGGTGATCNTAATGATTATGAGATATTAAGACTTTTGAAATTNTTGGTAGATTATTTATTGGTATAGCTGGTTTCATTAATCGTTTTGGGCCTATGAAGGTGAAAGGNGANGCCCTATNAGAAAAAACTGGATCAAAAAGAAAATTCTCACCATCNATATTTAAAAGCACTGTNGCATGGCCTATCCATACAAAACTATTTGTATATGTTTGAGTAGATTGCCAATCATTTGATGTACTTAAGGATATNCCATCATANTTTGAGTTGAGGGTATTTAGAAGAGATTTAAAATTAGTNGAAACAAAAATTAACATCACAATTGATATAGCAAAAATAATTACAANAATTGTTTTNACGAAATGTATAAATTTTATTTTCATAGACTTAAGATAACTTAAAATAACATACGATATGAAAACAGAGTCATTATTTCAGTNCCCATTAATATTTATAATGGTTTTACTATCTATAGGATGTTCTTCAACAAACTATATTGAAATTGAATCAAAGAACTATGACACAAGGGTTAAATATATTGTCCTTCATTTCACTTCAGAAAATATAAATGAAAGTCTAAGATTACTTACAGCAAATTCTTCTCGCTCAGTTAGTTCCCACTATTTGATATCAGATCGGCAGCAATCACAAAATTCCACTAAACCAATAGTTTATAAACTTGTCGATGAAGAGTTTAGAGCATGGCATGCAGGATCAAGTTTCTGGGATGGCGAAAGAGGAATTAATGACAATTCGATAGGAATAGAAATAGTAAATGAATCAAAATGCTCAGTTCCAGTTGTATATTTAGAAAATTATTCTGACATCAATACAAAGTGTAAATTTGAAATATATCCCGAGGAACAAATTGAAGAATTGATAAAACTTATTAAATCTATAAAAAAACGTCATCCTAAAATTACATCTAAAAATATAATTGGCCACTCAGATATAGCGCCCAAAAGAAAGATTGATCCAGGACCACTATTTCCATGGAAACAACTTTTCGATGTGGGTATAGGCGCTTGGTACAGTGATGAGATATACCAGTCTTTTTTAAGAGATTTTTCAGACAAGATGCCTACAGTAAAGGAAGTTCAAGAACAACTATTTATATATGGGTATGATATAAAAATCTCCGGATATGAAGATAAGCAATCAAGAGATAATGTAAGAGCTTTTCAATTACATTTTAGACCAAGCAAATATGATGGATATATAGATGCTGAAACCGCAGCNATAATTTTTTCTTTAAATAAAATTTATAAGTAATCTTGTGTCTTTGAAAATGCCAAATGGCATCCCCAAGGGGATTCGAACCCCTGTTGCCGGGATGAAAACCCGGTGTCCTAGGCCTCTAGACGATGGGGACACAANGGTAATTATATAAACAAAAAGTTATTTTTAAAGCATNATTGATTAACTTAGTTTCTTTTCTATTTCAGCNAAGAATCCTCTTAAGAAATTTACTTCCATTTCATCNAGTCCTACTCTAGTAAACATTCTTNTAATTCTCGAGCCAATTTGTCGAGGATTGCCTTTATTGTATACCTCTAANTGTTCTGCTACATCGATAAAATGTTTAATAAGATTTTGAATGTGTAAAGACTTAGCTTTTGGTACATCCCATAATTCACTGGCTTTAAGTGGTTTTGGTAATAAATTATCAAGATAAAGTTGATAGCAAACGACTTGCACTGACATAGCTAAATTTAAGACTGGGTAATCTNTATTTGCTGGAATTTGGATNTGCAAATTTGATTTTTGTAGCTCTTCATTAGTGAGCCCTCGATCCTCTCTTCCAAACATAATCCCAATTTTTTTTGTTTTAGCTAGTCCTACTATTTTGGGAGAGGCANTATGTAGTTCTTCNCANGGCCATGGGACTTTTCTTTGTCTTGATGATGTTGCAACAACAAAATCAATATCTTCTANTGCTTCATCAAGGGTATCNACAACTTTAACCTGCTTTATTAAATCTTTTGCATTTGAAGCCAATGCCTCTACTTCGCTTGANGGAAACTCTTTGGGATTTACAAGTATNAGGTTAGAGAGGGACATAGTTTTCATTGCTCTAAGGGAAGATCCAATATTAGCTGAACTACTNGTTTCTATAAGTATTATTTTGACATGTGTATTTAAATTCATAATATAGTCACTATGTCACTTCCACCAATTCTNAACAGAGCATTAAATGCAGCTTATGAAGGTGCAAATGAGATAATTCATTTTAGTAAAAGAATTGATAATCTTGAAGTAATAAAAAAAGAAGGCAACGATNTAACAACAAATTTAGATCAAATTGTAGAGAGTAAAGTTTTTGATTCACTTAAAACACACTATCCAGACTTTGATTACTATGGTGAAGAAACTAATGTAAAAAATATTGATNCCAATAAATCTACNTGGGTGCTAGATCCAATTGATGGAACAAGAAATTTTGTCTATCAATATCCACACTTTGCTCTTTCTNTAGCGTGTTTTTCAGAGGGTAGAGTTATATGTGCAGTNATAATTGACCCCTCAAGAGATGATGTGTTCTGTTCCGGTGATGGGACTGGATCACTTTTAAATAATAAAAGGATTAGNGTAAGCAATNCTAAAACACTTCAACATTCAATGTTATCCAATGTTGGGCATTCGTCAGAAAAACAAAACTATATATATGATATTAAAAAAACTATTGAGAATATGTACCCTTATAACCTCACCTTAAGACGAAGTGGATGCACTTCANTAGATCTTGCATATGTAGCTTCAGGTAAATTNGATGGATTTTGGGGACATGGTTTAAAGCCATGGGACAGAATGGCTGGACAATTTATTGCNCAAAATGCCGGAGGATTAGTTAGCTCATTTGACGGAATTCCNGACTCTTATGATGAAGATCATTTAATAGTTGCTACCCCAAAATGTTTTAAAGATTTGTCTATATGCGTTAAGGCAGGCTATCAATCTAAAGAGTAAGATTCTTCTGGTTCATTTTTAGGTTTATCCATATCNTTGTTGTTTAGATTTAATTTAAGAAGAACTCCAACAACGATAAAAATTGACGAATATGATCCTATTATAACTCCCAAAGATANAGCTAAACTAAAGTTAAACAACGCTGATCCACCNGCAATCAATAAAGCTGTAAGAACTAATAAAGTTGTAAATGATGTGATAATAGTTCTAGCAAAAACTTGATTTAAGGANGTATTAATTAATACTTCAGGACTTCCTTTTGNATTCTTATCTAANAAATTTTCCCTTATTCTATCTGAAACAACAATAGAATCATTCAGCGAATAACCAACTATNGCTAAAATAGCAGCAAGTACAGANAGATCAAAAGTTAAATTGAATAATGAAAAGACTCCTAAAATAATTAAAACATCATGCACTAGAGCAGCAATTGCTCCATAACCAAATTTAATTTGAAATCTAAATATAATGTATATAAGTATTGCAAANATTGCGACCAAAATGGCTATTCCACCTTTGTCTCTGAGTTCTTCTCCAATTTGTGGNAAAATAGTTTCACTTTTTACTACTTCTCCTAAATAATTATCTTNTTGAAGAATTTCGATAACAGTATCNGCGTTTATATTCAATTCTTNATCACTTTGGAATTTGATTAATACNTTTTCATCACTCCCAAAATTTAGTACCAAGAAATTTGCATCATCTATTTTACTGATGCTGCCCCTAATCCTTTCTAGATCTGCTTTTTCATTATATTTTATTTCTAAAGATACACCCCCAGTAAAATCAAGGCCATAATTTAACCCCTTAAAAAGTATTGATACNANTGAGACTAATAGAANCAAACTAGAGATTAATAGTCCTAAATTATTATATTTTGTAAANGGAATATTCATCATATTTTTAACTCATTCACTGTCCTNTACCCATATATAAAATTAACGAGCGATCTGGTTACCAAGATAGCTGTAAATATAGATGTAATAATTCCTATACTAAGAGTTACAGCAAACCCCTTAATTGGTCCTGTGCCTATAGCATATAAGATTAGAGCAACTATGAGTGTGGTTATATTAGCATCCATAATAGTGCTGAAAGCTTTAGAAAAGCCATTTTTAATTGCAGTTTGTGGTTCAATATTATTTTTAAGTTCTTCAGAAATACGTGCGAATATAAGCACATTAGCATCAACNGCCATACCAACTGTTAGAACAATACCTGCAATGCCTGGAAGAGTTAATGTTCCTCCAACTGCAGACATAATTGACGTTACAAGTATTAAGTTACAGATTAGAGCTATGTTGGCAGAGAGTCCAAATAATCTATATCTTATTAACATGAAGATAAAAACTAATATAAATCCNATAATGATAGAGCTNACACCTTTGTCTATGTTTTCTTTACCAAGAGTAGGGCCTATTGTTTGCTCCTCAACAAATTTCATTGGCGCTGCAAGAGCACCAGCTCTTAACAATAATGCAAGNTCACTAGCCTCATTNGGGCCATTTAGACCTGTGATTCTAAAGCTAGTTCCTAACACAGCTTGTATTGTTGCATTACTTATTATGCTTTTTTCAACAAACGATTCTTGAACAACATTATTGTTTTCGTCAAAGAAAGTTTTAGTTTTCTCTTCAACCAANACAACACCAAGCCTACGNCCTATATTTCCAGTCGTCGCTTTTTGCATTGCACGACCACCCTCAATGTCNAGATTTATGTTTACTTGTGGCCTTCCATTTTCATCAAAACTACTTTGTGCATTNGTAACATTGTCTCCAGACAGAACTAAAACTTTTTCTAAGAANGCTGTCCCTTGNAGTGGATTGTTATATGTAAATTTCTCTTTCCTCAGAAAAGAATCACTACTTCTAGCTTCAAGCCTAAACTCAAGGTTTGCAGTTTTTCCTATTATTTTTTTAGCTGATGCTGAATCTTGAACACCAGGGAGTTCAACCACTATCCTCCCCTTTCCTTCACGCTGAACAATTGGCTCAGACACACCTAATTCATTNACTCTATTTCTTAATGCTACAAGGTTTTGTTCNACAGCATAGTCTACAATTTCAGATAAGTAATTATCTGTATATTTTAAATTCAAGTTCAGATTATCAATTTCGATAAGATACTTATTGCCTGATGTTGTAACATTATTTTCGTTAATATACTTAAGTGCTTTNTCTTTGTCAGATTCTGAATTAAATGTTAAATAAACTGTGTTATCTATATTTCTAAATGATGAAAAAAAACCTTGTTTTGAAAACTCTTCAATCAAAGATGCTCCCTCAGAAGCAAGGCGCTCTAANGAATACCTATCNGTATCAACTTCAAGAAGAAAATGAATACCTCCAGCGAGATCAAGGCCAAGGTTGAGTGGTCTAGCTCCAATATCACTTANCCACACAGGTGTAGAAGGCTCGTTTGTTAGAGCAATNATGTAATCGCCGTCAGAAAAATTAGANAGAATTCGCCTTGCTGATAATTGATCATCAACACTATTTAAAACAATAGTAAGTGCATTAGCTTCAAANTCTAAAGAGTCAGCGTAAATTTGTTGGGATGTGAGTTGGCTCTCTATATCANCAATAAGATTTTCATTAATATCGATATTAGTTTCGCCCAATGCAACCTGTAAAGCAGGTTTTGANGGATATATATTTGGCATTGCATAAATAACACCCATTACCAATATGGATGCTATTAAAAAATACTGCCAAATTTTAAATTGATTCACTGTGTGTCAATACTATTGATNGTCCCTTTTGGTAACAGGGCAGAAATAAATTCTTTCTGCATGTTAATTGTNAGGTTTTCATTTAATTTCACAGAGACAAATCTATCCTTAATAATATCAATTTTTCCAACAAGACCAGATGAAGTCATTACTTCATCTCCTTTTTGAAGATTTGAAATTAAGGTTTCATGTTCTTTTTTTCTCTTTTGTTGTGGCCTGATGGTAACAAAATAGACAAAAAGAAAAAAAACTAAAAGCATAAGAAAGGGAAAAAATGTTGGTGCAGCTGTTTCGTTCATAAGACTCCTATAAGTTAGGCTTTTTCAAGCTTCTCATATCGTAAAAGTATTCCACAAAATCTTCAAATTTATTTTTTTCAATTGAATTACGAATATCTTTCATTAATTTATGAAAATGCNATAAATTACATATAGTCATAAGNGTACTGGCTAACATTTCATTGCANCGATCAAGNTGNTGTATATANCCTATGGAATAATTTTTACATGCGTAACATTCGCAAGTGTCNCTGATTGGTTTATCTGAAGATTTATGAATCGAATTTCTAACTTTTACAATCCCCGTATCTGTATAAATATATCCATTACGACCATTTCTAGTGGGTATAACGCAGTCAAACATATCTATGCCATATCTAACACCCTCAACTAGTTCTTCAGGTGTCCCTACACCCATAACATAGTGTGGAATATCATTTGGTAAGACTGGAGCTAACGATTTAAGAATTTCTGATTTTTTTTCNCGAGGCTCTCCAACACTTAGCCCTCCAATTGCTATACCATCAAAATTTAAAGATGAAATATAATTTAGTGACTTTAAACGCAGGTCTATGTATTCACCTCCCTGAACAATACCAAATAANAAATTATCTTTTTTATNTANATCAAAGTATTTTTTTGATTCTAATGCCCATTGATGTGTAAGAGCCATAGATTTCTTAGTATCATTAATATTTGAAGGGTATGCNGTNCAATCATCAAATGCCATTAANATATCTGAATTTAAATTCAATTGAATCTNAATAGAATCTGCTGGTGTCATAGTAATTTTTTTACCATNCAATGGAGATTTAAACTCAACTCGATCTGAAAATAGTTTTCGTAATTTTCCTAAGCTCCACACTTGAAAACCCCCAGAGTCGGTAAGTATTGATCTATCCCAATTCATAAAATTATGAAGTCCTGATANATCCTTTATTGTTTTTGATCCAGGTCTTTGTTCAAGATGAAAAGCATTGCCCAAAATAATCTCAAAACCAATATCTTTNAGCTGATCAGGAGTAACTGCCTTTACAGCTCCATAGGTTCCAACTGGCATAAATACTGGGGTATTTACTTTATATGTTCTGGTTTTAAGGATTCCCCTTCTGGCATAACCCTCTTGATTTAAAATTTTGAAAGACATTTCTCTATTAACATTGCATCGCCATAACTAAAAAACCTAAGTTTATTTTTAATTGCATANTCATATGCATTCATGACATTAGATTTATCCCCAAATGCACAAACCAACATCAATAAACTTGATTCAGGTAAATGGAAATTAGTAATAAGACTATCAACAACCTTAAATTTATATCCATCCTTTATAAATATATCAGTTGATTGATGACCTGTATTCATTTCCTTTTTCACAACANTATANNCAGATTCGAGTGCGCGTAATGTTGTAGTCCCTAATGCAATAACCCTTCCTCCATTGGATCTACATTTTTTTATTTCTTTATTGATATTTTTTGGTATNTAAAAATTTTCGGTATGNANAGTACTTTCTATAGGGATTTTGTTACTTTTAATTGGTTGAAAGGTTCCATAACCAACATCTAATGATATTTTAACTATTGTNGTTTCNTCACTTAATTTNATTAATAATTCTTTATCAAAATGTAAAGATGCTGTTGGTGCAGCAACAGAATTATTGTATNTNTTGTTAGAGAAAACACTTTGATATCGCTCTTCATCAATTTGTTCNCCTGGTCNCTTTAAATACGGTGGTATAGGCATTGAACCNATAGTGGAGCAGATTTTATCTATTGATTGAGNAAACTCTATTCTTGTAAANTTATTATCTGATGAAGTAATTANNTTTATATCTAAGGGAAATTTAGCACTAAAAAGTCTCTGCTTTAGAAGTTTTNTATTAAGNCCTTTTGTTAGGCAATTAGCTGTAAATTTATTTATTTTTTCGACGATTAGAATTTCAACCCTCCCACCTGTTTTCTTATTTAACTCTAACCTTGCTTGAAAAACCTTGGTTTCATTAATTACCAATAGATCATTTCGATCTATTTTTTTTANAATATCCGGAAAATTTACAATCNTGTAATCAGACTTATCAANACATAATAACTTTGACATTGTCCGCTCTTTAAGAGGATATTTTGCTATCAAGTCTTGTGGTAAATCATAAAAATAATCAGATTTATAGATGTCGTTATGCATTGAATGTATGATATCAGTTCTGGGGATGTGGTGGAATTGGTAGACACGTGCGACTCAAACTCGCATGCTGAAAGGCGTAACGGTTCAAGTCCGTTCATCCCTACCATTATNAGNAAAATATAATGTACAATAAGCCNATGCTAAGGTTAATGNATTTAATTGTTTATTTTATCTTTGGAGCAACAGTNATTAGTATTGATNTCGTNCGTGGTAATGCTGCATATTCAGAAAAANTAACCATTAGCAAAAGTGTNTAAAATTCCNACTTTCTTACCATTAATATTCTNCACCTTANTATTTGCTAATTGTGAAGATGAATATGTTGATGGAGTTGGTTGGAAAAAAATCNATTATCCNTCAGATGGTTCTCCTCCAACAGAGGCAGTTGGAAGATGTCAAAATGAAGAAGAACAATTACTTACTCTANTAGCACTTGGTTTAGTNGGATGGTTTGTGTACGAGAATTTCAGTACAGAATTATCTATNTACTCTTCAAGNAATATCGATGTATTGCCATTGGANAGNATTCACATTAGCANCCCTGCAAATCCAGAATTAAAAATTACATTATTTGAATTTAGGTTTTAAATAGATNCTGCTTTCATACCAAAATCATAATTTTCACTCGCAATTACCNTNGTTGGTTGGCTNTCATCAAAAAAATTAATTTCTTTNGCATGNAGCATCATTCGGGATTTTGATTCTGGAAAATGTTTAAGATAATATTTGCTATCACCAACAATAGGATGTCCAGCACTATAACANTGAAATCNTATTTGATGNGTTCTTCCGGTAATAGGTATNGCAATAATATTACTAAAAANTTTTGATGAATTGAGAATTTTAAATTTAGTGATTGAATTTTTTCCTAATTCAGACTCAATGGATTTTCGTTCATTATTCATTTTTTTTACCTCGATATTAGATTCAATNTTTTTTAAATCATTTGGCCATTGTCCGTGCACAATGCATTCATAAATCTTTTTAACACTCTTTTCTCTAAATTGTTTATGAATNGAGCGAAGTGATGACATCTTTTTNGCAATNATTAAACACCCACTGGTTAANCTATCAATCCGGTGTGCTANCTTAAATTCATCAGAGTGATTATAAATTTTTTTTACTATTTCAATTATTCCAAAATTTAANCCCGAACCACCATGAACGGAAAAATTTGGAGGCTTATTAATTACGATATAGTTTTTGGAGTCGTAGATTATNGATTTTTTAATGATATTTATATGATTTGATAAATTTGGAGACTCACCAATATTCTTTTTTTCTGNAAAAATCGGACAAGAAACTTTATCATTTTGCATTAATTTATAGTCAGGTTTAGATTTTTTATCATTNACTTTAATCTTTGCCTTTCTTATAGAGCTATAGATTTTAGATTTAGGTACTTTCTTATATNTAGATAAAAGAAAATTGTCTAAACGACGACCTGAATTACCCTCATCAATAATTAAAAATTCAATTTTTACCATTATGCTGTAGAATATACCATTAGCTTACTACTTAAATAATTACATTACATAAAACAANGTAAGCATTAAATATAAATATAAACAAACAGATAAGAACAATGGAAAGAGAATTTAATCAAACAAGTTTTACTTTATTAACCTTGNAAATTCCTATTTAAAAATATACAAATCCTTGTTCTTATCCTTTATTAAAGGATAAAATGAAAAAAATACTTATTGATACAAACTCAATTAATGGCAAAAGAAGTGCATTAATTGATGGTGAAAAACTAATCGACTTCGACCTAGAATTTGAAAGCAATAACTTTCAAAAAGGAAGTATACATAAAGGAANAATAACAAAAATTGAAGCTAGCCTTGAAGCTATATTCATTGAACTTGGTTCTTCAAGACATGGTTTTTTACCATTTAAAGAACTATCTGCTGAATACTTTGACTCATCAAAATCAGGAAACGACAGATTTAANATTAAAGAAGGTGACGACATAGTTNTTCAAATAGAAAAAGAGGAGAGNGTAAANAAAGGTGCTGCTTTATCAACATATATTTCACTAGCAAGCAGATATATTGTNTTGATGACTAATCATCCTANNGGAGGTGGAATATCTAGACGAATTAGTGGTGACGATCGAGATAAGGTAAAGGTATTAATGGATAGTCTGAATGTGCCCGAAAATATGAGTGTAATAATTAGAACTGCNGGAATTGACAGACAGACTGAGGAATTAAACTGGGATTTGGATTATCTTAAAAAACTCTGGGTGGAAGTTGAAAGCGCAATTAAAACCTCGAAAGCAACACAGCTTATATATGCAGATCAAAGTTTAATTCAAAAAACCATAAGAGATTATTTTAAAGAAGAGATTGGTGAGCTNATTGTAGATAATGCTAAAGACTTTGATAATGCTAAAACATATGCCAACAAAATTGTCCCTGAGTTTGTTGANAAAATTAAACTATATGAAGAAGATATACCACTCTTCGCTAGCTATGGAATTGAATCTAAAATTGAATCTGCTTTTTCAAGAGAAGTTAAGCTTCCATCTGGAGGAGCACTAGTAATAGATTCAGGCGAAGCATTAACCTCTATTGATATTAACTCTGCAAGATCAACNAAAGGAACTGATATTGAAGAAACTGCTCTTAAAACAAATTTAGANGCTGCTAAAGAGATAGGACGGCAAATTAAATTAAGAGACTTGGGAGGATTANTAGTNATAGACTTCATTGATATGGAAAATGANGATAGTAATGGCAAGGTTGAAAAAGCTATGTATGAATCAACNAAGCATGACCACGCTAGAATTCAGCTAGACAAGATATCTAGATTTGGTCTNCTTGAAATGTCTCGACAAAGAATTAAGCCTGCNTTAAATGACTTAATGGGAAAAACAATCTGGGTAAGGTCTGTCGCNAGTGTTTGTGAGTCNGTATTTAGATTAGTAACAGAAAAGTCTATTAATAATAGATCTAGTGTTCTCCTTTTAAAAGTATCACCTAATGTNGCTAACGAATTATTAAATAGATATAGAGCTAATATAGCTGAAATAGAACAGAAATTTGGAACAAAAATAATGACATTCATTGATCCATATAAACAAAATGATAGTTATACCATCGAGATTAAAAAGAATGCTTACTTAGATTATGAGCAAACACTTGAAGAATCTTCTCAAGCATTTCAAAATAGATCNAGTTACAATCTCAAAGTTCCAAAAAAGAAAACACAAGCATTGGTAGAAGATGTGGAGTTTAGGAATAAACCAAAAGTTGACCCAAATAAAAAAGGATTTCTGGATTCTTTATTTGGTTTCTTNAAAACTGAAGAAAATCAACCAACAAAGCCAAAGAGGAAATTTAATANAGGTCGATATAACAAACCTCAAAATAAATCAAAAAATCCTCGAAATTTTAAGGGCAAGCCTCGCTCTCCACAGAATAAAGCACCTAGCTCTCCACAGAATAAAGCACCTAGCTCTCCACAGAATAAAGCACCTAGGAAACCAATGAAAACAAGTAAACCAAAAAGAATAGTCAATGGTAATCTTAAATCATCACCAGCCAATACCCCTGCCCCACTTCCTGCAGATGATATTGGAAATAGAGTTGAAGCNAAAAAGACTAGACCTGTNAAAAGGGCNAAAAATGATCCTAGGGCAAANGATTAATAGCATAATCAATCAATTTCCTTGATAAGGATAATCCTGGCGGGATTNAAGGCAATTCGTTTTTGTTAAACCATCCCGCTGATTCTAGTTCAGTTTCNTCAACTTTTAGATTACCTTCAACTGCATTTGCTATGAACCCCATCATTAATTGATTAGGAAATGGCCAAGTCTGGCTTGAGAAATATCTTATNTCCTTTACATTAATTCCTACTTCTTCTTTAATTTCTCTGGCAACACANTCCTCAAGCGTTTCTCCATATTCCACAAAACCTGCAAGAANAGTAAAAAANGGTGAATTTANATGTTTNGCTAAAAGAATTTTATCTTCACTTACTATCGCAACAAGAATGCAAGGTGATAATTTTGGATAGTAACTTTTTTTGCATGAATCACATTCTTTTGATAAGTCAGATTTAATAGAGCTTAATTTTTTACCAGTTATAGAACAAAAGTTATTTGCATATATCCANTGATAGAGCTGTGNAGCTCTAGAATAAATCNTTAACNTAGATTCGTTAATTAAATATTTGAATACATCTCTTTGTTTNAANGGTNNAAAATCTGAAACANAATTNTCTTTTTGAGAGATAAACAGTGCAGATTTNTCCGATGAAAAAATTTTGTATGCTNTTTCGATATTTTCAGATTTCTCAGAAATAATACTNTTTGTTTTAGTGTTTAATAAAATATTTCCATCTTTATCAAAAAAAATATGCATGCCAATNACATCTTGGTTTAGACAAATCTCNAAACAAACATTAAAATCACGCATATTTATTATTTTTTAGANTATGAATGCATCAATCAACATATTTATAAATAGTTTCCTTGGAAAAGCTCCATTGTGGTATAAAACCTCAATTGTAAGTTTTTTAATTGTAAACCCAATCCTATATTTTTGCTTAAAATTTACAGGCATGGACGCAGGTTTTTTCTTAGGTTGGGTTCTATTAATCCAATTTATTTTTACCTTAATCTTCTCTATTCAATGCTATCCGCTGCAACCTGGCGGGCTCNTAGCTTTGCAAGCANTATTTCTTGGATTAACAGACCCATATCATGTCTATCATGAGATTGAATCAAACCTTGAAGTTTTATTGCTTTTAGTTTTCATGGTTTCAGCAATATTTTTTATGAAAGATTTATTGTTGGTAATTTTTACCCAGCTAATAAANTCATTCAAAAGCAAAATATCTTTATCTCTTTTATTTGTTATTTCTGCTGCTTTTTTATCAGCTTTTTTAGATGCACTAACTGTGACAGCAGTTTTAATTTCAGTTTCTATTGGTTTCTTCAAAATCTTTGAAGAAAATTTTCTTGCTAAAAAAATAAGTAAAGATGAATTTGAAAAAGGAAAATTATTTTTAGCAGATATAGTAATGCATGGAGCTGTAGGTACAGCGTTGGGTGGAGTATGTACAATTGTTGGAGAGCCACAGAATCTATTAATTGCTACAAAAGCTGGTTGGGAATTTAATGAATTTTTTATNAGGATGGCGCCAGTCACTATGCCTGTATTAGTTTTTGGTTTGCTNACTTGCTTTATTACGGAGAAATTTAAACTTGCNTCTTATGGAGAAAACTTACCGGAATCCTTAAGATCNAAAATTATTGNAGACTCTGATTCAAGAGCACTTAAACGTTCAGACCTTCAGAATTTACATTTGAAGATCGAAGCATTGCTTGGTCTATGCTTNATTATAGCCTTAGCTTTGCATTTAGCCCCCGTCGGAATAATTGGATTGTTNNTATTGGTTGGGCTTACATCAATGAAGGGAATAATATCTGAACATTATTTAGGTGATGCATTTAAGGAATCATTNCCATTTACAGCTTTACTAGTTGTNTTTTTTGTAATTGTTGCTGTAATTAATGATCANAACCTTTTTACACCAATTATAAATCANGTATTTATGTCGTCTCCAGACTTACAGATNCCNCTATTCTACNTAGCAAATGGGNTATTATCTGCGATAAGTGATAATGTATTTGTTGCTACTGTTTATATGAATGAAATCGTACTAGCACTTGAAAATAACGTTATTTCAAGATCTCAATTTGATAAACTAGCAATAGCTATTAATACCGGAACGAATCTTCCAAGTGTTGCAACACCAAATGGCCANGCAGCATTTTTATTCCTTCTAACNTCNTCGCTAGCACCACTTATAGGTTTGTCTTATTTAAGAATGGTTATCAAAGCTCTGCCGTANACAATTGTGCTTACACTAGTCGGNCTTATTTGTGTAATTCTCTTTATCTANAATATGAAAAGATTCTTTTCAGTTGCACCAATGATGAAAAAAACTGATAAACATTTNAGGTTTTTATGCAGTCATCTATCAAAAAAAAGTTTTCTTTTTACAGAAATGATTCATTGCAATGCAATACTNAGAGGAGATAGCTCTAAACTTCTCTCCTATCATAATTGTGAAAACCCACTATCACTTCAATTNGGAGGCTCAGANCCTAAAGACTTAGGCGCAGCAANACAGATAGCNAATAAATATAATTATGATGAGATNAATTTAAATGTTGGATGCCCATCCAAAAAAGTTAAGTCAGGAAACTTTGGTGTTTTTTTTAATGAAAGATATACCGCTNCTTCAAAAATGTATTGTTGAAATGAAAAAAAATACCTCTTTACCAATAACGATTAAATGTCGTGTAGGTGTTGATGAATATGAGGGTGAGAAATTTTTGAATGATTTTATAGAAAGAATTACAGATGTTGGGGTGACAACATATTTTATTCACGCTAGAAAGGCAATTAGTGGATTGGATACTAAACGNAACNGATCAATTCCACCATTAATGTACGAAAAAGTTTATAGAATCAAAGATAAATTTCCAGATCTAGAAGTCATCTTGAATGGCGGTATAAGTGATGCCAATGNATTAGACAATCATCTTAAAAAAGTTGATGGTGTCATGCTTGGACGGAAAGTTTATTCAGATCCTTCTTTTCTTTTGTCGATAGATAAANANCTTTATGNTGANGATACTTTTTGTAGCATTGATANTGCATTAAAAGAATANATGAATTACATTTTAAATTTAGACAATAGAAAAGATTCAAATAGAGCAATTAATCATCTAATGCAATTTATCAAATCACTTTCTATCGAAAAAAATAAACGTAAGGAAATTTTAGAAAAACTAAATAANAAAAATGAGGAATTAAACAGCATATTTGATGATTTTACTCAGGGCTGTCAAAGAAATCTATCTCCAAATCTATAAGAAAGTCATCTTCAATCTCACCGTCTTTTACAAGATAATCACGAGATTGCAAGTAAGCGTCTCTCACAAAATCATATTTATCTCCAATNATTAAATTTTCCGCAATCAGTAGTCTTTCCCTTGTNTCCAATACATCAAAAACATTTAATATTAATGATGCTTCTTCATCCGATACTGAAAGGTTCCCAGACAAAAACCAACTTGTTGGTTTAGCAAAAATATCTCTTATTGTTGTTGGACCNAAGAAAGGTACAAACATATAGGCCCCTGAGGGAACACCCCAATATCCAAGAGTTTGACCAAAATCTTCATCATGTCNNTCNAGNCCAAGATCAGAAGCTACATCAAATATACCAACTACNCCAACAGTACTGTTTATTAAGAATCTAGTGGAATCTTGAGCAGCNAGAAANAGCTTGCCTTGAAGAAGCTGATTTACAGCTGTATCCACTTCAGATAAATTGCTAAAAAAGTTAGTAATGCCGTCTTTAATTAGCTGAGGGGTATAGTTACTATAAGTCTCTGCAGCTGGCCGTAAGAAATACTTATCTAGATCATCTGATATTACAAATACTGTTCTATTAATATCTTCAAATGGATCCTTATCAGCTTGATCTTCACTTGTTGAGAAAAAAGATATTNTTAAAATTGCTGTGAAGAAAAAGCGATTTAATTTCATTTAANTAAAGTTCGGTAAATATGCGTATATTTTATTACTATTCAAGCAATTATTATAGATTTCTTTTTTTGTTAATCGAGGAACAGTTCCAATAANCGGAATATCATTAAGATTAGCTGATAGTGATTTAGACTTAATNATATCTTCCCCAAAAGAGAAATTTTCAGACATATTCTCTATTACGCCCAAGATACTAATATTGTACTTATTTAAGAATAGTANTGTTTTTTTTGTGTCTTCTATAGATAATGAATCATCACCGNATACTAAAATTGATTTTTCTACCTTTAGATCATTAAATACAGTAATGTANGCATCTCCTGTTCCTGGCGGCATATCAAATAGTAAAACATCAACATCTGTCCAATTCACTTTATTATAGAGACCGATTAATACCTTACTTAGCATTGGTCCCCTCCAAATAGCTGGTTCATTGTTTCGAAGCANTAACTCCACNGAGGAAATTTNNATATTTTCAACTACTACTGGTTCAAAAATATTTTTCCCATCACTTTTTNTGACATCATTNCTGTCAACTTTAAACATACTAAATATATTTGGNCCATAAATGTCTGCATCAAAAATGCCTACTTTATANCCGTCGTATGTAAATTTTTTTGCNAGTAGATACGTTGTGGTAGTTTTGCCAACTCCTCCTTTNGCTGAAGAGATTGCAATTTTGTCCATACNACTAAAAGTAACATATAATTTGAAAACATACATGAGATATATAGTTACAAGTGGATTACCATATGCNAATGCTTCTTTGCATCTAGGNCATATATTAGAAATAATACAGACAGATGTTTGGGTAAGATGTTTAAACTTAGACTCACAGGAAGCATACTATTTTTGTGCNAGCGANACACATGGCACACCTGTAATGTTAAAAGCAAAAGAGCTGAATACTGGTCCTGAAGACCTTGTGTCGTCAATAAAGAATGAGCATGAAAATACGTTTAAGAATTTTAACGTCAATCTATCTAATTTTCACACNACACATAGTGAAGAAAATAAAGAAATAACTTTAAAAATATTTTCTGATTTACTTAAATCTAAAAACATCTACAAAAAGAAAATAGTTCAACTCTACGATGAACAGGAAAATATATTTCTATCAGATAGATTTGTTAAAGGTACATGTCCATCTTGCGGTGCTAATGAACAGTATGGGGATGCATGTGAGGTATGTAGCAGCACATATGACGCACTTGATCTTATTAATCCTATATCAACACTATCAGAATCTAGGCCTATTAAAAAAGAATCAACCCACTATTTTTTCTCATTATCGAATTTTAAAAACTTTTTAGAAAAAAACGTTGCCAAATTATCAAAACAAGAACCAGTAGTAAACAAGATTAATGAATGGCTTAATGGTGGCCTAAAAGATTGGGATGTATCAAGAGATGAGCCCTATTTTGGTTTTAAGGTNCCAGGTGAAGAGAAAAAATATATTTATGTGTGGCTAGATGCTCCAATAGGATATTTATCTTCTGTTATGAANTGGTGTAAAACCAATAACAAAGATTTTAATGAGTTTTTATCAACTGATACTAAATTGGTTCATTTTATTGGTAAAGACATTATNTATTTCCATATGTTATTTTGGCCTGCTACATTGCATGCTGCAAANCAAAAACTTCCTGATGAAGTATTTGTTCACGGTTTTATGACAATTGAAGGNAATAAGATGTCTAAATCAAGAGGAAATTATATTACTGCTGATGCTGCATTAAATTATGCTGATGCTGATTTNTATAGATANTATATTTCNTCAAAATTAAATGACGATGTTTCTGATATGGATTTTAGTATTAAAGATTTTATACAAAAAATAAATAGTGATTTGGTTGGAAAATTTGTAAATATTCCTAGCAGAACATCAAAATTTATTAATAAGCTGGGATCNTCTCANNTAATANTGAACTCTACGTCACTAAACAANAAATATCATGACACTTANAANGAAATAATNTCTTGTACAAAATCAAGAAGTTANTCAAAAGCGATTAAATTAATTATGTCTGTTGCNGATGATGTNAACTCTTACATTTCCTCTGAGGAACCATGGACCCTTGCTAAAAATAATAAAAATGAAGANTGTTTAAAGGTCTGCTCAAACGCACTTGTAGTGTTTTCAAATTTAAATATTCTCTTATCGCCATTTATACCAAAGATTGCAAATAAACTATCTAAATTCTTAAATATCAAAAATATGGAATACGATAATGTATTTAGTCAAAATATAAGTGAAATAAATGAATATNCCCATATTATTAATAGACTAGNAGAGAAAGATTTTGAGGGGATGATTAATTATGAANGATGAAATAACAATAGAAGANTTTATAAAACTAGATNTACGAGTGGCTAAAATAAAAGAAGCTGTGGAAGTTCCNGAGGCAGACAAGCTTATAAAACTTATATTAGATATTGGCGAGGAAGGTGAAAAAACTGTATATGCTGGTATTAAANCAGCATATTCAATAGATCAGCTTAATGGGAAGTACGTTGTTGTTGTAAATAATCTAAAACCNAGACAAATGAAGTTTGGTCTATCAGAGGGAATGATTCTGGCAGCTGGTCCTGGTGGANCGGANGTTTTTATGATTTCACCAGATGATGGTGCTAATCCTGGTATGAGAGTGAAATGAAAACAGACATAATAGTAATTGGAGCTGGTCCAGTAGGACTTTTTACTGTATTTGAAGCTGGGATTCTGGGTCTCAATTGTGTCCTTATNGACAATCTTGATAAACCAGGTGGACAATGTGCAGAACTTTATCCCGAAAAACCTATATATGACATACCTGGTGTTCCTTATCAAACAGGACAAGAACATGTGAATGCTCTTTTAAAACAAATAGANCCGTTTGATTATAAATTACTTCTTGGTCAAAGAGTAAATGAGATAAATAAAGACGGAGATGATTGGGTTGTNAAAACAAATAACAATAATCTAGTTACAGCACCCAATATTTTTATAGCNGCAGGTGCTGGTTCTTTCGANCCTATAAAACCAAATCTTCCGACTGATATATCCTCATACGAAGATAAAAAAATTTTTTACTCTATNAANGAAAAGNACATATTTAGAAACAAATCCGTAGCTATATTTGGAGGCGGAGATAGTGCACTAGATTGGTCCATTGAGCTTTCAAAAATAGGATCAAACGTGTCATTAATACACAGAAGGGAGGCATTTAGAGGAGCTCCAGACACAGAAAAGAAAGTACGTAAACTTGCAGAAAAAAANTNANTGNAATTACATACNCCATACNTAATCAANGATCTAAAAGTTCTAGATGACAAATGTAATGTAGAGTTGATCAANGNAGAATCAAAAGGCTTAACAAANTTTGAATATGATTACGTNATATTTTTTTATGGGTTAAACAAAAAGCTGGGCCCTCTTCTTGAATGGGGTCTTGAAAATAATGGAAAAAAAATAACCGTAAATACAGAAACATTNGAAACTAATAAAGATGGAATTTTTGCTGTTGGTGATATTAATNACTATCCAGGAAAACTTAATNTAATATTATCTGGTTTTCATGAAACTACTTTGGCAGTTCAAAAAGCCTTTAAACGCATAAATCCAGATGAACGAGTGCCTTTTGGATATACAACTTCCANTACAAAGATTCATGAACGCTTAGGCTTAAAACCTGACTAGTGCATTAAATTTCCATNNTTGTATTGCNAATGATAATCATTCTCATTATTATTTACACATGTATATTTGTGTTTGCAAAAAAATTACNGAAGGACAACTTAAAGACTCGTTCATCAAAACTGATTGTAATTTTAATGAATCTCAAAAAACTTTAGGCTTTTCATCAAAATGTGGAAAATGTAAAAGCTCTGTAGAATCACTAGTTAAGTCAATACAATTTAAAAAGTAANTTCAAATAAGAATGAGTATCATTAGCAAAATGATATTATCCCCTTGATTTTTACNATGAATAACAATATAAATTCATTATGCAAGGTAATGATAAAGTCATCGANTTTTTAAATAAAATTCTATACAACGAANTAAGAGCAATTAATCAGTATTTTCTTCACTCACGAATGCTTTCAGATTGGGGCCTAGANAAATTTGCTGAATATGAGTACGNAGAATCTATGGACGAAATGAAACATGCAGACAAATTGATTCAAAGAATACTTTTCTTGGAAGGACTACCTAACTTGCAAGATCTTGGCTCTATATACATAGCNGAAGAACCAATTGAAGTCTTAANTAANGATCTTAAACTTGAAAATGAAGCAATCCCAGATCTTAGAGATGCTATNANGCATTGTGAAGATGTTAGAGATTTCGTTTCAAAAGATATGTTACAAAANATCTTAGAAAGTGAAGAAGAGCATGTTGATCATCTTGAAACACAACTAGCCCTNCTTGAAAAAGTTGGAAAGTTGAATTTCTTACAAAGCCAAGTAAAAGCTTAAATCANTTTANTGTGGATTCTAATTCTTTGCTTTCATGCAGCTCAGTGATAATGTCACACCCACCTACTAAATCNCCATCAACAAATAATTGTGGAAATGTTGGCCAGTTTGAAATTGAAGGAAGTTTTGCTCTGACTTCAGGAAATTCAAGTACATCTATATAACTAAATTCAACATCATAAGAGAGCAATATTTGTGCAACCTTCATAGAGAAACCNCATTGTGGCTGATAAGGTGATCCNTTCATAAATAANAGAATCTTGTTTTCTTTAATTTGATCATTTATNTCTTTTATTACTTTATCGTCCATTTATTGCCTCTATGTAGTTATTGATTGTTNTTTTAAACCCATTCGTAAGNGACTCTGTTATTATCGCATGTCCTATAGATACTTCATCAATTATATCTAANTCAATTAATTTTTTTATATTCTCTAAGTTCAGATCATGCCCAGCATGAACCNTGAGATTTAAATTCCTTGCCTGACTGGCAATTGATTTAATATTATCCAACTCTCTCTTAATCGAGCTTNTTTCATTACTTTCTACTGCATCACAATAAGGGCCTGTAAAAATTTCAATAGCATGTGGTTTGTAGATAGACTTGTCATCAGTAGCAACAAGTTTTTCTAATTCCTGTTCATCACTATTAACAAAAATACTAATAAGANCCGNCTNATCATNAGCTGATTCCATTATATTNNTATAGTATCCTTGCAGGTCGTCATAATCATCTATCGACCATCCGTGGTCNGAAGTAAGCTGATTAGTCTCATCAGGAACTAGTGTTATTAGTTCNGGTTTTATCTCATTAACAATGTTTAAAAANCCTTTGTAGCTGTGGTCTNTTGTTTCTTTTGGATTTCCCTCTATGTTGAGTGATTTATTNGCATTCTGACATAAATTTTTAAGCAAGATANNGTCNTTGTAGGTTATGTGTCTTTCATCTGGTCTAGGGTGCACTGTAATGCCTACACANTCTGAATTAAGGACACAGTTTGCAAAGTATTCTAAACTTGGATATTTGCCACCACGAGAATTCCTAAGTAAAGCAATCTTATTTAAATTTACGCTTAAATCCATATTTGCTGTTATATAACCAACTAAAGTCGGGTTTATATAGTAGTAGAAAAACATTTCTAAATAAACTCATAGGCATTGGTAATTGGTAAATTAATTTATTAATTCTNGACGTCAGTTTTATTTTATTTACAAGCTTATNCCTTAATCTTAAATTAGTATGAATGTCCTTTAATGATGAAGCATTAATATANTCACNAACTAAATCAGCATCTATTAATGCTTGAGAGGCGCCTTGTGCTAAATGTGGCAACATNGGATGAGCTGCATCACCAATATTAACCACCCTTNCCTCCCCCCAATAATTATTATTTGAGCTTGATAGATCTCTATAGATAAAGTCCTTACTACTTTTAATTAAGTTACTAAGATATGGAGGCAAATAATTATAAAATGGTTTAGATAGTTTTTGGTCTTTCATATTTAGGAANTTTTTCTTTCTTTTTGNAAGATTGATCGTGAAAGCAATAGTATTATCAGGAAGTGGATAAGTAACAATATGAAATCCATNATACATATAAAGATTTAAACCNTGGAAAACTTTNTCTCTCGATAAACCAACTCCCCATATCGCAGAGGAACCATCTAAAGATTTNGTTTTNAAATCCTTNGATCCCATTGAGTTAATAAAGNAGTCACATTCTTGCTCATTTTTANCAAGCTGTAAGTAAACCTTNTCATTAGTTTGTGTAAATTTTNTAATCTTGTGGTTCCTAAATTTTTGATTTGGTATATTTTTTTTAAGGATATTTATTAAATNGCCNCTTTTAATAAATATTGGGCCTTGATCGTCAATATTTTTTACATAAATTTTATTTTTAAATTTACTTTTCCTATCAAATAGAATTAATTCATTAGCACTACANGAAGCAGTAATAATATCNTTATAAATACCTAATTTTTTAAAAATATAATGGCAATTTGGAGCTAATTGAATNCCAGTATTCGTTTGTCTGTCTTTTATGTTTTCATCATCAACTAAAAAATAAGTTAAAGATTCTTTTTCAAGAAAATTTGCCAGGCATAAACCAGCAATTCCTGCTCCACCAATTATATATTTCATAAGTTCGCGATTTTTGTTTATATAATTATAATTTAATTGTGCGCTTGTAGCTCAGCTGGATAGAGCGCTTGGCTACGAACCAAGAGGTCGGGAGTTCGAATCTTCCCAAGCGCNCCATTATANAAGGACTATTATGAAAAAAATTCTACTTCCAATTCTCTTAATAATGAATAGCTTNTTTGCTTATGACAGACTTACTGGACTACCATTNGCAACAAGATCTGAAGTTATTGGTCAATATGGGATGGCTGCNACAAGTCACCCTTTAGCCACACAAACTGCANTAGATATTTTAAAATCTGGNGGAAATGCNATTGATGCAGCAATTGCTGCTAANGCTGTATTAGGACTTGCTGAGCCTACTGGTTGTGGCATTGGTGGCGATTTATTTGCTATNGTATGGGATGCTAAGACTAAAAANCTATATGGCTTNAACTCGTCCGGCCCAGCAGCAGAAAAATTAAATATTCAGCTTATAAAGGATCAAGGTTTTGATAAGATTCCCGCTTATGGAGCNTTACCTGTTACAGTNCCAGGAGCTGTTGCNGGNTGGTCAGCATTGCATAAAAGATTTGGGAAATTAGAGTTTAANCAGCTTTTTAATAATGCAATTAATTATGCAGATCAAGGATTTCCAGTAACTGAACTTATNTCTTATTANCTTGATAGAACAAGTATCCGGTTTAAAGACTATGAAAANTTTAGTTCAATTTGGATGCCTGGTGGAGAGACACCTAAAAAAGGAGAGATCTTCAAAAATCCCCTTTTAGCAAATACTTATAAGTCTATNGCTTCAACCTATGGAAGNTCTTTTTATGAGGGGTCAATAGCTGAGGAAATTGTAAANACATTAAATAAAAATGGTAATCCAATGAATTTANACGACTTAGGANNATTTGTACCTGAATGGATAGATCCAGTTTCAACAAATTATAGAGGTTATGATGTTTGGGAATTGCCTCCAAATGGACAAGGTATTGCAGCACTGCAGATTCTTAATATACTTGAAAACTATAATATCAGAGATATGGGTCTAGACTCAGCTGAATACATACATCTGTTTACTGAAGCCAAAAAATTAGCGTTTGAAGATAGAGCTAAATACTATGCTGATCCAAATTTTTCATCTATTCCNACAGANATACTTATTTCAAAGGACTATTCATCAGAACGTTTGAAATTAATAGATCNNAATAGTGCTGCTNAAAGATATGATGCAGGACTGGAAAATGGAGATACTATTTATCTAACAGTAGCGGATAGCTTTGGAAATATGNTTTCATTAATACAAAGCAATTACAGAGGAATGGGATCTGGAGTAATACCCAATAATACAGGCTTTATGCTTCAAGATAGAGGNGAAATGTTNAGCATGGATCCTANACATAGGAATTCACTNGTTGGAGGNAAAAGACCTTTTCATACNATAATACCAGCNTTTATAACTAAAGATGGCAATCCATTTGTTAGCTTTGGCTTAATGGGTGGGGCNATGCAACCACAAGGTCANGCGCAAATTGTCATAAATCTAGTTGATTTTGATATGAATTTACAAGAAGCAGGCGATGCACCAAGAATTAGACATATGGGCTCTTCTGAACCAACAGGTGAGATTATGGTTGATGGAGGNTANCTTGTTCTTGAATCACGATTCTCAGCAGATACAAGAAATAAATTATCNGAGTTAGGACACATCCTCAAAGATGAAAGAGGCGGGTTTGGAGGCTATCAAGCTATAATGTNTAAGGATGGTGTTTATTTTGGAGCATCAGAAAGCAGAAAAGATGGTCAAGCATCAGGTTACTAGCGCTTGTAGCTCAGCTGGATAGAGCATCTGGCTTCGAACCAGAGGGTCGGGAGTTCGAATCTTCCCAGGCGCACCAAAAAAAAGGGCCCTATTAAGGGCCCTTTATTTAGGAATGTTTTGAGTTAGAACTTGTAGTTAAATCCGAAGGATAATCTTTGTCCGATAACTCCTCCTTCACCACTAGCACTACCATAGTTAGCACCTGTTCCACCGTCACGTAATTGGTTTCTATGCCAAACNCTTGTTGCTTCCCANTCTAATAGATTATTAACTCTAAANCTTAGAACTAATCCATCAAGACCATATTCAGAAGCATCAATGTTNAATCCAGCATTNACCATATACCAACCATCGATNTGATTTGGCAAATAAGTTCCATTCAAAGTATTTACATACTTATCAGGTTGCTCATTATAATCCCAATCATTATCAAATTTACCTTCGCCATAGTAAAACACATCAACATAGGACATAAATGGCCCATAATAATGCTGTAGCTGAGTGTAAAACTGGTTTCTNGCATTGTTACCAAATTCACCAGTATTATCGTTGATATCTGTACCTGTTGCTGAGAATAAGTCTTTNTCATTATAAATATGTTTAACATTCAAATTGAATTCACCATATTTATCNGCAAGATCTGCTCCTAACCANCCNAATGCAAANTTNGCAAAATCAGAGACTGAATTNAAATAGTTCAANTCTGAAATTGTTGNCTCATANTCAAAAANAGCAGCGTTAACTTGTCCTGCAATATATGCAACTTCTCCAGCACCTCTAAGTAGTTGGAAATCTGAACCCCTAAAGAANTGTCCACANAATGGATTATTAGGGAANCTTGTTGAATCATAACAAGCATTCATGATTTGNGTAGGTGTGTAAGATGTTATGGCATCTGAGATNTCAATTACAATTTTGTCTATTGCTAATGATAGNTCACCTGGTACAAAACTTGGTTGNAAAATTAATCCATAACCTTGAGCCTCTGCAGCCTCGTTAGCTAGGTTGATGTTTCCACCACTTCTACCTTGAACTGATGCATTCTTAGCAAAAGATTCCCAGTTTGTGATGTCTACATTATAGCTTGCTGCATCAGCCAAACAGTTTGCTCTTCTAACTNCTGGNTTTGGTCCTGCATCGATAAAGCTTTGNTCACAAGGATCATTAACAAATGCTCCAGTTGCTACAACTGGNTGGAAAAGCTCTCCCATNGATGGAGCTCTAACCGCATTTTGNTGATTAAGTCTTAATCTTANATCGTCATTAATTCTTAGATTTAATCCAANGTTATCAGCTTCGTCGACACCAGCTAGACTATTATCTAGTTCTCTGTATGAGTATTCAAGATCAACACCTTTTAGTAAACTNACTCCACCTAAGGATAGTTCACCAAAACCGTTNCCNAGAACTGGNACGAATAACTCAAAGTANACATCTGAGGTATTAAAAGCTCCACTNACNTCAGCAGAGTATCCACTTCTNTAAACTTGTGCNTTTGAACCACCGTCAACTTTGTAATCAACACTTTCTTTTCTTGATTCAAAACCAACNAGACCTAATACGTCTCCAGCTGGAAGACCAAATAATGCTCCTTGAACATTACCAAACCTTACTATTTGATTAATTTCGTTATTTGAGAAAATATTTGCTGTTACGTAATCAAGCTGNTCTTGTGATGGTGTGTAGTAACCAAATGGTTGNACTGGAACACAATCGCCAGGAGATCCTAGTAATAGTCCTCCATCTACAGCCTGGTTNCCGTANACTGTTGGCATTATTCTGTTTCTGTAATTGCTNTCATAGTTGAACCTACAATCAATTANACCTGTAGCCGGATTAATTCCTACATCAATAGCAGCAAAAAAACGTCCATCAATGTAATCAACTTCAGTTGCGAGCACTTTACTCTTACCAAANGAATATCCAACTTCCCAATCAAATTCNCTNCCNANTAAAGCTAAAGCNCCNTCAAGAGAAAAGTTAAAGCTTGATGTTGAACTAGCNTTTGTTGGTCTNGGNACCCAACTTAATGGAGCCCATTGTAAATAAACACCCTCAATTGCTTCTCCACCTACTGTCANACCAGCTAATGTATCTCTAGCTTGCTGAGAAAANTAAGGATAGTCCAATGGTAGAAATGGGGGTTGAGCTGTACCACCAAAAAGTCCTGATTGGTACTGAGGTTGTGTTACTGTTGGAAATGTTTCAAATTGTGAGNTGTATATTTCAGTCTTAAATTTTACATTGTCAGAAATATCATANGTGTAAAAAGATGAAACATTATATCTATCATATGAGTTTGAAAAAGANCCGTATTGATCGAGATATAANCCTGCTCCACCAACTGACCATACTGCNTTACCAGTTNTAAGNCCNGGTACAGCTTGTGTAAGATTTCCGTCGTTGTCAAATTCATAAGCAAACCCGTCATCACAAAGTCCAGCACCTCTATTATATAAAACAGTAGATCCNCATGTGGCAAAACCATTTTTACTTAAACCATAAAGCGTATAGTTTTCATAAAAACCACTTTGACCTGAATATGCAGCGTCTAATAGAGTAGTTCTATAAAGATAGTTTTGTCTATAAGGAAGCATTGTTTCATCNATCCTAGGTGTTTTTGACATCTCCAAAGAAAGAACAAAATTGCCTCGTCCATCTGCTGAATTGAAACCCATTAAAGATCTAAATGCTTCTTCAGCTCCTTCGAAATCNGCTAATAAAGANTTATAATCGTATGAAAATTCTAGACCTTCATAATCNTCTTTNAGGATAAAGTTAATAACNCCTGCTACAGCATCAGCACCATAAACNGCTGCTCCACCAACAGATTTTACTTCAACTCTTTCGATTAAGGCATTTGGAATNTTGTTAGTATCTACAGCTGAGCCTAAGCCACCNATAGCTGAGTTACCTGAAACAAATCGTTTACCATTNACAAGNGTTAAAGTTCTTTGTGCACCAAGACCAAAACTATCACCGATATTTTGACCGATATCCTCAGAACCATCATAGGCACTATCACCGAAGTTACTAGCTCCTATACCAACGAAAGGCAATGCAAAAAGTGCTTCCGCAGCTTTTGTATAACCNCTATTTTCAATGTCTTCAGCAGTAATAACTGTAACTGGAGCATTGGTTTCAAAATTGGATCTTTTTATTCTAGACCCTGTTACNACAACTTCTTCTACATCCTCGGCAGATTCGTCTGCANCGTCTTCCTGAGAAAACATNTATGGAGAAGAAAATAGTAGTAAAAATAAAGTGCATCTAAGTGCATTTTTATAAAACATCGATATTCCTCCTGTGTCCCCTTGCTATTTAATTCACGCGGAACAACAATTTTAAACGTTTAAGTATCGATATTGTCACAGATCAGTCACAGAAACAATGCAATTGGTGTAGTTTCAACCTTTTTTTTGGGTATTTGCAAAAAAAACACCTAATAATATGAGGAAACCCCCTAAAACCATTACAAAGCTAAGTNTTTCATTAAGAAATAGNATTCCCAAGGATATGCTTGATAGTGGGACCAAGTAGGTNACAAAAGATGCATTTATTGGTCCTATTCTTTTGATNAGTTTAATAAATACTACNTATGCTAGAGANGTATTNATAACACCTAATATAAATAAATATAACCANGACTTGCTGCTAATTTCAAAAATTGAACTTGTTCCTGTAAATATAAATGGAAGCATTATAATTGCNCCAACAACAATCGANCCCATTCCTATGAGAGAGTTATTCATATCATCAGGGGTTTTNGCTAAATAAATACCAGAAACAGCATATGATAGCGATGCGACAATACATAAAATGCCTGAGAATGTATCCAATGAACTACTTGGTCCAACAAGTATAAANAAACCAAAGAAACCAACTAAGACACCTATTAATTTTNTCCAGGAAAATTCACCTCTATATAGACTGAATAATANTAATGCAGTGAATATTGGCACTGTGGCTTGGAGNATTGATAGAGATCCNGCNCCAAGTTGAAGAGAGGCATAGGAAAATAATGAAAATGGTAAAGCTGTATTNAATATNCCAATTAATAAAAAAGAAAAACCATGATAATANAATGAATGTTTTCTTAATTTATTTAAAAAAAAGGGGGCTATGAAAATAGCAGCTACAAACATTCTAATTGANACAATTTGAAGAGGTTCAAGNCCATCAACAACAAGAAGCCTTAGAAATAGNAATGAACTGCCCCATAAAACAGAAACAATTAANAGAATAAGAAAATTTTTGAAGTTCATAAAAAAAAGCCTCTTAAAAAGAGGCTATTCCATAAGTAAAACTTATAGTCGGATTAGGATTAAACTGTTGTCAGCAGTTACCTCCTGATAATCCTGTGNTTTTGTTAATACTAATTTGGATCACCTCCTTGTACAGAGAATTAATCTAACATGCTGTATCTCTCTGATTTGATAGAACATGGGACAATTAAGAAAATGATAATTCAATATAAAAAATTATAAAAGTTATTTAGTAAAAGAAGATGCATTTTCTTCGTCTTGAAGTNTCGAAACGAAATATTTGGCTGCACTCATATCATTTGAAAAATATTGAAAGGCTATTTTCCTTAAAAAATAGTCATCNTCTTTATTAGAAAGAAAATAGTTTTTTAGTTCATCCATACTGTATAAGTATACAGTANTTTCANATAAAAAAAAGGGGAGGTTNCCCTCCCCTNTAATTACGACTAAATTATTAGAATCTCCAGTTAAATCCTGCTGTAACTGTTCTACCTACGCTAATAATATCTGCTTCTCTAGTAAATACATCTTCGGTCCCGTCATAATCCATAACGTTGTTGAAGATAAGTCTAAGAGAAAGACCATCATTAACTTGGTAGCCAAAACCAGCATTCCAGAAAGTATAACCTTTGAATTCTGATATTGGGTTTCCATCAAGATCTAAATATTGATCATCATACTGTTGGAANACATTAATTTTTCCACCTGATCTTGAGTTTCCAACAAGATAAGCATAAAAATCATTGTAACGATATTCNATGGTTGTATCGTAGAACCACTCATCGTTTCCAAATTCACCAGTTGTGTCAACAAGATCATCAGGATCTCCACTAGCAGCATCAAGATAGTAAACCTGTTGATAAGCTCTCCATCTTACTGCAAATGAACCTAAGTCTGTAGCNACATTATCTCTNGTTACAAAACTTANAAGCTCGGATGCATCTACTAAATAATCAGCATTCCAAATGTANGTTGCAAATTCAATTAAACCTGCGTTAACAAGTCCAGCTTCCCAATAAACAATNTGTCCATCAGCATCCCTTTGGAAGTTATCGCAGTATCTGTTTGGATAATCTTCAAAGTCATAACAAGCAANTAANTTTTNACCTAATGAAAATGATGTTATGTAATCNTCNAGGTTAATTTTGATGTAGTCAGCACTAAAGCTTAGATCACCAACTAAAACATCAGCAAACCATGANGGTTGATAGATAAGTCCAACAGATGATGTNTCACCNANCTCNTTCTCTAAGTTAGGGTTACCACCACTTAAACCTTGAACTGAAGCGTTAACTGCAATACTAACAAAGTCNGGAGNTAANCCTTCTGCTAAACAGTTNGCNTCTCTAACATCTGGNGCTCTACCTGTACCTCTATATCTAAAGTCACAAGGATCTGGTCTAGCGAATGCATATGATGTAATTTGTGGTTGNAATAAACTTCCAATTGCTGGGGCTTTAACAGCNGTTTGNTCACTAGCTCNTANNCTAATGTCATCNGTAACTCTCCANGCAATTGATGTTGCTTCAACATCGTAAGAACCTGCAAGGTTNTTATCGATATTTCTGCCTGAGAAGTCTAAAACAAGTGAATCAACAAAAGGAATATTCATTGAACCACCNACTAANGGTACTGAAANCTCAAAGTAAGTAGCATCAACTTCATAGGCTCCACCAATATCACCAACATANCTTGATCTTGTTAATGANTNTGGAGCTGCTCCTGAAAGGTAATCGATTGGGGATGAAAGATAATCACCTCTTTCAGTACGTCCTTCCCAACCTATAGCAACACCAAGAGAACCTGCTGGNAGTTCGTAAACAGNNCCAGAAAGGTTAGCATATGTTACTTCTTGCTCTAATAGACCTTGGTTTCTAACATTTACACCAATGTAATCTCTAGCAGCATCTGAAGGTGCGCCTCTTCCCATTATGTTTAATGGAGCACAATCACCTACGCCACCAAGNACGTTTCCACCATAAAGNTGGTCACCATATATTGGTGTTGGTGGGCCGTATCTATAGTANTAATTTGANGGTGCAAAGTTNGGATCATAATTCATCTTACAGTCAATTTCTCCTGTATTAGGGTTAATCCCTACATCAAGAGCTGCTGCATATCTAGCACCTAAAACTGCTGGTGCATCTGACTGAACATTAGTTGAACCAAATGAGTANCCTGCAGACCATAGGAATTCATTATCNTTAAGACCAAANTCTCCTTCAACACCCATGCTGAAGAACTCTAAATCATTAGTGTTTTCAATTGTATAACCACCATCACCTTTCTCAAGAAGGTCAACGTGTGATTTTGAAACCCACATGGAATCNTNGCCGTTTGCAGCCATAATNTTTCTTGAATTNGCTGTNAGGTAAGGGTTGTCAATNCCTATATANACAGGAGTNTCCTGACCTGGGGCAAATACATATGTAGANTATGGATAGCCTGATTCACTACCAAAGTCTGATGCATAGAATCCGTTTTTGTAAACGTCNAGATANAATCTTACGTTATCGTTGATGTCATAAGATGAAAAAATACTAAAGTTTANTCTTTCAAAACCTGCTCGATATGTNTTGTAATCACCTCTAAAACCATCATCACTTTCAAANGCAAAGAATGCATTGCCGTAAGGAATACCAACGTCATAAACGCCTAAATCACCAGNACCAACAAAATGNTAATGGTTTCCGTCTGGCCATAGTCCGTAAAATGGGTTTGATGCAAAACCTGCACTCAANGCAAGTTCTGTATNNCCTGGAGAAGCTCTACCAGTTTCAGGNAGNGTTGAAAGTGTNANACAACCTGTTCTATCNGCTACAGTNCTACCATTAAAGCTACCGTTTCTTGCNGCCCANGGTATTGTGCTNCCNAAACCAACATANTGGCTTTGATAAGTTGCNTCTGGATTGTAAGCATTGGCTCTAAATAAATCNCCACATCTACCNGTTTNTCTGTCNTANAGTCTTGGAACATCACCTGTAAAGACTGTACCAACTTCATCNTATTGAAAGTTTANAACAACATTNCCAGCTCCNTTNGCAAAATTGCCNCCTAAGGCAAATTGAAAACTNAAATCTGAAGATAATCCTGCGTANTCATCATAAAGTAACGTCGCATTAGCACCTTCNAAGTCATCNTTAAGAATGTAGTTNATAACACCNGCNATAGCGTCAGAACCATAAACAGCAGAACCACCAGCATTCACNACNTCAACNCTCTCAATCATAATTGAAGGNATGTTGTTTAAGTCAACNGATCCTCCAGNNACTCCAGAACCAAAAGGTGCTGAAGAACTNACATATCTTCTACCATTTACAAGAACNAGNGTTCTACCAGAACCTAAACCAAAGTTGTTAGCAATTGCTTGCCCNACACTTAANGTGCTCTGGTTACCAAATCCATTACTACCTGTACCGTTAGTAATTGAGTTGGATANNCCTACTCCAGGTAAATCAAATAAAGCATCAGCNGCATTTGTATACCCTCTATTCTCATACTCTTCACCGTAAATAATTTGAATTGGTTGTGATACTTCGTACTGGCTTCTAGCAATCCTAGAACCTGTAACAACCACTTCTTCCGGTTCAGCTTCATCTTCATCAGAGGCTAGTTCTACCACTTCTTCAGANGCAGATCCTGCATCCTCTTGGGCAAAAGTAAAGCCAAAGAATCCGAGGGAAATCAAAAGAAATAATAATCTTTTAGTCATAATAATCCCCAAAATTNNANAAATTATCNNTATTTATCGCTTTTAAACCATATTTTGTCAAGTTTTTTTTAAGAAAANAAATAATCAAAAAGCTTATAACAAAAGGATTTTTCTTAAATTNAAATGGCGGAGAGAGAGGGATTCGAACCCTCGGAACGCTATAAACGTTCACTACCTTTCCAAGNTAGCGCGATCGACCACTCTGCCATCTCTCCGAAAACCCAATTATAAAGGGATTTTTACGTTTTTAAACGAACAGGTATTATAGAGATACCACCTCTTCTCTCAAAGTGTCCTTCGATAGAGTCAATTTGATGATTACATTCTATTAATTTGAGATATATCTGTTCAATACATTTTTCATGATAAACATTTAAATCAAAGAAACTTCCTAAATAAGATGATAGTGAATCAATATCTTCAGAATCTATCTGTCCGCGAATATTAATTTTTGCTATATCAGGCTGGCTCGTGACTGGACACAATGATCTAAAGGGAGCAAAACACAAACGTTTAGTGTCATTGGTGGTATTTTTTGATTTTGGTAGCTTAAAATCTTTAGCAACTTTTATTGGAACGTGATCCTGAAAAGTATTTTCATAAATGTCATCATAAATTTCTACTGATGTATTAAGAACATCATTGAGGGTGTTTGTTATTAATCGATATAATTGATTTTTGTTTTCAAAAGTCTTGTATATCAATGACCCCAGAAATAATTTCATAGATTTAGATTCTGGAATGAATTCTGAATTACAGCTTATCTTTATCGAAATTTGATTTTGGTGTAAAAAATGTTTTTGATCTATCCACAACAATTCAAAAATATTCCACATATCATAGCCATTAAGGCTTGCAATCAGCATATTATCCCTTTGTTCTGCTCTTGATATTGGATGAAGAAGATCTTTAGAAAATGCCTTTGGAAAGTTTATATTTTTCCCAAGCGGACTTTGTTTTGTCATTCTTTTATACCAGTTCCTTTAAGAATTAAATAATAAGAAATACCAGAAAAAATAAGCGTAAACAAAACAATTAATGAAAAGCCAAACATAGGTTCAATTTCTGACTGTCCCAACATTGCGTATCTAAAAAAATTTACAATGTAAAGGATAGGGTTTAATTGAGACACTATTTGCCACTCTGGAGAAAGAATGTTTATTGAATAAAAAATTCCTCCTAAATAAATTAAGGGTGTTAAAACAAATGTTGGAACTATGCTTACGTCATCAAAATTTCTTGCATATATTCCATTCATTAGGCCCAAAAGTGAAAACAGAAGGGAAGTAATTATTATAGAAAAACAAGTCAAAAAATAATTGTTAATTGATATATCAACAAAAAATAAACTTGTTAAGACGACTACTATTCCGACTATCACCCCTCTTGCTATACCCCCAGTTAAGAAACCAATCAAGATTACCCATGCTGGCATTGGAGAAACAATTATTTCCTCAATAGATTTTTGAAATTTTGTACCGAAGAAGGCGGATGCGACATTTGCATATGAATTTGTAATTACAGAGAGCATTATTAATCCAGGGACCATAAATTCAATATATGAAAGACCCTCATAACCAGGCATGTTCCCGATTCTGCTGCCAATCAAAGAACCAAAAATCAAAAAATATAAAGCAGTGGTTATTGCTGGCGGCAATATCGTTTGTATCCATATCCTTAATATTCGCCTAACATTTGCGTAAGCTAGAGTTCTTAATGCCTGTAAATTATTCATCTTTAGTTGTGAGTTTAATAAAAAGCTCCTCAAGTCTGTTTGTTTGATTTCTAATATTCTTAATTTTTAAGTGTGAAATTTCTCTATCATTGAATAGGTCATTCATATATGAATCTTTAGACAATGTCAGAGAAAACTTATTTTCGTCTATAACCTCAGTTTTGAAATTTTTTAATGAAAAGTTAGTAGGAAGCTTTTCTGATGTTTCAATTACAAAGTCTTGATCATCCATCTGTTTTAACAAACTGTTCATAGTTGTATTTTTTATAATCTCGCCATTATCGATTATGGCAATATTTCTACATAAATTTTCTGCTTCCTCTAAATAGTGGGTGGTTAAAATAATCGTAGTTCCTTCATTGTTTATCTCTAGAAGAAAATCCCAAAGACTTCTTCTCAACTCTATATCAACCCCTGCTGTTGGCTCATCAAGTATCAGTAAATCAGGCTCATGGATTAATGCTTTGATGATCATAATTCGTCTTTTTTGACCTCCAGATAGCATTCTTGCCTGATCATTTCTTTTGTCCCAAAGGGCTAATCTTTTGAGATGTTTTTCAGCTCTTGCTGTTGCTGTTTTAAAGTCAATACCATAATAACCGGCTTGTGTGACGATAATATCAATCACTGATTCAAATTGAGAGAAGTTGAACTCCTGGTTAACAACACCAAGTTTTGTTTTAGCTTCTGAAAAATTCTCATCGCAATTTATTCCACAAATTTCGACGGTGCCAGAGTCTTTATTTACCAATGAAGAAATAATACCAATTATTGTGGATTTGCCGGCACCGTTTGGGCCCAATAATGCAAAAAAATCTCCTCGCTCAACAGTTAAATCTATACCCTTTAAAGCAACCACATCATTTGAATATGTTTTTCTAAGTGATTTTAAGGTAATTGCACTCATTTAATTTCTCTTTGACAGATACGTTACCGCATCGGAAATGCCGCTTATAGTTAATGGGAACATATTTTGATCCATCAAGGTAGAAATCATTTTAATGGTTGATGTGTAATCCCAATGATCCTGATGAACTGGATTAAGCCATGCAGATTTATAGAAATGAGAGTTAATCTTTTTAACCCATTCTTCTCCAGATTCTTTATTCCAATGCTCAATACTTCCTCCAGAATTTGTAAGTTCGTATGGAGCCATACTTGCGTCACCAATAATTAGGATTTTGTGATTCTTAGAGTATTTATTTAAAATATCTTGGGTTTTTATCCTTTCGTCTTTTCTCCTTAAATTATCTTTCCACACTGACTCATAAATACAATTATGAAAATAATAATATTCGAGATTTTTAAATTCTGATTTTGCTGCTGAAAATAATTCTTCGCAAACTTTTACAAAAGGATCCATTGATCCTCCAACATCAAAAAAAACTATAAGATTAATATCATTTAGCTTTTCTCTGAGATAATTTAATTCAAGATAACCAGCATTTTTTGCAGTTTCTTTAATTGTTCCCTGTAAGTCAAATTCCCAGTTCTCTCCTTTCCTTGTCATCTTTCGTAATTTTCTAAGTGCAACTTTTATATTTCTAGTTCCAAGCTGCAATGAATCGTCAAGATTTTGAAATTGTCTATCTTCCCATACCTTCGCAGCCATTCCTTTATTTGATTTTCCTCCAACCCTGATACCGTTTGGATGTTGACCATCGTTCCCAAAGGGTGAAGTTCCAGCAGTTCCAATCCACTTGCTACCGCCATGATGTTCTTTATCTTGTTCTTCTAATCTTTTTTTGAACTCTTTCATCAGCTGCTCTAAGCCACCAAGATCTTTAATCTTTTTTAGCTCTTCAGGGGTCAATTCTTTTTCAAACTCTTTTCTGAGCCACTCTTCAGGAACAATCAATTTCAAAACATCATCGAGGCTTTTAATCCCTTTAAAATAAACATCAAATGCCCTATCAAATTTATCAAAGTACTTTTCATCTTTAACCATTATTGATCTGGACAAGTAGTAGAAATCATTCCAATTAGCGAATACTAACCTCTTTTCTAAGGCGGTTAAAAGATCAAGAAATTCTCTTAAGGTAACAGGAACACCATAACCTTTTACAGCTGTAAATAAATTTACAAGCATTAATTCTCTCTTCTAGTCATGAATGCAAGTCTTTGAAGAAGCTCAACATCTTGTTCATTTTTCAATAATGCACCATATAAAGGCGGCACTAGATTTGATTGCTTCGAAGATAAAACCTCCTGAGCAAGATCATCAGAAACTAAAAGTTTTAGCCAGTCTATAAGTTCAGAGGTAGTTGGCTTTTTTTTCATGCCAGGCACTTTTCTAATATCAAAAAAAGTGTCCAATGAATCTTTTAGCAATTTTTTCTTTAGTTTTGGAATATGAACATTTATTATTTTTTCTAGTACTTCTCTGTCCGGGAAAGCAATGTAGTGAAAAAAACATCGTCTAAGAAAAGCATCTGGTAAATCTTTTTCATTGTTTGATGTAATGATTACAAGGGGTCTCTTTTTGGCTTTTATTGTTTTATCTAGCTCATAACAGTAAAACTCCATTCTATCTAATTCTTGAAGGAGGTCATTTGGAAATTCTATATCTGCTTTATCTATTTCATCAACCAACAAAACTACTCTCTCATCTGATTGAAATGCATCCCATAGTTTTCCTTGTTTTATGTAATTAGCAATGTCTTTTACCTTTTCATTGCCAAGTTGCGAGTCCCTTAGTCTTGAAACAGCATCGTATTCATATAAACCTTGTGATGCTTTTGTAGTTGATTTGATATGCCATTCAACCAATCTCATTTCTAAAGCCTCTGCAACCTCCAGTGCAAGCATTGTTTTGCCAGTACCTGGCTCCCCTTTTATCAATAAGGGTTTCTCAAGATTTAACGATGCATTAACAGCAAGCTTTAAATCTTCAGTTGCAATATATTTTTTAGTTCCTTGGAATTTCATTTTGACTAGGGTAGAGTGTATCAAAATTTAACTGAAATGGTACTTGCAGATTCTTGTTTTAATTTAACCCATACTAGCTTTCATAAAGACTTGAATATAATTTTTAAACGAGCTGAAGAGAATGGTGTTAATTATTATTTTGCACCTTCCTCGCGAGAATTAGAAATTGATACGTTAGTAAAATATTCAGAAGAAATTAAAAATTTATATATTGGAGTGGGAATTCATCCTCATTATGCATCAGAACTTAAACCCAATACCAGTGGAAGATTACTAGAAGTTTCGAAACATCAAAATGTAAAAGCTATAGGTGAGATTGGTCTGGATTATTTTAGAAATTTTCAGAGCCCTGAGATTCAAAAAAAGTGTTTTGAAGCTCATCTGGAGGTTGCTGTCGACTCAAAACTTCCAGTTTTCCTTCACCAAAGGGAGTCTTTTCATGACTTTTACCCGATATTAAAGAAATATATACAGAAGATCCCTCAGAGCATTGTGCATTGCTTCACTGGCAATGAGGATGAGCTTCGTTCATTCCTAGATTTAGATTTATACATCGGGATAACTGGATGGGTTTGTGATCCAAAAAGAGGTGCTGATTTAAGAAGAATTGTAAATATAATTCCTAACGACAGATTAATTATAGAAACTGATGCGCCATATTTAATACCAAAGAATATGGAACCTAAACCCAGCAGCAATCGGAATGAGCCAATGTACCTAAAGAATATATTATCTGAATTAGCAGAGATTAAACAACAGAGCGCTGAGTTACTTGCTAATAGCACTACGAAAAATTTTAAGAAATTATTTAATTGTTAGATCTAACATCCTTGGCATAACTATAAAAGTCATTTTCATAGAAATTAGAATTGCAAGTGCCGATAAAACTCCAAATAAAATAGTAGGGTTAAAGTTCGATAGGATTAGAATTAAAAATCCTAAAATAATTGTAAATCCTGTAATGAAAATTGCTTTACCAGTAAGTTCGAATGTATTTTTTTCACTTAGGGTAAATGCTTCAGAAGTGGCATTTTTTTTCTGATTTTTCATTTTTTCTTTGATATACCTCCAGGCGAAGTGAATTGAGTAATCAACCGACATGCCAACTGATATAGATGCTATTGTGATTGTCATAATATCAAGTGGGATCGCCATAATAGACATTATAGAAAGAATTGCACTTACAGAAAAAGCGGGAATTAAAAGAATAAAAAATGATCTTAGAATATTTCTGAACAACATTAACAACATAAAAAAAATTGCACTAAAAACAAATATAAGAGACTTTATTTGCGAAGAAAATAAGCTTTGTAATAAATTATTATACAAAATGCCAAGGCCTGAAATTTGATACGAATAGTTTGAATTAGCTGTTTCTTCATCAACTATTTTATAAATGTTTTGTATGAGTTTTTCTCTACTTAAGTTATCAGTTGAATCTTTTACTCTTAGACCAATACGTACTTCCCTATCGTCGCTTGTTATATAACTGTCAATGAGTTCACTTGCGGTTTCACTATCTAAAAGTGTGTTCTTTATAAAAATTAACTCTAAATCTCCGAGCTCATTATAGTTATTCAATTCCTCAGCAAGTTGAATTCCGTTGGCTATGCTTAGAACCTTCCCCACACCATCCAATTTATTTAAATTTTCCTGTATGCTTTTGAGAACATCCATATTATCTTTTTTCCACCAGTACTCTGGAACAGAAGAACCTTCACTAAAAAATAAATCATACTCATCAAAGTCACTCCCCTCCTCTGGAATGGTTAATGTAATATCAATTGGACTTGTCCCTCCAAGCTCTCCATCAATTAATGACATGCCTTTATAAATTTCCGTGTTTTTTTGAAAATAATCAATAAACTTATTCTCTACTTTTAGGTTTGTTGAAAGATATAGAAAAATTGGCAAAGCTAACAAAATTAAAGTAAGCGGATTAGTAGGAAGTAAGCTTTTAGTTTTTAGGTAAAATTGGAATAAGAAGTTTTCCAAACGATCTCCTCTGGCTAAAACAAATGGTCTAAAAAAAATACATGTAGGTATAAATACAAATGAAATAATAAAATTTACCGCTACCCCTATCATCATCATTTTACCAAAGTCTATAACTGGCTTGATTCCACTAAACATTAAGGCTCCAAAGCCTACAATAGTTGTGAGTGCGGTATATAAACAAGGAATGATTATTTCGGAGATAGCATCAATATGATTAGTTCTTGTATTTTTAACACTTTGCAATTTAACAATAATATGTACAGAAACAGCTATTGAAGTGATCAATAGAAGTGCAAGAAAGTTTGAAGAGACTATACTAATAGGCCAATCAAATATTCCCAATAAGCCCATTGATGATGACAATACCAATGAAGAATTTATCATTACTACAGATGTTGCCCAAAAGTCTTTTAAAAATAGAAATAATAAAAAGGAAAATATAATAAAAGTTACAAAGCCAAATATAACTACATCCGATTTAATATAATTTATTGTATCTTCGACAATCATGGCAGGGCCTGCAAGATAGGCAACACCATCCCAGTCTTTAATTGTGGATCTTATCCGCTTGACTGCAGCACCAAATTCATATTCTTCATCTAGGCTAAGCTGGATGGCAAATACATTCCCAGCATCATTAACTATAAGATTACTGAATATTGGACTATTTATTAATTCATCCAATGAGGAGGATAAATTCAAATCATCTTTTAAAAAATATTTAATATTGTTGTCAGTTTTTAATAAAGGAACTCTTGGTTGCTGCAGCAATGGTGCATCAAGTATTGATAGAGCATTAGTTACTTCGGGAAGTGCGCCTAGTTTCTCCTGGAGATTTGAAATTTTTTCTAAAAATTTATAGTTAAACTCAGAGCCTTTATTATCAACTGCTACTACAAGAAATTCACTTTCCCCAAACTTTTCATTTGTTTGTTCATATTGTTCGAATAAGGTATCGTTTTCCAGCACTAAGGTATCAGAAGAAGCATCAAATTTAAAATTCTTGATGCCAATAGATAACAAGGCAACAGCAAGCAGTATTGATAATAATGACATGCGCCTAAAGTTACATAAAAAATTAAAAAAAATACTCAATTTTGTTTTCCACATGGTGGTGATTGTTGAAAGTCATTTGATTTCGACCATTCATATGGTGTTTTTGCAATGATTGAGATTGCGTGAATTTGGCTGACAAGGGTGTCCATTGCTTTGTATACAAGCTTATGCCGATCGAGAAGTTTTAATTCTGTGAAGTCGTCTGAAATTACTATAATTTTCACATGGGTAACTGAACCATTGTAGCCCCCATGATTTGGACTTTCGTCTAATATATCTAATTCTGAGATGTTTAAGTTCTTTGAAAGCAGCTCCTTTATTTTATTAATCATTTTTCTTCTTAAGTCCCTGAGATTTGCCCTTTCTTGAGATTGGTATATCTCTTTCTGAAACCTCTTCATAGTCAACATAGTTTTTAATATTAGAGATATACTTTTTGAAGATATATTTAATGGCAATGAACCCAAAAATGAATCCTCCTATATGTGCAAAATATGCAACGCCATCATAAGAATTTCCAGCTGCGCTTATAAGTTGTCCTATCAACCAGAACCCAATGACAATATTTGCTGGCACACGCATGATTTGAACAAATATCAAAAACCAAACGAAAACTTTTACTCTTGCAGTAGGGTAAAGCACAAAATAAGCTCCCATAATTGCTGCGATACATCCGCTTGCTCCTATCATTGGAACATCTAGCCTACCAGCAAATAAAGATTGAAAATAAGCTGCACAGAGGCCTCCAAGAAAATAGAATATTAGGAAATTCTTTCTACCAAGATGAGACTCAACATTATCTCCATAAATATAAAGCACAACCATATTTGAAATTAGGTGCATAAAACCCCCATGTAAAAATGCGGATGTAATGATTGTATGAAGATTAGTGAATTCAGAAAATGTGGAGGGCCTTACCCCAAATTCATTTATTAACACTTGGTTTGATGGGCCTAAAGACAGTTGGAATAAAAAAACTAGTACATTAATTGCGATTAACGACCATGTAAGAATTGGTGTTCTCGATGATGGATTTTCATCTGCAAAAGGGAAAAAAATCATTTTACTGACACCAATGAACTAATAAACTGCTCAGTCACTTTTTCCCAAGTGTAATCTACTGAGGTCTCAAAAACTTTCTTACGATCACATGCTATGGCATTATTTACTGCTTCTAAGAGATTATCTTCGGTAAGACACCCATTAACTCCCTCTATGACAATGTCTTTTGGGCCTGTAACATTAAATCCTGCCAAAGGGGTACCGCAAGCTAAAGATTCAATTAAAACTATTCCAAAAGTGTCTGTTTTTGATGGAAAAACAAAACAGGCTGCATCTCTATAAATCTCAGCTAATTCTCTCCCTGATTTATAACCAAGAAATTTAACGTCTTTATATTTTTTTTGGTAAGACTTCAGTTTTGGCCCTCCTCCAACTACTACCTTCTGCATTTTTGTATCAAGTGTTAGAAATTCCTCAATATTTTTTTCAATTGCAACTCTTCCGACATAAAGTAAATAGTTACCCTTTCCACCCACATTGCTGGGAAAAAAAATCTTATCATCAAAACCTCTGCTCCAAAGAACCAAATCAGTAAAACCATCTTTTATTAATTCCTCTTTATGGCTCTTAGTGTTAACTAATGTCTTAGCAGCAGAATTATGAAACCATTTTAGCAGTCCTTTAGTCACATCCAAACCAATCCTAAATCGTTCATAAACATACTCTGGAAATTTTGTGTGAATCGCCGATGTGTAAGGAATATTTTGTTCAACACAAAAGTGCCTGGCAGTTACCCCTAGTGGACCCTCAACTGAAATGTGAATGAAATCAGGATTAATTTTTTTTATTTTTTTCTTTAAGTCCCAAAAATTCCATGCAATTGAAATTTCTGGATAGTTAGGTAATGGAAAGGTATGAAAGTGTCCTGGATGCAGAACTTCAACCAAAAAGTTTTTCTTCTTAAGGTGCTTTACAACAGTTGTCATAGTGGTAACTACTCCATTTACTTGAGGCTCCCATGCATCTGTAATTATTAAGATTTTCTTCATAAACTTTTTATAATTTTAACTGTATTATTTTTATCAAACTCAATTAAAGAAAGTCCCTCATTTTCATCTTCTACTATGGCAGTGCAACTTTCTATCCAATCGCCTGTATTTAAGTATGAGTAGTTTTCAAATTTTCTAATTTCTGGTTTATGAATATGACCACACATCAAACCGTCATATCCTCCTCTTTTACATTCATTCTCTACAAGTTTCTGAAAATTACCTGCTTTGTTTACAATATTTTTAGTAAGTCTTTTTAAATATTTTGATAAGGGTCTGTTTAATGAAATTAGTCCATCGTAAATTATCCCACCTAATTTAGAGACCCATTTTGCATTTGAAGTAACTATATCGTACTGATCTCCATGAATTACAAGAATATTTCCATGGATTTTATTTTTTAAAACATAAGATTCAGATGGGCTAAAAGATTTTAGGGCTGAAATAATACCCTTATAAGGATAATCACCTTCTCCAAGAGATTTTGTTAGAGCCTCATCTCTGAGTGGGTCGTCATGATTTCCAGAGATATATTTAATTTTCGTCCCAGACCTTTGAAGTGAAATAAATTTATCAAGAACGATCTGATGTGATTTTGGCCAAAAGAAATTTTCTTTCATGGACCATAGGTCCACTATATCGCCAACTAAAAAAATTCTTTCTGCTTCTATATTATCCAGAAAGTTTTTAAGCCTATCGCTCTGACACCCATTAAACCCTAAATGTATATCTGATAGAAAGACTGTCTTGTATTTATTACTATTAACCATGTAGGATTATTTTAATCTATGTCACTCAAACACAAAGAAGAAATTACTATTTGGGCCTTTAAAGATGGAAAAAAAGGTCATGAAAAGCAAATTGAAGCATTAATTCATGAATTAAGTAAAAGAAAAAAGGTAAATACAACTGACATTGATTGCTCAACAAATTTTAAGGATTGGCCAAAAAATATAACAGTTACTCCAAATATCTTGGTTGCGGCAGGTAATAAAACACATCATTTTATGCTTCAAGTTAAAGACAGACTTAAGACTCCAAAAACAATTGTTTTAATGAGACCATCTTTCAAACCTACACAATTATTTGATTGTGCGATAGTTCCTGAGAATGATAGGTATTTACTTTATACACCAAAAAATGTTTTACGGTCAAAAGGAGTATTGTGCAAATACTTTGATAAAGAACCCATTTTAGGTAACGGCACTATACTTATAGGCGGAAAAAGCCGTCATTTTTCTTTTAGTCAGAAGTTAGTATCGCAGCAATTGAAGCTAATTTTAGATAAATTCCCAAAAATCCAATGGAAGGTATCGACATCGCCAAGATCGCCAAATTTTAAAATTCCTGATCATAAGGGAAATGCTGAATTCTTTAATTGGATGGATGTTGAAAAGGATTGGTTATCAAATCAAATGTCTCAATCAGAATATATTATTGTAACGCCTGAAAGTGTCTCAGGGGTTTATGAAGCTCTATCTACAAATTCAAAAGTTTTAGTTATGCACCTTGATAAACTCCAAGCCCAGTACGGCCAAGTCCAAACCAAAGTAACCAAAAATATTGATTTTTTAAAAATGTCAGGTGAAATTGGATACATAAGTGTGATAAAGAAAGGGATATTTGGGAAATTAGATGACGTAAAGATTCACATGCCAAAAAAGAGAAAAATATTGAAAGAGTCAAAAAGAATTGTTGATATTTTAATGGAGATAATTTGAAAGTCTTACATTTGTTTTCAAGTAAAGTTTTTGCTGGGCTAGAAAGACACATAGAGGAACTATCTTTTGAACAATCAAAAAATTTAGATGTTTTGGTAATCGGCGCTTCAAGGTTCAAGAAGAATTTTAGAGGGCCCTATTTTGAGCTTAATACAAATGAATGGCGCTATTCCCCCTTTTTAAGAAATAGAATCAATAAAGCACTTTCAAGTTTCAAACCAGATATAGTTCACACCCACGGCTATAAAATGACAGATTTAATATCAAAAAATTTATCGAATGATTACATTCACTGCTCAACAATTCATGGAACCAAGAAAAAAATCAAAGCATTTGAGCAATCCGACTTCATTTTTGCAGCAAGCAATGCTTCTCTTAGAAAAACAACTCAAAAATCAATGGTCCTTGAAAATTGGGTATGTGAAGACAGATTTAGAAATTTTAAAAAGGAACAACCCAAAAAGTTTATTTTTATCGGAAGACTTGAAGTTGTTAAAAACCCGATGAGGCTTCTAAAAGCTTGGTTAAATTGTAGTGCGATTCTTGATATTTACGGTGAGGGTCCCCTTAAAAAAAAGATGCAATCATATATAGAGGAAAACCACTTATCAAACAGGGTGACGATAATGGGACAACAAGACGATATTTATAAAGTCTTTCAAGATGCTAGTGCTCTCTTAATACCGTCTGATCGAGAGGGATCACCTAAGGTTTTATTTGAATCTCTATATTGCAATGTTCCTGTATTATCTACAAAAGCTGGAATTATGAGTGACTTGCTTCCGATTTCATGTTTATCAGAAACTGATGATATTTCTTTCACAAAGCTTGTAAAAAAATGGGTCAATCAAACAGATAAATTATATGAATCTCAAAAACTTCTTTATCAAAAGATTAAATTAAAAAATGTTTTAACAGCACAAGAAAAAGAAGTACGAAACGTATATCAGTCTCTTTTATCTAAAGCATCAAAATAAAAAGAGATAGTTTTTTCATGCATTAGATCTGATGTTAGGTATACGTTGTTAGGGGCATCCTTTGATAAAATAATTTCTTTAACTTGGGTTGTAAGCATTTTGAAATTATTAAACTCTACCTTTCCTTTTGGATAGAATAAATCTAAGACTTCTCCAGCTCCTCCTCTGTTCCACCCGCAAATTTTTTTATTCATCATGGCAGCTTCCAATAATGTTCTTCCGAAAGGTTCAGGCTTGGATGAGAGATTAAAGACTACATCAGAAAGAAAATAAATCTCACGAATGTCATCGACTGCATTGTAAAAATATACTCTTTTCTGGAGATTATAATTTGAAATTAGTAAGTCTAATTTTCTCTTAAACTTTGGTTTTGCATCTTTGTAAGGCCCTACAATTATGCCTGCATAATCTGATGAGAGTTCTGATAGTAATTTTAAAAAAGATTCTTGGCCTTTCCATGAAGACAGTCTTCCTGGAAAAGAAAGAATTTTTTTATTTTTTAAAGAGGGGAACTTTGAAAAAAAGTTTTCTAAGTAAGAATCTTTTGGTCTAAATTTAGAGGTGAAATATTCTTTATCAGAACCACGATAAATTAATTTGGGTGGTGATTTTAAATGTCTTTCATAATTTTCATTAATATATTTTTCAACGGTTTTAGAAATAGCTATCACATTGTCAAAGCTTGCCATGATACGGCTGTAAAAAGGCGTGCTGTAAAGACCATGGAAGGTTGAGAAAATAATTGGCCTTGGATTTTTAATAAAGAATTTCGAAAGTTGTAATACCCAGGCAGGAATTCTTGATCTGATGTGCACAATATCTGGTGAAATTTGATTTATGATGTTTGCAAGTTTTTTAGCTTGCATCAATGTTAAGAAACTTTTTTTAGATACCTGTAAATGGATGTGCTCTCCACCATCCTCAGCTAAATTTTTAACTTGCCTACCACCATTTGAAATAACATAAGAAGTGTGTCCTTTATTAACAAGATATTTGTTAAAGTCCAATACTCCTCTTTCAACTCCTCCTGTATTTAAGGAAGGTAATATTTGAACAATCTTCAGTTTACGCATCTAAAGAGTTTACTCTGATTCTGCCGTAGTTAGTGCTTTCAAAATTTAACTTTAATTTGCTCAATGTTTGGCTAACTAATGAAATCATTTTATCTGAATTTCCACAAATTACGATCAAGGGAATAGATTCTTGATTCGTCAATATAAAATCCTCAACTACTTGCTGAACCTCATAGTGTCTTACCCCATGGAGATCAAGGGTCATTAGTTGATTTTCAAGGAAAATTTTCAAAGGCAATGCTATTTGTAGATTAAAATTATCTCGTCACCATTTGAGTTTTTATATGCTCTGGCCATTGCAGGCGTATTGAAAACCATTGCAGGATTCCCACTTCCATCCAAAACAATTACACCAGCATCTGCATCGATGGATTTAAGTTCAGAAATTACATTATTAGCAGCTTCCAGCACAGATATATTTCCATTTAAATGCCTACTGCAAATTTCTTTTGCAACGTTATATCTAATGAAAAATTCTCCGTGGCCCGTTCCAGAAACTCCACAACCTGGAGTGGCCCATGTTCCTGCTCCAATAATTGGAGAGTCNCCAATNCTTCCTTTTAGNTTGTTTGTCATTCCCCCAGTTGANGTTCCTGCAGTTATAATTCCATTTNTATCGATTGCTACTACCCCCACGGTTCCTAATTTGTTTTGTTTTGATTGAACGCTCTCTAATNTTTTAAGATTTTTTTCTGAATNGAAATATGATTCATCAACAAGTTCGATCCCACCATNTTTAGCAATTAATTCTGCGCCATCACCACTAAACATTACATGTGGTGTGTTTTCCATAACATATTTAGCCAATGTGATAGGGTTTTTTACCTTTCTGACTCCTGCCACTGCTCCAGCATTGTGATCTTTACTTTGCATAATTGATGCATCTAGCTCTTGAATAGCGTCTGCATTGTAAACCGCACCTTTACCAGCATTAAACAAAGAGTTATCCTCCAAGATTCTTATAGATGCTTCGACTGCACTAACACTNGATCCATTATTTTCCAGAATCTTATAACCCNCATANAGTGCATCTTTAAGCCCATTTTTNATTCCTNCAATCTCACTTTCAGGCATNCCTGAAAACCAGCCTGCGCCACCGTGTATTACAATTGCAATATTATCGTTATTTTCTTTTGCGTTTAACTCAAGNCAACAAAGAAAAATAAAACCAATTAGATATTTANTTATCGCTCTCATAATATGCAATATAGTCTATTATTAATTTTTTTACATCTGGACAGTTCTCTCTNGCTGAACAATATTCCAAACTGTTTGGNTTTCCAGGNAAATTTCCNCCCACTGCTACATTAATCAAGCCATGAAATTGTTCAACAAATGGGTTAGGTTCTATTGATGGCAAATCATCAAANTAAATNCTAAATACCTCTAAATTATTTAAAAGCCACACAACAGANTCTTCTGTCCAAATTATNCTAATAATATTATGGTCATCAGGGTTAGTAAGTTTTGAGAGTTGCGATAGAAAAGTCGTTTTACTTTCATATCTGTGAAAATCATGGCCATAGTGAATAGTTGTAATGAGCTCATCAGACGCATTATTTCTTGTTTCNACTAAATCTATTTCACCACTGGCTGGCCAGTATCCATATCTNTTTCTTTCTGGTANTAACCAAATNGCNGGCCANACNCCNGTTAATTCTGGGACAGAGAAAGANACATCAATTCGACCANAATGAAACAAAAATTTTTCTGATGTGTTAATCCTTGCACTTTCATAGCCGATGTTTTCTTTGAATGTAGGAATGATAAATAAACAACCATTAACTACATATATATTGTCTGAGNTNTCTACATATAACTGNTCCTCATTATTTCCCCAACCNGGAATATCATATANTGACCCATCCCCATACATATAANTCCAATTATCTTGATTAAGATCATTTGATGAAAAATCATCACTCCACTTCAATGTAAAACCATCATAACTCTGGGGTTCTTTATTAGGGCAAGAATTAAATGNTATTGGGTTTTCAGGNNNCAANAACTCACTTGTATCATCATAATAAGTGCTTCCCATACAAGCGGAGAGAANAACNACATTCAAAAGCAAATTAATGTGTGTNATTAATCCATATTTCATANGCTTTTTGGTCTTTATTTAAAGTGACATTTTGTTGACATTNTTATGTGTCAAAATTATAGTTTCAATTATCTCATATTAACAATTGAGGGGAGTTAATGAAAATAGTTGAAAAATTNGTACNTGNGCTGATGNTATTAGCGCTNGCGTTACCTTTTTATGCCCAAGAATCTGACGATGAAGAGGAAGGGATTGAAGTAGTTATAACGACTGCTGCAAAAACTGAGAAAGATATTTTAAATACTTCTCAAGCAGTAAGTGCACTTTCTGGTGATGAAATTGTTCAATTAGGTCTTACAAGNATTAAAGATCTAAACAATATGGTTCCAGGATTGTACGTTCAAGGAGCAGTTGGTCCAGCAGGTGAACATAATTCACCAGTTATTACACTTCGTGGNGTTAGAACCTCAAACGTAACAGAACTTGGTGATCCAGCTGTGGGTACNCACGTTGACGGAATTTATGTNACAAGAGGACAAGCAGCAAATGCATTAATGTTTGACGTGGAAAGAGTTGAATTATCAAGAGGTCCACAAGGAACTCTTTTTGGAGCNAATTCTGTTGTGGGAACATTAAACATTGTTACTGCAAAACCTAACTTTGATATTCAAGGTGGTTCACTGACACTAAATTCAGGAAGATATAATGAAGCAGGAGTGCAAGCTCACTACAANCTNCCAATAAGCGATAACTTAGCCCTAAGATTTTCATATAGNCAGCAAAATAAGGATTCATACTTAACCGGNTATTATTCTGGATCACANCTTGACTGGAGAGCTCTTCCACAAAATATTAGAGATCAATTTACAACTATAAGNGATCAATCAGAGAAAACATTCTTAGATGATTANGCATGGTATCTAGGTTGCCAGGTTTGGCAAGATGGATGCTGGGCTGATCCAGGNTGGCANTTCTCNNNTCCTTATAATGAAGTTTTAGCGGANCCAAAAGATTTCTANAACAACGTTGATAATATGGCTTGGAGAGTNAGTGCNACTTANAAATTTGACGATGATGTTTCAACTCTTAATTTCCAGTACGAACAATTTCAAGATAATGGTGCTGGTTCCGTAGGTGCTCCTGCATGTGAATTAATGAGAAANAGGACAGGTACTTTNGTTGGAGATCCAGCGGTATATACAAAAAATACATGTACAGATATTTTAGGTTCTGAAAATAGATATCAGGCATATGTAAANGTTCCTGGTGAAGCTAATTTNGATATTGAATCATTCAGAGCAATATTCAAATCAAAATTAGGTGATCTTGATTTAACTNTTAATTATGGATATCAAGGGCTTCAACAAGCATCACAGTATGATATAGATCAGGGATATAACTATGCATACGGAATGTCCTTTAACTGGAATGACCTTGACGTAACTACTAACGTNCTTGATGCATTTGTAACAGGCACAACAGATAACTTAGCTTATGTTGTNGGTGCATTTGTTTTCAATGAAGATATGTATGCACTAGCTAATTTCCACGCAGATCTACAAGGTACAACTTATTTTTGGCAACCAAAGAGAGTTAAAGATCACTTTGCANTATATGGNCAAGGCACATATCAGTTAAATGACGATCTGTTTTTTACATTTGGTGGAAGATTTAATTATGACGAAAGNTCAGATACAGGTGGAAGAAATCTAGACTGTTCGCAGTGGGTTGGATGTCACCCTACTACAGAACTATGGGGTAACAGATTNGCAGCCTATCCAAATATAAATTCCTATGACTTTGATTTCTGGGTTGATTATGGCAAGCAAGTTGATGGTGTNGATTGTGTGGCACCTGCAATAGGTTGTGCAACAGTTCAGACAGAAAATGATGTTACTGAATCATGGGAGAATTTTTCATGGAGAATTGGACTTGATTGGGATATGAGTGATCAAGCATTCATGTACACATACCTTGCGACTGCATATAAAACTGGAAGTTTAGGTGATGTTTACGTTAGACCTTCAAATTCTACAGGAACAGCAGGTGAAAGAGTTTCACTAGCCTATGATCCTGAATATGTAACAACATTCGAATGGGGCGTTAAGGGTAAAAACGAGGCAAATACATTAAATGCCTCTTTCAATGTATTCTTCACTGANTATGATGGAAAGCAATTTACTGGAAACNTACCGGTGGATACNGTATTGACTCCGGTGTATGTTGGAAACCCTAATGATCCTAACTTTGGACAAACCATTCTTGAAGAACAAGGTGTCACAATATGGACAACTGAAAACTTTGGAGTTCAAGAAATCTTTGGTGCAGAATTTGAGTACACATGGCTTCCTTANGATGGTGGAAGAGTATCAGGTTTTGTAACAAGNTATCACTCAGAAATTACTGAAGATTTTGTAACCATGTGGAGATATGGACAAGATTATNTATTTGCAAGAGATTATGCAGCTTCAATTGATGCAAATAANCCAAATAACTTCGTAAACCTTAGAGGAAACGAAGCTCCATATACTCCAAGACTCTCATTATCTATACGTGGTGAGCATACATATAGGTTTGGTAATGGTATGGAATTAAAGCCTGGCTTTAGTTACAGATGGGAAGATTCATCTTACACATCAATCTGGAACGCTGACAAGCATATAAATGATGAAGGTGGATTTGATGGTCCAGGTTACTTTGCTCAGCCAATTGAGACCTTTTCTGATAGACGTCCAGCATGGGAAATGTGGGATTACTTCCTAACATTAGATTCCAAGCAAGGATGGTATTTACAAGGGTATTCCTATAATGCAAATAGTGAGATTGTTCCTTATGCATTGTGGATTGAAGCAGGATTCCCAAGAGGATCATATTCAGCCCCTGCACAGAAAGGTATAAGATTTGGATACTATTGGTAATCGATAAAATCCTGTAATATAAAAGGAGGGTTCGCCCTCCTTTTTTTATGCATACACCAGATATTTCAGACCATTATCCAACCCTGCCATATTTAAATGGTTTTATATCTTATGGACAGATACACAGATTAGCAGGAGAACTACAAACAGTTTATTGTCCTGATGATAACTCAAAGGTTAAATCACTATTGCAGTCCAATGGAACAGGGAAAATCCTTTTTATTGATGGTCAAGCCTCTAACAAGGTTGCGCTTCTAGGTGATATTCTTGCAACAAAAGCAATTAAGAATAATTGGTTGGGTATAATTGTAAATGGCTGTGTGAGGGACGTTGAGATCTTAAGAGATCTTCCATTATGTATTTTTGCCTTAGGTGCTTGCCCAAAAAAAAGCTCTAAAAAAGATAGAGGTGAAGTAGGTATACCCCTCAAAATTCAAGGCATAAATATAAATAACGGTTATTGGGCTTACGGTGATCTCAATGGAATCTTAATATCTAAGAATGAACTGAGCTTCTAATTACACCTAAATAACTTACCAGTTTTATTCTTGGCAAAATTAATACTTCTCAACTCAACATCCAATGGACCCTCTGACATAAGTATAAAGGGGATGTTTACTTTCGATAGATCTACCCCTTGATCCACAAGACAGCTTAATGGAATACTGTAATCACTAAATTCATTTGATTCAGAAAAATAATTTGATAGGTCTAATGTAGCCATGCAATCAAATCCGCACATAAAAATAAAATACATTGGTTTTTCTTTGTCTAAAAACCTTGCCTTAATATTAAGGAAACCGTCCTCAAGATTATTTAAGTTAAGAATACTTTGAGAGATAATTATCAAGCTATTTGGAAACTGACTATTTTCAAGTACCACCTTTAGTGTGTCATCTTGTTTTTCTACATCAATAAGCTCAGTTGAAACTACTCCTGATTGCGATATGGTCTGGCCTGACAGTATTTGAAATTGTTGAAGGTTGTTTTCTTGTATATATCCAAGAAAACCCTCCGAAATAGATCCATTTAATAAGCTTAATTCGCTAAGTTCTAAAAAGGATTGGTCCAATTCTTCATTGAAAAAGCTAAGATTAGTGGAACTCTCATAGTTAAGACCATAATCAAATGCAAATAAAGGGTCGCTTGCAGAATCATAAAAGTTTAAATTGGCTTGAAATGGATTTTTAGGCCAACTAAATGGTAGCTTACCAATAAAATCATAATTGATATTATTATTAGCCTTTTTAAAAATAACATCAGTCATTCCTCTTGATTCTGTACCAGGCAACCAAGCTGCAATAAATGCCTCAGAAAGATTCAATTCTTTGGTCATCCAAAGAGGTCGTCCTGAAAAGAATATTGATACTGCTGGAATGCCTTTAGTTTTAAGTTTTTTTAAAAAAACCTGTTGTCTCGTCTGAGCAAACCTAAGGTTTCTTCTATCACCAACACCTTCAGCATATGGTTGTTCACCATAAACGACTATTGCTGCATCATAAGATTCATTTATATTGTTCAAATTCTTAACATATGTAAGGTTTTCTTTGCCAACAATCTCTTGCACTGCTTGCAAGAATGTAATAGATCCTGGAAAGTCAGAGTTTTCATTGTTAGTGCCCTGCCAATCAAGTGTCCAACCACCTGTTTGAGTTCTTAGCGAGTCTGCATCTTTACCTACTACTAAAATTTTTGCATCTCTCGAAAGTGGAAGGATATTATTATTATTTTTAAGTAAGACCATTGACTCTCGTACTGCTTGTCTTGCCACATCTCGATTTTTTTGAGTACCGACCTCAGAAAACATTGTGCTGTCTGGCCTTCTGCCATCGAACATTCCTAAACGTTCTTTTACAAGCAGGATGCGTCTGACAGCATCATCTAGCCTCTCTAAAGATATTTCACCAGATTTAACTTGTCTAAGTGTATTTCTGTACAAATCCTTCCAATTCTCTGGCACCATAAACATATCGACACCCGCATTAAAAGATTCAGCACAATTTGCATTTGAGCATCCTGGCACTTGTCCATGGCCATTCCAGTCCCCCACCACAAATCCATCAAAATTCATCTGATTCTTGAGGACTTCTGTGAGAATATAATAGTTGCCATGAATTTTTGATCCATTCCATGAATTAAAACTTGCCATTACTGTTTGGATGCAATTATCTAACGCTCCAAAATACGATGTTCCGTGAATTTCTTTTAATGCTTCCTCTGTAGTCTTAGTATCTCCTTGATCTCGACCTAAAAATGTCCCTCCATCTCCTAAAAAATGTTTTGCAGTACCTATTATTTTTTTATTTGAAAGGAATTCTTCATCTTTACCTTGTAGTCCCTCTATAAAAGCATTACCTAAAACTGTTACAAGCTCGGGGCTCTCAGAGTAACCCTCATAGGTTCTACCCCACCTATAGTCTTGAGGTACGGTTACAGTAGGAGCAAAAGTCCAGAAAAGACCAGTTGCAAGGACTTCTTCTGCAACAGCAGACCCTATCTCTTTAAGGAGATCTGGATTCTGTGACGCCCCAAGGCCAATGTTGTGTGGGTAAATTGTTGCTCCAAAAACATTACTATGTCCATGAACTGCATCTGTACCCCAAAGAACAGGAATATTTGCTCCTCCTCTTTCAACAGAATTATTATAAAAATCTTGAGCTAACTCTTTCCATTCATTAGTTGACGACCTAAGTTTACCGTTAGGTGATGTATTCCCACCATTTAAAATCCCACCAAGTGGATACTTTTTTAAATCTGAAGGTTCAACAAAATCAAGGTCAGCCATTATTACCTGCCCGACTTTTTCATCAACTGTCATTCCAGAAAGGATTTTTTGAACCTTATCTATATCACCAGTTGGGCAAAAATTTTCTCTTGTCCAGTCCACTGCATGCGATAAAAAATTTACAAATAGAAACGTAAAAATAAAAGCTTTTTTCATAGTTATCTCCTTTGGCCCAAACAGATGTATAAAATCAATACACGGTTACTGTTATATCAATATTTTATTAAAAAGCACCATCAAAATATACATAAATCCCGGCAATAACGACAAGAATTGCAGTTGAACCAAAGTTAAATAATTTTGAGGTTTTGAAATCATTTGAATCTAACTTGAAAACCTTGTCATTTTCTTTCTTTGGCGAAAGTAATGTACTTACTATAAATGCAAGGGCAAATGATATAGCCATCTGATGCATAAAAGGCTCAATTAGAGATTCACTTGTATTTGCTACATAAAGTTTCATTACAATCCCGGCTATCAAAGCTACGAATGAGCCCCACAAAACTGAACTTGATGTTGATTGTTTGAAAAAAATTGCCGATAAAAATACAAATAATATTACGGGGCTAAATAATCCCATATATTCTTGTACATACTGAAAAGCAGAATCAAGACTTCCTAAGAATATTGGGGCAACTACTATTGATACTATGAGACCAATAACACTGACTACTCTTCCAACAAAAACCAACTTGTCATCCTCAACATCATTAAAGTTTCGGTAAATGTCCATAGTAAAAATTGTACTTAAACTGTTTGATAACGAAGCCAACGAAGAAACAATAGCTGCGACCAAAGCAGCAAATGTCAAACCTAAAATTCCATTAGGTAACAATGAAAGCATTGTAGGATATGCTCTTGACCTATCTCCTTCTAGTGAATCGATTACATTGCCCTCTAACGCAACTGCTATTAGACCAGGGAGTACTACAACAACAGGCATTAGCAGCTTCAAGAAACCTGCAAACATGAGACCATTTTGTGCTTCATTTAAGCTTTTACCTCCAAGAGCTCTTTGGGTAATGTATTGGTTTGTTCCCCAATAATAAAAGTGTGCTATCCACATACCACCAATTAATACCCAAATACCAGGAAGTTTTACATAGTTGCTGTACGCCTCAGGATCCTCTGCTTTTGAAACATACGGCAGCAAGGCGTCAAATTTTTGCGGATACTCACTTAATAGAATACTAAATCCTTCAACAACTCCATTACCATCAGATATTGCGTTTAGACCCACATAAGAAACAAATAATCCAGCAAAAATTAATAGTGTTACTTGAATTATATCTGTAAAAGCTACTGCTTTAAGTCCTCCATAGAGTGAATAAGCTAATGATAGTGCTCCAAGAAGTATCATGGAAACTATTAAATCCAATCCAGTTAAATTATTAACTGCTTTAGCTCCTAGCCATAGAATAGTTGGCAAGATTACCATTACATACATTATCAACATTAGAATTGCCAATAGAGTGCTAACATTTTGATCATATCTTTGTGATAAAAGCTGAGGCATTGTGAACACTTTCTGTTTTAGATAGACAGGAAGTAAGAACTTTCCAACGACTATCAAAGCTATAGCAGCCGTCCACTCATAGGTCGCTATAGCTATTCCCATTGCATAAGCGTCACCATTCATCCCAATAATTTGATCAGCTGCAATATTAGCTGCTATTAAGGATGTTCCAATAGCCCACCATGGAAGGGATCGCCCTGCTAAAAAATAATCTTCTGCAGTTTTTTTCTCACCTTTTTTGGTTAAAGAAATATATGTTGCTATTCCAACAAGAACAATGGCATAGATGCCAACGATAAAGTAGTCCAGACTATTCATGAAGCCTCCTCACAATTGAATAATTTAGATTGCCATACAAAGGTGTATGTTCTTTTGTTATTAAATGAATTGAGGTGTCTGTAAGGATTTTTCTATGATGTTGGGAGTGGTGTTCATTAAATTCTGAAATCAATAATTCTACCGCTCCGAGTTTTTGCATCCTTCGCATCAAGGCTCCGGCAAAATAAATTCCTCCTACAGCCATAACAGTTAGGTTCAAATCTGCAAGAACTCTACCAAGACATTTGCAAAAATTATTAATTACAAAAGTTGCAGTCTTATCTAAATTATAAGCATCAACGATTTGTTCAGATGATAATGAAATACCACTAATGCTTTTGTAGATTTTTTGTATACCGGTTCCTGACAGATAATTTTCAAGGACTTTAAAATCTGAGGTATTCTGAATTTGAAATTGTTGGTTTAAATAATTATTAAAACTTTTTGTATTGCCAAGTTCAGTTGCGAATACGTACGGAATCTGATTAATATGTCTTAGGATTGATACACCAAGACCAGTGCCAGGCCCTATTGCTATGCTCGTTTTTTTTGGATCTCTATTACCGCCCTTTAGTAGAGTAAAATCGTCTTGATTTAGTAGCGGTAGACAATAACCAATAGACTCCCAATCATTGAGCATATCGCACCTATTAACCTTAAAAGTATTTTGAATTAAATTACCATCAAGTACTAGTGATCTATTTGTCATTGAGACAACATTCTCATGTCTTGGTCCCGCTGCTGAAAATATTATTTCGCTTAAGTTCTCATCTTTCGTGTAATCCTTTATTACGTTAAAGATTTCTTCATTTGAACTTACTTTGGTTTTTGATACATCAATAATAGACAGATCTTTTGCATTCCCAATACCAGCACGCAAGTTGGTGCCACCCAGATCAAGAAGTAGTTTTTTTCTAATCAATTTGCTCCCCAAGATTTGTAAAGTATATTAAATTTATTGGTCTAACTATAGTGGAAACAAATATTAAAATTTAGATTTTAAAATTTCCTTCTAAAGCTGTACTACTACAAATATAAAATTTACTCTTTAGTTACGAATGAAGGATCTGTTTAATGACTAATTATGGATTGGAAAAATAAAGTTATTTATCAAATTTACCCAAGAAGCTTCTATGATTCATCAGGAAGTGGTGTTGGTGATATAGAGGGAATAATTCAAAAAGTTGACTATCTTAAAAATTTATCTGTTGATTACATCTGGATTTCGCCCTTCTTCAAATCGCCTCAAAAAGATTTTGGCTACGATGTATCAAGCTATAGGGAGGTTGATCCAATATTTGGATCAAACGATGATCTAAAAAGATTAGTTGATGTATGTCACAAAAATGATTTAAAAGTCATCATTGACTTGGTCTTAAGCCATACATCTGATGAGCATCCATGGTTTAAGCAAAGTGAAAATAAGGCAAATAACTTTGATGATTGGTATGTATGGTGTGATGGCGATTTTAACCAACCTCCAAATAATTGGTTATCTGTTTTTGGTGGGTCCTCATGGAAGTGGTCAACTAATAGAGGTGCATATTATCTTCATAATTTTCTGGAATCTCAGCCAGATCTAAATTTTCATAATATTGAAGTCCAGAAACAAATGCTTGAAGAAATTAAATTTTGGTTAGATTTTGGGATAGATGGTTTTAGATTTGATGTAATTAATTTTCTTTTTCATGATAAAAATTTTAGAGATAATCCTTTGAAAGATCGAAAAGATGTGCGCCCTCTGGGTTTTAATAAAGGCAACCCTTATGGTCTTCAAATACACAAATACGATAATACACGACCAGAAACGGAAGACTATATTAAAAAAATTAGATCTTTGTTAAATAGATATAATGCTATTTCTATTGGTGAAATAGTTGCTGATGAACCAATGGATGTTATAGCAAGGTATGCCAAAACAGATTCTTTACATATGGCATATTGCTTTGAATTTTTATCAGATGATTTTCAGCTTGATAAAGTTGACGAAGTTGTAAATTTATTCTTTAAGAAAAATAAGGAGTCATGGCCATGCTGGTCTTTTAGTAATCACGATGCAAAAAGAATAGTTTCTAGAGCAAACATGAATTCAAAAAAAATTATGAAAAAACTTTTAGAGTTAAAGGGGAATATATGTATATACCAGGGAGAAGAACTTGGACTACCAGAAACAATTGTAGACTTTGACGATATACAAGATCCCTTTGGGAAATCATTTTGGCCTGAATTTAAAGGGCGTGATGGGTGTAGAACACCTATGCCATGGGATTCAAATTTATCATACTTCGGGTTTTCAAACTCAATGCCCTGGTTAAAACATAACGAGAACTACAAAAAATTATCTGTTAATTTGCAAGAAAAAGATCCTCATTCGATGCTGAACTATACAAAAAAGTTGATACTCGAAAGAAAGAAGTTATTTTAAATTGCTGCCTAGACTTAAACAGAATAGAAGTTGGGCCATTTATTCTGAGGGAGTCAAGCTAGGCAGCGAGACTGAATTGGATATATTACATGAAAAAATGCAAATAAATAGTTTTTTTATGTAAAAATAGTATTTTTGTAAACTTTTTTGTAGTTTTTACCCAAATATATTAATTTTTATAGGATAAATATGCGTAATAAGCTGAGTTTAAGGTTTAGATTATTTGTCATATAATTATCCAGTGTCTATTTGGTTCAAAGATTATAAAATTAGTGATTTCAAAGATTCATCTGTAAATATTGATGAGCATTTAGGAATTGAATTTCTTGAGATTGGCAAAGATTTTTTCAAATCAAGAATGCCTGTGGATAGTCGAACTAAGCAACCCCTTGGTTTGTTGCACGGAGGTGCTTCTTGTGTTCTCGCAGAAAGCACAGCAAGTTTCGCTGCATTCCTTACTGTTGACCCAACCAAAAAAACAGTTGTAGGTCTAAGCTTAGTAGCAAACCATATTCGAACAGCGACATCTGGACATGTTTTTGCTTGTGCTAAAGCAATACATATTGGTAAATCAACTTCAATCTGGGATGTAGAGATTACTAATGATACAGATGAACTAATATCAAAGATATCATTTACTGCTATGCATAAAGAGCTCAAGAAAGAAAACACTATCTTAAAACCATCCAAAAAGTAGAAAAAATGCCAAAATAATGCTACTTTCGAGCTATGAAAAGACTAATTTTTGCATTTCTCGTTACATTTGCATTCTTTTTTGAGGCTCAAGAAGATAGCGACTATGAAGAAGTAGTGGTTACTGCCAATAAAAAAGAAGAAACCGTTCAAGAAATTCCAATGAACATTTCTGTGATATCTGAAGGGGATATTGAAGAAAGAGGAATTACTACACCAGAAGATTTTCTAAGGACATTGGCTGGGGTAACTACTCCTGGTGGTTCTAGATTTTTTACCTTCCGAGGACTAAATACAAGTTCAGCCCAAAGATCTGCTGGCACATCGGCAACTTATGTTGATGAAATAAAATCCGGTAATATGAATATCTTTGATATCCAAAGGATTGAGGTTTTAAGAGGTCCACAGGGAACATTGTATGGTTCCAACGCTATTGGTGGAACAATTAGGTATATTACAAATAAGCCTAATCCAGAAGCATTTGAATCTAGCTTCTCAGTTGAATATGGCTCCAAAGTTTATGCTGAAGAGGACATAAACAACTACAACGCAATGGTTAATGTGCCTCTAATTGAAGGTGTTGCTTTGAGAGCAGTTTTTTCATCTATGGTTGATCCCGGGATATACCAAAATGTTATGACAGGGAAAAAAGGTGTTGGAACACAAAATGACGATTTAATGAGACTAACACTTGGCTTCAATTTTGATAGAGTTAATGGGTTTATTAGATATAACGTTGCTGACAGAGTGGATGTTGGGATGAAAGAAAAGGGTAATGGCGATAAACCAGGTAATGCAGATTTAGTTGTAGCAGGTTGTGATACAGACGGTGCTGGTTGGTGGTACAACTGGGATGGTTATGAAAATTGTGCTAGGGTTGCCGGACTTTCTGCAGATTTAGCAGATTATACAAGCCTTCCTGGACTATCAAGCTATAATCCTTTATTGGCATTTGCTGACTTCTCAGATGAAATCCATAGAGTAAAAACTAAAGTAATTAGCTCAATGGTTAACTATTCTGGAGATTCATTTAACATTACTGTTATTGCTGCGAAATACGAAACTAGGGAAGATTCAGATACAGAGTGGAGTCGAATAGATATGGATGACCTTTATGCAGCCCCATTAGTCGTTGGTTCAGATAGTGAAGAAACAAGCTTTGAACTTAGAGTATCCTCCAATCCTGGAGATATTGAATGGACTGTTGGTTATTTTTATGAGGACTCAAGTGGCAAACCTAATCAAATAGTTGAAAATCAATATGGTTCAAGTGCTGATGCATTTGATTACATTGTTGGCATTATTGGTGTTCCTGGTTACGATGGAAGTGCCTATTGCCCACCTTATTGTAATGACGTGGATGGTTACCCATATATGTATTATGGAAGTTGGAGATACCACGACAATTCCAGAGAAGAATCTTTCTTTGGGCAGATATCTTATAACTGGGATGATTTTACATTCTCCTATGGTTTAAGAAGATATATGCTTGACGATAGTTACAGAGGATCTGAGTTTGGACTCTTCTACGTTGGCGATAACTTTGGGTGTGATAATAATGGAGATGGTGTCGGTGACTTTGCAGATGGTGTTACTTGTACAGAACTATCAGGCGCTGAGTCAGACACTAGACCAAAGTTTACAGCTTCGTATACTCCAAATGATAACTTAACAGTATTTGCAGTAAGCTCTGCTGGCTACAGGCCTGGGGGCAACAATGCCGCATTGCCTTATTTCTGCGCCAATGATCCTGAGGCATCCTCATTTGAAAGAAGATATACTTCTGATAATGCTCAAAATACAGAGTTTGGTTTTAAATATAGACAACAAGGTCTATCTTTAAATGCAACTTATTTCAGTATCGACTGGCAAGATATACAAATTGGTATTGCACCAGCATGTGGTTGGTCATTTACTTATAATGGTGGACAAGCTGAAACGTCAGGACTAGAGCTTGATTTTAGTTACGACCTTGGAAACAATCTTTATCTTGATTTTGCGGGAGCATTCATGAGTGCAGAAACTACTGTACCATTAGAGAGTTTTGGTGCTGAAGCTGGGGATAGTCTTCCTGGGACTGTTGAATCTCAATTCAATGTTGGACTTGCTTATGAAACATTAGTAATGAGTTATCCTGCTTTTGCAAGAGTTGACCTTCTTTCTTATGGGGAGAGTTATGCAACTTTTGCTGAGTCAAATAACATGATGGCTCCAGAATATAATAAATTGAATTTCAATGCTGGCGTTAATTTTGGTCAATCAGCAATAAACTTATCGGTTGATAACTTAACTGATGAGAGGACTGAGGCATTTAGATATGCAGTTGATTCGCCGAGCTATAGACCTAGAGATTATGTTCAATGGATTCCACCAAGATCTGTGAGCATTAAATATTCTTATAAATTCTAATACCTAAGGGCGGGGAAACCCGCCCTTCTATTATGAGATTGCCTTTATATCTTTTTTTAATTTCTTTATTTATAAATTCAGACAAACTTTGTGAATATGATTCAACCGAAGAAGAGGTATCTCCAGTTCAGATTACAGGTAAAAAGATATCAGGTCTCTTGCCTCCCATTGAGATAACGAATTACGATGAAAGAGTTGAATTTCAAGGCTCTTTAGGCACTCCTGCCTTTCACGAGGGCATCGATTATATTAATGAAGATAAATCAATTTTAGATGTTCCGGTATTGTCAGCATACGATGGAAAGATTGTTTACATAAGATCTGGTTGTCCAGAATCAGACCCGCTAAAGGAAAATGAAAGTTTAAGAGAATGTGGCGCAGGATGGGGTAATCATATTGTGATTAAACATAATGAATTTTTTACAAGATACGCACACTTAAAACCTGAATCTATAATGGTGAAAATAGGACAACAAGTTAAGAGGTCAAGAGTAATAGGTTATATGGGCAATTCAGGAAGAAGTGATAAGAGACACCTACATTTTGAGATTGGATTTTTTAGTGGTGATTTTAGACCATGTGACTCCTCTCAATCATTTGATTTTGTTGTTGATCCTTTAGAATCAGGATTTTGATTTAAACCGTATCCAATAGGATTGGTAGGTTATCAAGCAAAAAAACAAAAATGTTAAAAACAAAAATGTCTTTTGGAGTATTGGATCAAAGACACTATCAGCCAATGGGTTTTCAGCTGGTAGCCTAGTAAAGATCTCGGACATTCCTGGAATTAAGCTAAATAGTAGTGTTGAAGAATAAGATACTGCTTGAACATAATTTGAAATTCCAAAAAAATCTTTCCTTTCGCATATATACCCTACTAATAAAGCCACTATCGATATAATGCCAAGCAAATGAGCAAGATTAAAGCCTCCTTTATTAAAAATTAATAATGAGGTTGCAGCTGAAAGTGCAGTTAAAATTATGTATATTTTTCCCGATGTTAATTTTGAAGAAATAATCTTGTATTGCCAGAGGATATGTAACCCTAAAACTATCGCTATCGAGCCTGTAATTGTATGTATCCAACCAATTACCGATATTCCAAAGATTAATGTCATGATTGCCCCTTCACCACTTTAAGACAATTAAATTCATTTTGCGAATGTGGTGGAGCCAAGGGGGATCGAACCCCTGACCTCAACACTGCCAGTGTTGCGCTCTCCCAGCTGAGCTATGGCCCCAAATCCTGTTAATTTTATACGATCTTATCTAAAAGCCAAAACATGATTAAAAACTTGAAAAATGACCATTTTTCTAGTTAAATAACTCTAATAAGAGGGGGATCTCAAAATGATTTCAAAAATAAAGTATTTAGTTTTACTACTCGCTGTCTCATTTGTATTTAATTCACAAGAGTCAGGGAGCAATAATGATGTAGAGGAAGTAGTAACGGTTGGTACACAAATCAAAGGCGCCAGAATAAACGAAGCTCTTCCAGTAACGGTAATAAGTGCAGAAGATATCGATGACCTCGGTGTTGATTCTGGAGATGATTTACTTTCAAGTTTACCTGAACAGGGCATAAACCAGTTTGGTGAAACTGGAGATACCGGTGGTATAAATGGTGCTAGAGGTGATGTTGGTTCTTATGATATAAGATCTCTTGGTACTGGTAACACTCTTGTACTCATTAATGGTCGAAGAATGGTTTCTGGGGCGAGCTATCAAACTGAAGAGATTGGTGGAAGTTTTGTTCCAGTAGAAAGTCCAAACACTCAAGTATTACCTCTTGGTCTTATCGAAAGAGTTGAAATTCTTCGGGATGGTGCTGCTGCATTGTACGGATCTGATGCTGTTGCCGCTGTTGTAAATAATGTGTTGGATGCAGACTATCAAGGCTTTGAAATGAGAGTAAGATACAAAAATTTTGAACACTACAATAGAGATGATCACACTGTAACAATTAAATGGGGTGAATCATTCAATAACGGAAAAACAAGTATTACATCATATGCATCTTTTTACGACAGAGATAGAATTAGAGCTGTTGAAGATGAAGTAATGGGATTTTGTGACAGAAACGTTTTTGATGCTTCACTAGGCGGAAGAACAGACTGTTCATCAAACTCAGCATGGGGCCAATTTGATATGTCTGGAAGAGCTAGCTACACAGATAGTTCTGGTGAGTTTTTAATTTACCCATCTAATGATCCAAGATGTCTATTACAGCTTGGGAATGGAGTTTGTGCTGCAAGTGATTCCTCAGGAAATATTCTTTATAACTGGTATGCTGATAAAGATTACCTTGGTGCTTTAGAAAGAAGAAATGTATTTACTTTTCTTAATCATGACATGGGAAATTCAAATGAAATGTATATGGAGTTTGGATACTATGATTCTGACTATACAGCAAGAAGAGAACAAGCAAGTGGACTTACTGCACAAAAATTTATTGTTCCATCAAGTCATCCTAATAACTTTACTGGCAAGACTCTCCAGTTAGATAACTATAGATTCAATGATTTTGGACCGAGAGAAACATCAAGTAAAAAGACTAATATAAGAATGTTACTTGGTTTTAGAGGTCAATTAGTTAGTGGTTGGGATTGGGATTCAGCCTATGTATTTAATGAAGAGCTTTCTGATAATACAATTTATAACAGAATTAATGCCACAGTAATGGATTCCTTATTGCAAGCTGGTCTTTATAACCCATTTAATGGTGGTGGATACCTGGGGAGACTTGATTCAGATGGAGATCCTACTGCTTGGGGAGACTGGACACCAGGTGCCCCTGAAAGCATAATGGATTTAGCAAGAATTGATGTCATTCGAAATAATGGCAGAACTTTGAATACATTTGACTTCAAATTATCTAAACCGGATCTATTCAACCTGCCAGGTGGTGACGTTAGTGCACTGATCGGTTTTGAGTGGAGAGGAGATAAGTTCTTTGATGATAGAGATGACAACCTTGACGGTACAAATGTTTACGTAAGACGTTCAAGCAATGGAAGATTAAGTTCCAGCCCATCTTATACATATCCGTACATTTCAAATGTAGTAGGCTCATCCCCTACTCCTGACAATGGTGGTGATAGAACAGTAAATTCAATATTTGTTGAATTAGGTGTGCCTGTTGTTAGTCCAGAAATGAATGTGCCTTTGGTACAAAGTTTCGATCTTCAAGCAGCTTGGAGAAATGAAGCTTATTCAGATTTTGAAGGTGAAGATGTGTCAAGATTCGCTTTCGGTTGGAGAGTTTCTGATGCCATCTTATTTAGAGGATCGTCTCAAGAAACATTTAGAGCTCCAAACCTTTACACAATAAATGAACTTACAGTTTCACGTGTTAATACAAGATATGACTGGGCAGCAGTCTACGTTGATAGAGCTGCGACAGCAGCTGGTCTAGGAAGCTCAACTCTTTGGGATTCTGATGGAAGATATGGAGTTATAAGAAACACTATCGGAAACAGAGACTTACTTGCTGAGTTAGCTTCTAACGAAACTGTTGGTGTTGTATTAGAGTATGACAAAGTTGTTCTAACATATGATCTTTGGGAAGTAACATCTGATAGAACAGTTGGTCTACTGGGTGAAGAAAATTCAATGCTAATTGATTTAGTGAGAAGACTTCAAGGCAACTGTGATGGTTTTGAAGGGGTTACTAGAGTTGCTCCTGATGCAGGTGAAGTTGAAACAATGAATGCAATAGGCTTCCCTTGCCCATTTGGTGAGGCAGAAAGTGTCTTTAACCAATACGTAAACCTTGGGCCACGTAGTGTTGCTGGTTGGGATGGAGCATTTATATATGATCTTGACTTTGACTGGGGTTCAATGGAAATGAAGCACCTTGTATCTTTCACAAGAGAGAAAGAACAAGCTAAAGGCGGTCTTGTAGATGAAATTGATGCAGCGTATGCGTCAGGATTAATTGATCAAAGCGCATACCCACTTGCAGGACTTGGAAATCTTCTAAAAATTGAACAAGCTCCTAAGAGAAAAACAAAATCTACATTAAGATTTAAGTGGGACTCTTACGCACTTGGGTTTACTCATACAACAAGATCAGAAGTTCTTGAACCTGATGTTGGATTACGACCAGTAGGTGCAGCATCAAGAACTAACGCATATTTTGATTACAACTTTAGTTTAAATGAAAATGATGCAAGAATGCGTTTTGGAGTTAACAATTTAAACGATAGAAGACCTCCACTAGCAGACTACAGATATGGTTTCCTAGGAGATCTAGATGTAGGTACTAGAAGAGACTTCTACTTTGACTTCAGAGTTAGATATTAATCTAACTTAAATGATTTTAACCAGTCCAAAATCAATTGGTTTTTGGACTGGTTTTTTTTTATTCCTATTAATTTGTACAATTCCTGGTACAGACTCACTTTCTAAAGAAGCTATTTATGTAACGGCAGTAGTCGTGTTGATGGCAACTTGGTGGGCAACGGAGGCAATTCCGCTTCCAGCAACTGCCCTACTACCACTAGCACTTTTCCCAATGCTTGGAATCTTTGGAGACATTCCATCAAAAGATGCTTTTCAACTTTCAGCAAATCCTTATGCGCATAATAATGTTTTCCTTTTTCTTGGAGGCTTCATACTTGCCTTAGCAATTGAAAAGGTAAATTTACACAAAAGAATGGCATTGAAAATGCTTTTATTGGTAGGAACAGACTCTAAGTACTTGATTGGTGGTTTTATGTTAGTTAGTGGGCTATTAAGTATGTGGATATTTAATACTTCTACTACCTTAATGTTGCTTCCAATAGCTCTTGCAGTTGCTACTGTTGTAAAAAGCACTACAAACGAATCAAATGAAAAGCAATTTGAAAATTTTCAAGTTTCACTACTTCTTGGAATAGCATATGCAGCGACTATTGGAGGTATGGCTACCATCGTTGGAACAGGACCTAATGTTTTGGTCGTTGGGCTTTTACTTGATGAAGGGATCGAAGTTGATTTTCTTGATTGGATGTTATTAGCAACACCGATATCATTCATCATGTTGATTGCTGGTTGGTACCTTTTAACACATATAATTTTCCCAAGCAGCCTAAGTGGAACAAATAAGACTTTTGATGAATTAAAAAATCTATATCTCAATTTAGGGAAAGTTACCTCTGACGAAAAAAGAGTATTTATTATTTTCTGCATAACAGCCTTTTGTTGGATTTTTCGAAAATTAATTATTCTCATACCTGGTTTTAGTGGACTTACTGATTATGGAATTGCAATTTTTGCAGCCTTAGCATTGTTTATTACTCCCTCTTCAAAATCTGGTGGCCTTTTAGAATGGAGCGCAACAAAAAATCTGCCTTGGGGAATACTTATATTGTTTGGAGGTGGATTATCAATTGCTGCACAAATTAAAGCGACCGGCTTAGGGGTATGGATAGGATCATTTTTTTCAGTTTTTGGTAATGTTGAACCCCTAATTTTAATATTTGTAATAGTAGCTATAGTAGTCTTTTTAACTGAAATCACATCCAACCAGGCAACCACTGCCACTTTTGTACCCATTATGTTTGCAATTGCATTAGGTCTAGGTTTTGATAAAGCACAGTTGGCAATTCCAGTAGCCTTGGCTGCAAGTTGTGCATTTATGTTGCCCGTTGCTACGCCACCAAATGCAATTGTTTATGGAAGTGAAAAATTTACTATATCGCAAATGATGAGAGCAGGCTTTTACATAAATATTGTTGGAATTATTGTTGTTACTATTTTTGCGACTTATGTTTTACCGGGAATAATAAATTGAGATTTTTAATATTTATTTTATTTTCCCTCACCGCCTCTACTCAAAGCTATTTAGATTATCCACATCCTTATCATCCTACTTCAACAACCAAAGGAATGGTTGTGAGTCAAAATTATCTATCTTCAGATATCGGAGCAACGATTTTATCCAATGGGGGCAATGCTGTTGATGCTGCAGTTGCTGTTGGCTTTTCTTTAGCAGCAACATTGCCAAGAGCAGGGAATTTAGGTGGCGGTGGCTTTATGATGATATACGATGCTAAATCAAATTCAATTGCGACTTTAGATTTTAGATCGATGTCACCTGAATTAGCAGAATCAAATAAATATAGAAACAAGTTTAAAAATAATGGTGCGCATGATTATGATTTAACTAGAAAGGGATATAAAGCAATAGCAGTACCTGGAACTGTGGCAGGCTTAATAAAGGCCCATGAAGTATATGGTTCTATGGAGCTTAAGGATTTAATTGAGCCTACTATAAGTCTGCTTAAAGATGGCGTTCCTGTTACTGAAGATTTATTTGGAGCAATACAAGATACCGAATATCTAACCCTAGATGAGGAATCAAAAAAAATATATCTAAATCCAGATATAAAAATTGGAGGCAAACTTTTTATCAATGACCTTATCAATACTCTGCAGTTGATTTCTAATAATGGAGTAGATGGATTTTATAAAGGGGAAACAGCTGAGAAGATTGAGTTGGCCATGATAAAACATGGTGGCTTTATTAGAAAAGAAGATTTAATGAAATATAAACCAAGGTTTCTGCCAGCAATCTCAACAAACTATCGAGGAAATACAATATTCACTCAAGGTCCTCCAAGTGGTGGTGGTGTTGCAATATTAACTTCTTTGAATGTATTAGAGAATTTTGATCTATCGAAAATGAATTACGATAGTGGCAAATATCTTCATTTGCTGGCCGAAGTAATGAGATTTGGTCATCAAAGTCGATCAAAATACATAGGCGATCCTAAATTTTCAAATATACCAATGGAAGACTTGCTTTCGAAAGATTTTGCAAAAATGAAAAGCAAATCTATAAATTTAAAACGTGCATCAAAACCAGACAGATTTAATAAAAATGCTCAAACCCTTGAGAGAAAGTATATTGAATCTAGGGATACAACTCATTACTCAATAATAGATGACAATGGTAACGCTGTTTCGGTTACTTATACCCTTGGATATTCTTTTGGATCAGGAGTGACAATTGAAGGAACTGGTATTTTAGGAAATAATCAAATGAATAATTTTGCGCATGAATATGGTAATGGTTCTTATAGGAGAAGTGCTTCACCAGCAAACAAACTAGAACCTCTCAAACGTCCTATGAGTACAATGGCACCAGTGATGGTATTTAATAAAGAGGGGAAATTAACACTAATTACCGGTTCTCCCGGTGGTTCACAAATCCCTAATATAAATCTGCAAGTTTTGATTAATGTTCTTGATTTTAATTTAGATATTGGGGAAGCAACAATGTTGCCAAGAATACATCAAGACTCTCAAGAATTAGAACTGCTCTTAGAAAAGACAATAAACTTTGACACAAGGCGATACCTTGGGGTATTCGGACATGATATAGAGGTTTCAGATACTATAGGAAGCACACAAAGCATTCATATAGTAGATAATATGCGTTATGGATATTCTGATCTTAGAAGGCCAAATGCGAAGGTTAGTATCAAGAAATAACTTTTTTAGCTTTGCTAAGTCTCTGCAATATTGTTTCCTTTCTTAATAAATACAATGTTGAGTCAAGAGGAGGAGATTTTGCTCTTCCAAGTAATGCTACTCTAAGTGGAAGGCCTATTTTAGGCATTGGTAAATCTAAGCTTTCTTTTGCAGAATTAATTATTTCTTCAAAAATTTCTTCTTTCCAGGAGTCAATTGATTTTATTGACTCCTCAAAATAATTTAAAACGTCTCTACTCTCTAGTAAGTGTTTATCAAAATCATCTTTATTATAATCCTCAAAATCCATTACAAATGGTTTAATAAAACTTGAAATCTCGGACAAATTATTTCCACTTCCAACACAAAGCCTTACCAGCCTTTTAGGGTCGTGATGATTTGATAAATTGAACCCATTGTTATCATTAAAGGTTGCCATTAATGAAATTAGTTCGTCATCTGTTTTCAAAGCCATATGGTTTTGGTTTATAAAGTTAAGTCTCTCTTTATCAAACACAGCTCCTGAACGCTGAACATCACTAATTTCGAAAATTTTGATTAGATCGTCCATCATAAAAATGTCTTTTTCAGTGTTCGACCAGCCTAATTTTGCCAACATATTTAAAATAGCCTCAGGAAAATAGCCCTCACCTTTATATGACATTAAGTCTGTTGCGGCATGTCTTTTGGATAGCCTTTTCTTATCTTGGCCTAGAACAAGAGGAAGATGTGCATATTTAAAACCTTCATATCCAAGCGCTTTAACAATTTGAATTTGTTTGGGAGTATTAGGCAAATGATCTTCACCCCTAATAATATGAGTTACTTTTTGAAAATTATCATCAATTACATTACAAAAATGATAGGTTGGTGAACCATCACTTCTTAAGATCACTAAGTCATCTAGCTCCTTATTAAGAAATTCAATATCTCCATAAACCAAATCCTGAATTAATGTTGAGCCAGTTTTATCGACTCGAAGCCTAATTGCACCGTCATCTAAATAGGCCTTTTCATCATCAATCAGCCTTTGAGCTTCCTTTTTATATATATCAAATCTATCGCTTTGTTTAATTGGATGTTCGTCAGCAATAAGAGAGAGCCAAGCTAAACCATCCATTATTGCAGAAATATACTCATCTTTAGATCGTTCTTTATCAGTATCCTCTATTCTGACCAAAAATTTTCCACCATATTTTTTTGCAAACACATAATTAAACAATGCTGTTCTTACACCGCCAATGTGTAGATAACCCGTCGGACTCGGAGCAAATCTTGTCACAATATCTACCACTGTACTTTGTCTCCTATCTTTTTTGATAGTTGCTCTAAGAAATCTTCATGGGCTTTTAAATCTTTCGAATCTATCTTTGCTTCGATCACTTTGAAATCTATTTTCTGGCCAAGTTTGTTGATTTTATTTTGTTTGTGTTCTTCAGAACTGAGGTTTAGTTTCACTTGGCCTCCTGTAAGATTTAAATAGACATCTGATAAAATCTGGGCATCCAATAAAGCTCCATGAAATTTTCTGTCATAACCTGAAATATTTAAACGGCTGGTCAAAGCATCTAACGAATTTTTTTGTCCAGGAAAAGTTTTCCTTGCATGAAGAAGCGTATCAAATACTTTACAAATTTCTCTAAGGTCCTTTACCTCGTGATTAATTAACTTTAGTTCATTATTTAAAAAGCCGATATCAAACTCTGCATTATGAATTATCAATTCAGCACCCTTTATAAAATCAATAAACTCATTTACTACGTCTTTAAACAAGGGTTTATCTTTTAATTCCTCATCCGCTATATTTGTTACTGATTTTGCTCCTTCACTAATTAATTTTCCTTGAGGGTTTAGGTAAGATTGAAAAGATTCATTAGTTTTTGTTCTACCAAGAATCTCTACAGCACCAATTTCGATGACCCTATCACCAGTTTTAAAATCTAATCCAGTTGTTTCTGTATCAAGTGAAATGTATCTAGCTGACATTATCTGCACCAAAATTAGCTAATTGATCTGCACGCTCGTTCCCTGGATCACCTGAATGCCCTTTCACCCAATTCCACGTTATTTTTTTATTTAAGGTTAATTCATCTAGCTCAATCCAAAGCTCTTTATTTGCAACAGGTTTCTTCGATGCAGTACGCCAATTGTTTATTTTCCAGTTATTTATCCACTCAGTAATTCCTTTCCTTACATAATTAGAGTCGGTATATAAAGCGATCTCTTGCTCTTCATCTTTAAGATACTTTAATGCTTCTATGGCTGCTAAAATTTCCATTTGATTGTTGGTTGCTTCTCTCTGTCCATCAAATAATTCTTTTGTAGAGTCATTATAAATAATAAAAACGCCCCATCCTCCTGGACCAGGATTTCCCCTACACGCTCCATCTGTATATACTTTAATTGACATAACTAAAGATTATAAAGTAATGAAAATATTTCACATCCCTGCATTTACAGATAATTACATTTGGGCTATTCAGAAAGACAATCATATAACGGTAATAGATCCTGGTGACTCGGGTGTAGTTATAGAAGTGCTTAAAAATAATAATCTCACTTTAATGGATATCCTTATAACTCACCATCACTACGACCATACAGGTGGAATAACTACTTTGAGAGAAATGATGGAAGGTAAGGTTTATGGTCCAGATAATAAGTCTATCGAAGGAATTGATGTAACCCTTAAGGAAACAGATCTATTAACTACCCTCGGCTATGACTTTAGGTGTATTGAAACTCCTGGACATACGTTAGATCACATATCTTATTATTCAGAATTACAGAATGTTCTTTTTTGTGGAGATACATTATTTTCCGCTGGATGTGGTCGTCTTTTTGAAGGCACATATTCTCAAATGTATAAATCATTATCCAAATTAAGTGGTTTGCCTGATGAAACAAGTGTCTACTGTACCCATGAATATACTCTTTCAAATCTTAAATTTGCCCAAGATCAAATTGAAGACATAGATATTAGAAATGAAATTGAAGATTTAATCAAAAAAATTGAAGATGGTGGTATATCTTTACCAAGTACAATTTTAAAAGAGAAAAAAATAAATTTATTTTTGGGTTATAAAGTGCCTAATGATTTGCAATCATTATGTCCTGAAGATCAATTTAGGGAGTTAAGAATTAGAAAAGATTCCTTTTAAAAAAAAGGAGGCATTGCCTCCTTTTTTACAAAAATAATTATTATTAGTAATTAACATTAAAACCAAATATAACAACTCTCCCATAGTTATTATGTAAAGTTCTATCGTATCCACCATTTTGATAAAAAACAGGGTCTGAATTATCTAGGTTTCTTACTACCACTCGCAAACCCAAATTATCAAAAACTTGATAATTTGCTCTTAAATTAATTTGCTCCCAAGAATCTACTTCACCCACAGGATTGTAATCAACATCAGTATTATTTGCGTAACTATTGATAAATTCATATTCAACTCCAACTCTCAAACCAGAAAGGAATGGAACGTTGTATCCAACATCAGCTTTGTATCTAAATTCAGGTCTTCCAGGTAAACCAACTCCATCTACAATAGGTCCGTTAAAGTACGCCTCATACTCATCTTCAAGCATTTGTGTCCAAATAAGGCCTGTGTCAAAATCACCTATAGGCGTTAAAAATGTTCCTCTGTATTTAAGATCAAAACCTGAAATAGTAATATCGTTACCATTAATTGGTCTTCGGTAACAAATCTCTAATGGTCCAGCATCTCCAGTCCTCGTACAAAATGCACCCTGTGTAGTAAGCTGGGCACCTTTACCAACTAGTTCTGCATCTATAATATCTTGTACTGAAATTGAAGTAATTATTCCGCTCACGGTTGTATTGAAATAATCTATAGCCACAGAATGCTCTCCAATTAGATCAAAATCATAAATTAAGCCTACATTCATTGATTCAGAGTCTTCAGGTCCTAAATCAGGATTTTGTCCTACATATGTCTGAACTTGATCCTCTGGACAATCTTCTCTAGCAATATTATTAGCTGAACAGTAAACATAATCTATGTGGTAATCAGCACTAAATGAAGTCGCACCAAACATAGAGCCTAGTCCTGGAGCTTTAAAACCCGTGCCTAGGGAAGCTCTTAGAGTGATATTATCCATTACAGAAAATAAAGCTTTTGCTGTATAAGCAAAGTTTGTTCCAAAATCACTGTAGTCATCCTGTCTACCGGCTATTTGTAACTCTCCTCTTCCATCCGCAAAACCTGTGGAGGTCTCAAAATACAATGCAGTATAGTCTCGTTCACCAAAATCAGAATTTCCTGACGAGCCTCCTACATTACCAACCTCACTTTGTTTATCAAATCTATTTTCATACCTGAATTGTGCTTGTTCAAAACCAACTACAAATTGAGTTCCCTGAAATAGCTGTCCTGATATATACCCAGCGAGACTCTTGAAATCACTAGTTGCTGTTTCTGTTGGAGAGGCTGTGTAATAATCAACTGCCTCAGGTTCAAACGGATTAGTCCATCCATTAAATTCTCCATCTTCTTTGATCCCAACACTTACTGCTGTAAATTCAGGTTTTTGAAGATAACAACAATCATAATCATCATAGTCAGTTCTGTTATATTGCATTGAGAGATCCCAATCTAAACCGTTAAAATTTCCTTTAAATCCTGCAACCGCATCAGCAGTCCAATCTGTCCAAAAACTCTCTCTTGGCCCAATCTCTATAAATCTTTTTCTTAATTGTGCTTCAACATCAAGTGTCACTACAGTCTCCTCCCAAGACTGGCCATTTGAATCTGTATAAGCAGGAATTCTTACCTGACCTACACCTGAAGGAAATGCACTTATAAAAGCGGCGGGTGGCGCGTATCTACCGTACGCCTCATTTCTTGATGTAACGAATCTTGAATAGAATGTAGCCCAATTTAAATTATTTTCTGCACTCACGGTGAATGCATCGAATTTTTTACCAGCGTTTTGCGCCATAATTTGTGTGTAATCGAAGAGGCATACATGATTGTTTGGAATACTGCTACTTCCTGTCGGGCTGCTTCCCCATGTGTAGGTTGTGCCTTCATTCACAAACCTTGAATCTCCTTGGCATTCTGCTGCAGGAAGGAATTGACCTTGTAAAAATGTTCTTCCATCAGGAAGAGTCCAATCGTCATTAAGTCTATAGTTATATGCATAAGACGATAAATTAAATGCAGATGTATAATCCCCATCTGTTGGTGCTCGACCTGCATCATATGGCCTATCAGCTAAAAATATTATTCCTCTTTCTTGATGTTCATAAGTAAAGGTTACAAATCCGTCATCGGTATTAACACCACCTACAAAAGAAAATGTCTCCTCACCTCCTCCTGGCTGTTCTGGAGAAGATACGCTACCACTAAAGCTCATTCCATCAACACCTTTTTTTGTAATTACATTCACAACTCCCCCGATAGCATCAGAACCGTAAACAGCAGAAGCACCATCAGCTAATATTTCTATTCTTTCAATTGCAGAAGTAGGTATTAAATTCAAATTTGCAGAGTCACCACCAAGCTTTGGTGATCCTGGTAAACGCTTACCATCTATTAAAACTAATGTTCTTGAACTTCCTAGCCCTCTTAATGAAAGTGTAGATTGTGAGCCAGCTGAACTCCCAGATCTCTCATAAAACGATCCATAAGTGTTGATTGGGGTTTCTCTTAAAACATCAGAAACTGACATTTCACCAGTGGCTTGTATAGCTTCCTGATCTATAACTAAGACTGGTTGAGCACCAGTAAATTCACTTTTTGTAATACGAGAACCAGTAACAACTACTTCTTCAACTTCACTATTATCAACTTCATCCTCTTGAGCATATAGACTTTCAATGCTTAATATGGATGTTAATAGCAACAATAAATATTTTTCTTTATTCATAATTAATCCCTTTTTTAACTCAATAGTATCTATATTAGCCCATTATGTTACATTTATGTGACAGTTAAGTGTCTTTTAAGTTTCTAATAAACTGTGATACAAAGATTAAATAAGTTGAAACATTATTTTTACTTAGTATTTTCTTTTATAATGCAATCATGGTTAATGATAAAAAAATATTAGTTATTGGTTTGGCAAATAAATATTCTATTGCTGCATCTATTTGCGATGTTTTATATGAACAAGGAGCAGAACTGGCTTTTAGCTATCAAAATGAAAGGTTTGAAAAATTTATTAATGGTTTTGCAGCTACTCATGGTGATGCAAAAACGTTTGTTTGTGATTTGTCTAATGATTCAGAGATCAAAGACTTAATTAAAAATTGCGTTGAAAATTGGGGTGAAATTGATGGAATAGTTCACTCAGTTGGTTTTTCTCCAGCAGATCAGATATCAGGGAACATTGAAGACTGTATTACAAGAGAAGGTTTTGCAATTACACATGACATAAGCTCATATAGTTTTGCAGCTGTAGTAAAAGAAGCTGCTCCCTATATGTCTAAATCATCCTCAATTATTACCTTAACCTATATTGGGTCTCAAGAAGCAACTCCAAACTATAATGTTATGGGAATGGCTAAAGCAAGCTTAGAGGCTGGTGTAAGATACTTTTCAGCTTCGCTTGGTTCAAAAGGAATACGAGTTAATGCAGTATCAGCTGGACCAATTAAAACCTTAGCAGCCTCAGGAATAAAAGGCTTTAAATCGATGTTAAATAAGCATGGCAAAGAGACGCCTCTTGGTAGAAATATAACAGCTAAAGAAGTAGGAAATACTTCTGCCTTCCTCTTAAGTGACCTATCAAGTGGAATTACAGGTCAAGTAATATATGTTGATGGAGGTTACAATATTCAGGCTATGAAGTTTGATTAACAATCAACTCATTCTCTGAATATTTGTTATCAAGCCCATACTCAGCTCTTAAAGCATTAAAAATGTATTGAAGTTGGCTTGACCTTGATTGGGATATTATAGATGCCCTGTCCTCTTCACCTACTGAGTCATTCTCCCCTGGATTTCGCTCTAAGATACTATAAATAAATAGAGTATTGTTAACTAATTCTTTTTTTATCATTCCTGTTTCTGCTTGATTGAAAACAAGATTTACTATGTCGTTTGATAATAATGAGGTTGTTCTGTTAATGTCTTTAAATTCCTCTATTTTGAAGTTTTCAATCGGAAACTGTTGCAAAAGAGATTCTGTATCTAAGGTAATTGGATCAGAGGCAGCATATGCATCTTCAAGTATTCTTAATTTTGCTCTTTGAACTAGAATAGCAATTATCTCTTCCATAACTAATTCAAAGTCTTCGATACTCTCATCTATTTTCACAACTGGCTGAACGAGTTGAAAACTATCATTGCCTATATTAACTGGGTCTGACCAAGAATTTATATTTGTATCAAATATTAAATTCTCATTTTCGCTATCATAGCCACTTTCTCCACGTGGTAATTCTTGAAATAAGGTCGCAGTTGTTTTGAATTGCTCCTCGAGCTGCTCTAAACTTCTATTGCTCCCTGTAATTGATCTTTGAATACTCAAGATAGCGTCTTCAAATTTAATATCTTTTATTTCTCTTAAGAGTTCATCAGATTTTTCACTGAACTCCTGGATTTCTACACCACTAACATCAGTTATTTTAAGAAAGTGGACATTTCCTTCATAAAATATTTTTTCTGAAATATCTCCTTCTGAAAGGGCTGCTATTACTAATTCAAATTCTTCAGGAAAAACTTCACCATCTGTAAAGCCTAAATCACCGTTTTCTTGAAGGGTTCCCTCATCGTCTGAAAAATTCTGTACTACATTTTCGAATGATTGTTTCCCAAGGGCCTCCTCAGCAAGTAAAACTTTTTCATTAAAAGATTCTTCGTCTTCATAATTTCCACGAATAATCATTGCATGAGAAACTCTTTTTTCACCATCGGGTATATTTTGTAAATAAATATCATAGGCATTTTTTAATTCTGTTTCGCTTACTGAGATCTCTAGGGCTTCTTTATCTAAATTAATCACATTGAATGATATCTTTTCAGGAACCAAAAATTGATTGCTATTAGAGTCATAGTATTCAAGTAGCTGTTGATTTTCAGGCTGATAATCAATAAGGACATTAGATGTATCTAATAAAACAAACTTAATGGTTCTTTTTTCAGTAAGCAAATCAAGGTATTGTTCCAATGTAGAATCAAAGACATTTACTAAAGAATCTAGTAAGGCTACTGACAGATTTAATTTGAGGTCACTTGAATAATCTCTAATAAGCTGCTCTTTTGATAAATTAAAATTTATTAAATAATTTTTAAATGCCTCTTGATCGAAATCTCCATCAATTTGAAAAGCTTCATTTCTCGATAATTCAGTCTCAATATAATTTGTTGGTATTTTTATGTTCAATTCATCAAAGAATTTAATAATTGAATATTTTTCAATAAGTGATGTTTTTGCTTGCTCCTCTATAAATGAGGATAAAGGGTTTAAATCTATTTGTTGGCCAAATTGGTCTCTAATGTTTTGTTCAATTTGACTTCGTGTTCTGAAATATTCTGATTGAGATATACCGTAATTTCCAATCTTAGCATAATCGTTATTTGTAAATGATTGCGCAAAGGTGGGTAAACCCAGAAACGCAAATGTTAGGGCAACTATTCCGAGAAAAGAAAAGGCTACAATCCCTTGTAGCCTCTCACGTAAGAAACTGATCAACTCAGTTATTAATTAATTTACTGAAGCTTTTAGTGCTTTACCTGCTTTAAAAACTGGTACGGTTGCTGCAGGAATATGAATCTTCTGTGAAGGATTCTGAGGGTTTATACCCTCTCTAGCAGCTCTCTGTCTAACAGAGAATGTTCCAAAGCCTACCAATGAAACAGAATCACCTTGTGCAAGTGCACCTGTCACAGCGTTAACAACAGCATCTAATGCTTTAGCAGCATCGACTTTTGTGCTACCAGTTTCACTGGCAACAACATCAATTAAATCAGCCTTATTCATAAAATCTCCTCAAAACGCCTAGTTAAAGGCTTTTAATAACATTAGTCCCTAAAAATCAATAAATCAAGCAAAAGTATGTAAAAAATTAAACTTTATTAATTTGCTATTTCTTGACTTTGAAGGCTTTGAATGCTTCAAATAAGCGCTTCTGCTAACACTTCTTCTATATTCTCGACTGGAATAATGTTTAGATTCTTTAAAACGTTTGCTTCAATCTCCTCAGTATCTCCAAGATTTTCCTTAGGAATAAGTACATTAGTTATTCCACTTCTTTTGGCTGCAATTAGTTTTTCTTTTAGGCCACCAATTTTAAGGACTCTTCCAGCTAGAGTAATCTCCCCAGTCATTGCGAGGTTTGCTTTAATGTCTTTTGATAAAACAACTGAAGCAATAGCCGTGCACATTGTTATGCCAGCCGAGGGTCCATCTTTCGGGGTTGCACCCTCTGGTACATGAATATGAAGATCGTGTATTTCAAAGAAATCTTTTTTTATCTTTTCTTTATTTGCTATGTTTTTTGCTACTGTAAGTGCAGCTTGGATAGACTCTTGCATAACATCACCAAGTGAGCCTGTTTTAATTATTCTACCTTTGCCAGCAATTAATGCAGCCTCAATTTTAAGAAGCTCGCCTCCAACTGAAGTCCAGGCAAGCCCATTAACTTGGCCTTTTTGATTCTGCTCGTCAAATTGTCCAAATTTATATGGCTCAGAACCCAATATATTTCTTATTGCCCTATTGTCTATTTTTGTTGAAGAAGGTTTCTTCATTGAAATGTCTTTAACTTTTTTTCTACATATTTTATTAAGCTGTCTATCGAGACTTCTCACACCCGCCTCTCTGGTATAATTTCTTATTATTTTTAGTATTGAATTCATACTAAATGATACTTCTTTTTCAGATAGACCATTTTTATCTAGATTACGCGGAACGAGATAATTTTTCGCAATATTTAGCTTTTCATCCTCAATATACCCAGGCAATCTGATGATCTCCATTCTATCAAGTAAAGGGGCAGGAATATTAAGTGAATTTGCTGTACATATAAACATAACCTCTGACAAGTCATAGTCAACTTCAAGATAATGGTCATTAAAGCTGTTATTTTGTTCTGGATCAAGAACTTCCAAGAGAGCTGAGCTTGGGTCTCCCCTGTGGTCCATTCCAACTTTATCAATTTCGTCTAGCAAGAATAAAGGATTCTTAACTTGAGCTTTTGAGAGTTTTTGAATTATTTTTCCTGGCATAGATCCTATATAAGTTTTTCTATGGCCACGAATCTCTGCTTCATCTCTTACTCCGCCAAGTGAAAGACGAATAAATTCCCGATTAACTGATCTTGCTATTGATTCGCCCAAAGAGGTTTTTCCAACCCCTGGTGGACCAACAAAACACAGTACAGGTGCTTTCATTTTCTTGACTCTTTTTTGAACTGCAAGATATTCAAGAATCCGCTCTTTTACTTCTTTCAAGCCATAGTGATCTTCATCTAGAATCTTCTTTGCCTTACCTAAATCCACATTTATTTTAGTTGTTTTGTCCCATGGAACTTCAAGTAAAGTATCTATATATGTTCTTACAACTGTCGCTTCTGCAGACATGGGTGACATTTGTTTGAGTTTTGAAAATTCTGAATTTACTTTTTCAAGTGCCTCTTTTGATAGTTTTGTTTCCTCTATTTTGATTTGCAGTTCATCAAGTTCATTTTTTTCTTCTCCAATTTCACCTAATTCTTTTTGTGCAGCTTTAATCTGCTCATTTAAAAAATATTCTTTTTGAGATTTTTCCATCTGTTTTCTTACTCTTCCTCTAATTCTTTGCTCAACCTCTATCAGATCTATCTGCGATTCCAACAAACTTGAAAGAAACTCTGCTCTGTCGGTAATCCTTAATTTTTCGAGTATTTCCTGTTTATCCTTGATAGATAAATGAATATTCGAAGAAATCACATCAACAACTTTTGACAAGCTAGCCATCGATTGGACTTGGTTAATGATTTCAAATGAAACTTTTTTTGATACTGAAACAAATTCTGTAAATTGGTTTTTAATTGTAGCAAGCAAGTCTCTCTCATATTTTGAGTCCTCTGACTGTTCATCAATTTTTACTATGTTTGCAAAATATCCTTTTTCAATTATTACGTTATCTAGAGTTGCTCTTTGTAAACCTTCAACAAGAATTTTTACAGTTCCATCTGGAAGTTTGATCATCTGAAGTAAAGTAGAAATTGTTCCAACTTTTGGTAGATCATCAATAGTTGGCTCTTCATTAGATGGAGAATTTTGAGCGATTAGGTATATCTTTTTATTAGTCCTAAGGGCATCCTCTAAGGAAAAAATTGACTTTTCCCGACCCACAAATAAAGTCGATACAGTGTTAGGGAATATTACTACATCCCTCAGAGGGATCATTGGCATCTTAACTTTCACATTAATACTTTCTGACATCTAATTAGCTGCTTTTTTAGATATAAGTTTCAAAGGATTTTCTCTATTTTTTACTATATTTTTATCAATTAGTATTTTATCTATTTTTGTAGATGAAGATGGTAACTCAAACATAGAGTCTTGAAGAATTTCTTCGAAAATTGATCTCAGAGCCCGTGCTCCAGAAGAACTTTTTTTTGCTTCTTTAGCAATCTCTTTGAATGCATCTATTGTGAATTCCAAGTGAATGTCATCAAGCTGAAATAGATACTCAAATTGCTTGGAAATAGAATTTTTAGTTTCTGACATAACCTTAACAAGCTCTTTTTCAGATAACTCCTCAAGTGCAGCCACAACTGGAAATCTACCAATAAATTCAGGAATTATTCCGTACCTTATTAAATCTTGGCTCCTAGCTTTTTTAAACAAGCTACCTTTATTGTATTCGGTTTGCCCTGGGGTATCAGTTGTAAACCCAATAGAGGTATTAGATATACGTTTTTTAATTTGTTCCTCAAGTCCATTAAATGCTCCTCCACAAATAAAAAGAATATTTTTTGTTTCGATTTGAAGAAATTCTTGCTGAGGATGCTTTCTTCCTCCCTGTGGTGGGATCGATGCTGTTGTTCCCTCAATAATCTTTAATAATGCTTGTTGCACACCCTCTCCTGATACATCTCTAGTAATGGAAACGTTCTCTCCTTTTTTTGAAATTTTATCTATTTCGTCAATATAAATTATGCCTTTTTGTGCGCTCTCAATATCATAATCACAATTTATTAAAAGCTTTTGAATTATGTTCTCAACATCCTCGCCAACATATCCAGCCTCAGTTAGGGATGTTGCATCAGCTATCGCAAATGGAACATCCAAATAATTTGCTAGAGTTTGAGCAAGAAGTGTTTTGCCAGATCCAGTCGGTCCTAATAAAAGCACATTACTTTTTTGAACATCAACGTCATCTTTCTTTCCAGATAATACTCTTTTGTAGTGGTTGTAAACAGCTACAGATAGTTTTTTCTTTGCATCATCTTGTCCGATAATCACACTATTTAAATATTCATAGATCTCCTTCGGCTTAGCAACTGAAAAATCCTTATTGGCTTCAGAGCTCTCCTCTTCTAACAAGATATCATTGCATAAATCTACGCACTCATTGCAAATATAGATATTGGGTCCAGCAATAAGTTTTTTTACTTTAACTTGATCTTTTCCGCAAAATGAACAGTTTAATTTAGATTTTTCTATTTCCATTATTTTCTATTCTCGAGTATTTCATCAACCAGACCATAATTTACCGCCTCTTCAGCATTCATGAAATAATCTCTTTCAGTATCACCTTGGATTTTTTTGATAGTTTGTTTTGTGTTTTCAGCAAGAATTTTATTTAGCTTCGCTTTAAGCGTAAGAATTTCTTTCGCTTGGATCTCAATATCTGTTGCTTGTCCTCTGGCTCCACCTAAGGGCTGATGAATCATAACTCTACTGTTTGGTAGAGCAAATCTTTTTCCCTTTGCTCCAGAAGATAGAAGAACAGCTCCCATACTTGCAGCTTGCCCAAAACATACTGTCGAAACATCGCATTTTAGATAATTCATGGTATCTAGTATTGAAAGCCCTGAGGTTATTACCCCACCAGGAGAATTTATGTACATGTATATATCTTTTTTTGGATCTTCAGATTCCAAAAAAAGCAATTGTGCAACTACAAGATTGGCAACATAATCATCAATGCCACCAACAATAAAAATTATCCTGTCTTTCAAAAGACGTGAGAATATGTCGAATGCCCTCTCACCTCTTGAGGTTTGTTCAACAACCATCGGAACTAAATTACTTTCAAACATATCTTAAATATAGAGCACTTTTTTTATAAAACAATAAAAAATTATAAAACTTGAACAATTTTTGTAAGAACTTGGTATGTAAAAGTTTAAACTTCAAAAATGGGGTGGGCGAAGGGGGTTGAACCCTCGGCCTCCGGTACCACAAACCGGCGCTCTAACCAACTGAGCTACGCCCACCATTTTTTTATGACCTTTGAGAAAAAAAATTATATCATTATGCAATAAATAGGGGAAAGATGGGGTCAAATAATTTATTCATTAAAAGCGTTTCTAAAATGTTCGATAAGGCTATTAATAACCTTAATGTCGAAAAAGGTTTAGCAAACCAAATTAAATCGTGTAACAGCACACATACAATACGTTTTGGGGTAAAGCTAACAAATGGTATTAAAGTTTTTACTGGGTGGCGTGCAGTACACTCTGAACATTTAGAGCCAGTAAAGGGTGGAATAAGATACTCTCGAGCAGTGTCTGCATCGGAAGTTGAAGCAATGGCAATGCTGATGACATTTAAAAATGCTGTAATAGACGTTCCATTTGGAGGCTCTAAGGGTGGCCTCAAAATAGATCCTAGCAAATATACAGATGAAGACTTAGAAAAAATTACTAGAAGATTTACAGAAGAGCTCGTTAAAAGAGGATTAATTTCTCCAAGCCTTAATGTGCCAGCACCAGATATGGGTACAGGTAAAAAAGAAATGGCATGGATTGCTGATGAATACAAAAGATTAAATCCACATGATATAAATGCATATGCCTGTGTGACAGGTAAACCTGAAAACATGGGGGGTGTTGATGGAAGGACAGAAGCTACTGGCAGAGGTCTTTTCTATTCTCTTAATTCTTTTTTCAATTCGGTAGATATTAAGAAAACTAAGATTAAAGGAGGTTTAGATTCACAAAGCATTATTATTGAGGGCCTCGGGAAGGTAGGGTATTTTGCTGCCAGAGCACTAAGAGATCATGGATCCTTGATTGTAGGAGTAATTGAAAAAGACCAAAGTTTTTACAATCCTAAAGGTCTAGATATTGATCTCATAAGAAAATGGTTGGCCGAATCAGGCAATGCAGATCAGTACCCAAATCAAGAAGAGCTAAAAACCAAACAAGAAGTTTTTTTAAATAGCTGTGATATTTTTATCCCAGCAGCTACAGAGGGAACAATTAATGAAGATAACCATGAGCAGCTTAGCACAAAACTTATATGTGAAGGGGCAAATGGACCTCTTACCTCCAGAGCAGATGACTTGTTGAGCAAAAGAGGAGTGTTAATCATACCTGACCTTTACGCAAATGCAGGCGGTGTTGCAGTAAGTTACTTTGAGTGGGTGCGAAATTTACAACATATGAGGTTTGGAAGAATGGAAAAGAGAAGGAAAGAATATGAAAACGCCTCTTTAATAAATGTAATTGAGAGCTCAACTGGAGCAAAAGTTTCACTAAAAACTAAAAACTTACTCAACCAAGGCCCTACTGAAATTGATCTGGTTAGATCTGGTCTTGAAGATATGATGACCGAAGCATATGAAAATATGAGTGAAATTTGGAACGAAAATAAATATGACTCATTACGAACAACTGCTTACATTTATTCAATTAAAAAACTTATTAAGTCGTACCAAAATATAGGCATCTAAAGAAATTGGCGCGCCAGGGAGGATTCGAACCCCCGACCAATAGCTTAGAAGGCTACTGCTCTATCCAGCTGAGCTACTGGCGCTGGTCGGGGCAGCAGGAT
>PBBW01000002.1 GCA_002716745.1 Gammaproteobacteria bacterium
TTAGTAGCAGAAGCAGAAGTTACATTAACATTTGTTGCTGAGGAGGTTACTGTGTTAGAGGAAACAACGTTCTCAACTGTATATTCGTAAACTTCAGTCGGCGCAGGTGTAGGCGCTGGTGTTGGCGCAGGTGTTGGCGCTGGTGTTGGCGCTGGTGTTGGCGCTGGTGTTGGGGCCGGTGTTGGGGCTGGTGTTGGGGCTGGAGCTAAAGTTGTTCCATCAACCTTAAAAACATACCATTCTTCATTTAATCCATTTCCAGATGCATCAGATGAAACTTCGTCTCCTGAATATTGATAAGCAGGTTGATTATTAATTAACACCTGACTCTCAGAGTTTTTTGTTATCGTGGCTGTGATGTTTGCAGGAATCTCAATAGTTGTCACATCGTCGTCTGTAATAACATATGGCCAACTTGATCCCTGATATGTGCCAACACCATCATCAGCTCCATCAGGTGTATATGCATATACTGTTTTAACACCTGCAATAGCATTACCGCCTGGTGTTGATTGCGAATTAGCTCCAGATATCTGAATAATATCGTGGCATTCTCCTGAAAAACATACATTAATACTAGATATTGCAAACGGGGCTGGTGTTGGGGCTGGTGTTGGGGCTGGTGTTGGGGCTGGTGTTGGGGCTGGTGTTGGTATTGGAGCAGGACTTGAGCTTCCACCACCTCCTCCACAACCAAACAAAACTATCGTTAGAATAATCCCTAAAGAGGCCTTAAATTTATCTAAATACATAAGCTTTAATTCTAGATTTAATTATATCCTAGATGTAATTGGTTCACTCATTCCCTAAAAAGTGGTGGGTCGCATAGGATTCGAACCTATGACCAACGGGTTAAAAGCCCGGTGCTCTACCAGCTGAGCTAGCGACCCAAAACAGCTTGCTATTCTAGACTATCTAAAGATCTACTGAAAGCTTTTAAAGTTGCCTAAAATTTAATATGTTGAATATATGACTTCATGCTTTTATTTTGCAAGAGGCATTCTATAAAGTTTTCAATTAACTTATCAGGGGCATCAAATATTATGCATCGTACTTATTTAAGAAGGAAAAGCTCGGCTCTTCTATTTAGAGCCCATGATTCTTCATTGGAGCCAATTTTGACAGGCCTTTCTTCACCATAGCCAACAACTTCAATATTAAACGAGGATACTCCTGATGAAGATAAAAAATCCTTTACTGCTTTTGCACGTCTCTCACTTAGTGCAAGATTGTATTCTCTTGATCCTCTTTCGTCAGCATGCCCTTCTACCATGAGTATGAATGATGGGTTGTCCCTTAAGACCCTTGATATTCCAAGCAGCTCAGACAATGATTCCTCTCTTAACTTATCATCATCATAGTTAAAATAGATTCTTACAGAAGGGTCTCCTAAATCAAGATCCTCACCGACGGTAAAACCACTTTTTTGATTATTGGTTATATCGACAGTTTTTGTTTTCTGATCTTCAACAGTCTCAAGTGAAACGGATGAACAGGAAAATATAAGTACTAAAGAAAATATTATTGCAATGTATTTCATAGTTATCTCAAAAATGGTGACCAAGCTGGTTCCTTTAATTCTCCATATAAAGCAGGTAGTTTAAATCCGACTTTACTACTGATATTAACCCCAGCAAGCAAAGACAAACCTTTCTCCTTTGTTGCATAGATTATAACATTACCATTGGGTGCAATGCATGGACTCTCATCAGACTTTGTATTTGTAAGTATTTGCAACTCCCTGTTCCTTAAATTCATAGAAGCAATATTAAAATTCTCACCGCTTCTATGAATAAACATTATTTTATCTTTGCTGATATATGATCCTCTAGCATTATAAGCACCTTCTGTAGTAATCCTTCTCTTAAGCTTAGATTTTAGGCTTAGTTCATATATTTGTGGTGATCCAGATCGGTCAGATGTAAAAATTATATTTTTTCCATCAATGCTCCAAGCTGGTTCCGTATCAATTGCAGCATTATTTGTTAACCTTTCAATTTGTTTTGTTTTTACATTAATAAGGTAGATTTCTGAATTTCCATCCATAGTAGATGTAAAGGAAATAAATTCCTTATTCGGCGACCAAGCAGGTGAACTAACAGTATGATTAGATGTCAGAATTAATTCTCTTTTACCTGATTCTAAGTTTTGAGTGAAAACTTGTGCCCTATTATTTTCAAATGATACATATGCTACATCTTTAGCATCAGGAGCCCATGCAGGTGAAATTATCGATTTTGATGATTTAAGCAAAGTTTGCTCATTAAACCCATCTGCATCGCTCACAATAAGTCGGTGGACGTCATAATTTTTTGCAACGTACATTAATTTGGTTGAAGACACACCCTCTATTCCATAAAAATGTTTGTAGATTCCATCAGAAACATAATGACTGCTTTGGCGGATACTATCCGGAAGACCAAAAATTATTTTTTTTAGCGTAGTTTTTTTTCCTCTAATATCATAAATAGAGTATGAAATATCAATACTTCCTTGAAGGTTGTTAGTTTCAAAAAACACTATAGCGTCTACGTCCAATAAGAGCCAATCTCTATGAATCACTTCTTCCGCATTCTTTGGTATTGAAAGCATCTGGCTTCCGGCAACAATGTTAAACTCTCCTGTTCTCAATAAATCATTTTTTATGATCTCTGTAATTTCTCCACCCACTTTTGAGGGAAAGCTTGATTCGATTAGACCAAGTTTTATTTGTTTTTCTGCACTCTTTGTTATTTCAAGTATTAAATCTGATGTTGCAAAAAATGAAATAAATAATAATAAATAACAATTCTTCATCTAGGCTTAAACCTCAAGGTAAACTCTGAGAAATATTCCCTATAGGTTTTTTCATCTAGTGTAGAAATATATGGAATTTTTCCATATTTTCTTATGGCAGATAGCGCAGACCTATCAAATGCTCCAATACCACTTGATCGGATTATCTGCATTGATTGAATATTCCCTGATCTATCTATGATTAAGAGAAATTCAGCAGAAATATTTTCACGAAGATTATTTGGGCTTATCCAAATTTTTTGGATATCTAGAATTACTTTCTCACTAATAGAGTCAACGATTTCTGGTTCAATATTTATCAGATTTTCTTCATTTCTGTCATTTGATTGTATAATTTTTTCGCTTAACTCACTTCTTGTTTGACTTTTTTTAATAATTTCTGTTTTTATGTCTTTATTGGTTTCATGAGCTATTTTTTTTGTTTCTGCTTCAAGCTGAATAAATTTTATTTTTGTAATCTTTTTCTTAGCCTTTTTATCCTCAACATTTAAAGATAAGCCATAACCAATTAATAAGCCTGCATGCAAAATTACAGAAAATATTAAAGGCGCAATCCATTTGTTCATGGTTGTGTTGCCAGTGAGAAGTTGTTTGCACCGTTATTCTGCAATACTGCAAGAAGAGAAGCTATTGATTCATAATCTGCTTTAGAATCCCCTCTTATAATTATTTCTATTTCAGGATTAGAATCTATTATTCTACTAAATCTGTCTTCAAGAAAGCCGATGGAAACCTCAACTCTTTGATTATCCTCTTCGATAAAGTATTTACCATTTTTATCAACATCAATAGTGAAAGGAATATTATTTTGTGACTCAATCTCAGAAGTTTGAGCTTTAGGAAGGTTAATCTCTATTCCCTGGATTGCTAGTGGAGTGACAACCATAAATATGACAAGCAAAACTAACATAACATCTACGTAGGGAACGATATTGATTTCGTTAATTACTTTTTTTCCAGTTAGTTTGTTTTTATCAAGTAACATCTTTCTTTGATTTTGAAATTAGCTCCTCTGCAAAAGCCAAAGAACTATTTAGTATATTTTCTACTTTTCTTGTAAATTGGTTAAAGGCAATCAGTGCCGGGATTGCAGTAAGTAGCCCAATAGCTGTAGCAACTAAGGCTTCTGAGATTCCTGGTGCTACAGAACTTAAAGTAAGTTGAGCAGTAGTTGAAAGCCCCCTAAACGCATTAATTATTCCTATGACTGTTCCCAATAAACCAACATAAGGTGCACTTGAGCTGATTGTTGCAAGGATAGATAAATTTTTTGTTAATCTCTCATCTTCACGGCTGATAATTACTCGAATTAATCGTTCTAACGAGTCTATACTTCTAAATTTATTATCTTTAGAAACCATCTCTTGATGAACTGTTAATAAAACAAGTTCTGATGATTCAAGCTCATCTATATTCTTTTCTTTTATCTCAGCAACAAGACTCTCAATATCCTCACCATCCCAAAACCTATCTTCAATATTGTGGGAGGCCATCAAAGATTTATCTAGAGTAAAGTGCTTTTCAAAGATTAGAACCCATGAGCCGACCGACGCAAGGACAAGTAAAAAAAGAATTATTTTTACCGGTAATGAAGCATTTGCTAACAATTCAAGTAACTCAAATTCCACTACATAAATCCTTCTAGATCATCTTGAAATGTATTCTTTAATAAATAACAAAAACTATCCCAGCTTAAGTCAACCAGTTTTGTTTCATCAAAGAAAACTCCATTTAGCTCACTCATTCTCACTCTGACCCTTATTGGCTTGTTATCAAACTTATATACTAATGCAGGAAAATCATCGACTGATGTAACTCCTTTAACTTGTTCCCACCAAGCAGATAAGGGCTCAAAACCTTTTTTGTATGCTTTACATTCTATATTCCATCTTCCAATTTTTAAGTCAGGGTGATTTTTTTCTTGATACTGCGATAGTATCCTTCTTACTGGCTTCTTTAAGCCAAGGTCAATCTGTAAGTTTTTGGCAATCTTTCTTTCAAAATCATGTCCTTTTTTTCTTTGATTAATAGTCATTATGTAAAAACTGATTCATCTAGATCAGCATTTGTAAAAACTTCTTGCACATCATCAAGATCTTCAAGAGCGTCAGTTAACTTTATATTTTTCTCGGATTGATCTTGGTTCAAGGCAATATTATTTTCTGCCTCCATTACAATCTCTGAGATTTCTACTTCATAACCAGCCTCTATAATCTTTTCTTTCAAATATGATAGTTCTTTTGGAGAACATAATATCTCTATTTTATCTGATTCAACTTCATTTAAATCATCAGCACCATTTTCTAATGCAATGTCATATAACTTTTCATCATCATGAGATCCTTTTAGCAAAATTTTTCCGATAGATTCAAACATATAAGCAACACTACCTGCTGTTCCTAGATTTCCACCATATTTAGTAAAAGCATGTCTGACTTCTGAAACTGTTCTATTTTTATTATCTGTTAAAGTTTTAATCAAAACAGCAACCCCTCCTGGGGCGTATCCTTCATATATAACCTCTTCTAGATTTTGACCCTCTTGACCTCCAGCACCTCTTTGGATTGCTCTATTAATTGTGTCTTTGGTCATATTTGCCGACAACGCCTTATCATGTGCAAGTCTAAGGCGAGGATTGTCATCAATTATAGCTCCCCCATCTTTTGCTGCGACTGTAAGCTCGCGTATGATCTTTGTAAAAACTGCCCCTTTTTTTGCATCTTGTCGAGCTTTCCTGTGTTTGATATTAGCCCATTTTGAGTGTCCAGCCATTATTCGTCCTTAATCTCTATATTAAGTTCTTCGAGACTCTCTTTTTTTACAAGGCCAGGCGCATCAGTCAATAAGCAAATAGCAGATTGTGTCTTTGGAAATGCGATAACTTCTCTGATTGATTCTGATTGTGTTAGCAACATAGCTAAACGGTCTAGACCAAATGCAATTCCACCGTGAGGTGGGCATCCTGTTTTTAATGTTTTAAGAAAAAATCCAAATTTTGAAGATACCTCCTTATCACTAAGGCCTAATAGATTAAATATTCGCTCTTGAATTGCATTATCATGAATACGTATTGAGCCCCCTCCAACTTCATAACCGTTTATTACAATATCGTATGCTTTTGAATTAATTAACAGTGGATCTACATTTTCTAGCTCTTTAATACCATCAATATTTGGGCTTGTAAAAGGATGATGCAATGAAGTGATTTTACCGTCTGAATTAAGTTCAAACATAGGAAATTCGGTTACCCAACAAGCCTCAAAACCATCAGAGATAAGATTAAGGTCATCACCAATTTTATTTATAAGCTTACTCATGTAGTCATTAACAATTTTGCTTTTTCCAGCACCAAAAAATATAAGATCATTTTGCTTTAGAGATAATGATTTATGTATGCTCTCAAGACAATCTTTTGACAAGTATTTCAGTATAGGAGAACTCATATCTTCAACCTTATCGCCCTCCATTCGTATATATGCGAGGCCTTTTGCACCAAATTGTTTTACAAAGTCAGTGTATCTATCAATCTGCCCCCTACCCAAACTATCTGCAGAATTAACTATAAGTGCTGCAATCCTACTGTCCTTAGAATTTGCAGGATCAGAAAATACTTTAAATTCCTCTTTTGCAAATAGATGTTTAAGTTCAACTAATTTTAAAGGATTTCGAAGGTCAGGCTTGTCACTTCCATATGCTTCAATAGCATCACACCATTTTATTCTTGGAAGATCTTTTAAAGTGTAATTTATTGTTTTTTTGAAAACATCTTTTATCATTTCTTCAGAAATTTTCATTATGTCTTCTTCATTTACAAATGATGCTTCTATATCAACTTGGGAGAACTCAGGTTGACGATCTGCGCGCAGATCCTCGTCCCGGAAACACCTTGCAATTTGGTAATATTTATCAAAACCAGAAATCATTAACATTTGTTTAAATAATTGCGGTGATTGTGGTAAAGCAAAAAAATTTCCAGAATTTGTCCTGCTTGGCACTAAATAATCTCTTGCACCCTCTGGTGTTGCTTTCGTAAGAATAGGTGTTTCTATGTCGAGAAAATTTTTGGTCTCTAAATGGTTTCTAATATTTTTTGTTAGCTCTGATCTTATCTTGATATTTTTTTGCATCTTCTCTCTTCTTAAGTCAAGTGTTCGGTTTTTTAATCTTGCTTCCTCTCCAACTTCAGAATGCTTGTCAAGAGGAAATGCGGGCGTATCTGCAATATTCAAAACAGTTAGCTCAGATACTACTATTTCAATACTTCCTGTTGTGAGGGCCTGATTTTCTGAATCCTCTGGTCTGTCATTTACAGTTCCAGAAGCCTGCAACACATATTCGCTTCTTACCTCTTCAGCTTTTTTGAAAGAGTCTTCAGATTCAGGATTAATTACTAATTGAACAATACCGCTAACATCTCTAAGGTCTAGGAAGATTAAACCACCATGGTCTCTTCTTCTATGAACCCAGCCGCAGACAGTAACATCCTGTTTAAGGAATTTTTTATCTATTTCGCCACAATAATTAGTTCTCATTTTTTAATTTGTCCTTAGATCATGCTTTTTTTGTATTCTTTTGTTCATAGACATTCTTTTTATTATTTTCTTTAAAATCTGTCTCATACCAACCTGATCCTTTTAACCTAAATCCAGGTGCTGATAGTAATTTTACAACCTTCCCAACTTTCTTGCATTTCTCACATTTTTTTATAGGTTCATCTGTGATTTTTTGAATTACTTCAAATTTTGACTCACATACCTTGCAGTAATACTCGTAAATGGGCATATTCCTATTTAAACTACCATATAATTGAATGAGGAGATTATAGTGTATTTCTCAAAATTTTTCGTCCCTACCACAAGAGAAGATCCTTCTGATGCAGATCTGATCAGTCATAAACTTATGATCAAATCAGGAATGATAAAAAAGACAGCGTCAGGTATATATAATTGGTTGCCGTTAGGTCTAATTGTTCTTAGAAACGTAGAAGAAATAGTTAGAAAAAATATGAAAGCTTCAGGCGCTCAAGAAATTCTAATGCCAATGGTGCAACCTGCCGAGCTTTGGAAAGAATCAATGAGATACGATCAATATGGAAGAGAGCTTTTAAAATTCTCAGATAGGTCCGATAGGGAGTTTGTCCTAGGCCCGACTCATGAAGAGATAATATGTGAAATTTTTAGGTCCTACCCTACAAGCTATAGAGATTTACCAATGAACTTATACCAGATTCAAACAAAATTTAGAGATGAGATAAGGCCTAGGTTCGGTGTAATGAGAGCTAGAGAGTTTGTCATGAAAGATGCATACAGTTTTGACATTAATAAAAAGGGGTTGGAAAAAAGCTACGAAAAAATGAAACAAGCATATATAAATATTTTCGATGAGCTGGGCCTTGATTACAGAATTGTAAATGCAGATGCAGGAAACATCGGTGGAGACAAAAGTGAGGAATTTCATATCATTGCTGATTCTGGAGAGGATCTATTAGCTATTAGCGACAAAAGCGGTTATGCAGCGAACGTAGAGATTCTTAACTATGACAAGGATCCGACAGAGCTAAAAGGGACGCCGTCTCCAGATGGAAAGGGTAAGCTTATAATCAAAAGAGGAATAGAAGTAGGTCATATTTTTCAATTAGGTCAAAAATATAGTGAGAAAATGAAAGTTGTAATGAAGAATGAGAAAGGCATAGCTGAAAACTTATTTATGGGTTGCTATGGGATTGGGATAACAAGAATTATTGCTGCTGCAATTGAACAAAGCACTAATGAAGGAGGGTTTGTATGGCCAAAAAATCTTGCGCCATTTGAAATCAATATTATTTGCTTAGATCCCAAGAAGCGAGAGGTCTTTGATGTATGCCAGACCTTATATGATCTCTTTAAGCAAAATGGAAATACTGTTCTATTTGACGAAAGAGAGCTTAGGCCNGGNATTAAATTTAGTGAAAACGAGCTTCTTGGAATACCTTATTCAATTGTTGTAAGCCCTAGCAACTTCAATAATACAAAATATGAATTTAATGACAGAGTAAAAAATCAAAAATCTGAACTAAATATTGAAGAAATAAAAAAAGTATTGGAGGGAAACTAATTTGATAANATTTTTTACAACAATTGGTGGCTTCCTTCTTGGTTCGCTATTGCTTGCGTTAATAGTTATTCTCTCATTCAACCCTAGTTTTTTTGCTTTAAAAATTTTAGAGAGTGATCTGAGCAGTTTTGGCAAAAAACCCTCGAATAGTTTGGATAGATACTTAAATGATCAGCTTGCTAAGGAAATGCTTNCTTCTCCAGAAACTTTAACTTACTTAGGGTTTGACTCAATTAATTTTCTCACAGATCATAACTCNAAATTTGATGACAATAGCTCTAAGTCAAAATATGAAAATTATATTTTCAATAAATCCTATTTNAAAAGTCTAAATANGATTGAAAGAGAAAAACTAGGCAACTCAAAATACAATCTTGATATACAGAAATTTAATCTGCAAAATAAAATNACTTCNTACGAATCTTTTAAATATCACTTTAATCCAGTNAGCCAATTTTTTGGTNCTCATTTAAGTGTTATTGANTTTCTAACGGACAATCACAAAATTATCGATGAACGATCTGTTAAAGATTATATTGCACGAATTNCTTCAGCAAGCACTGTCATAGAAAATAATATTCAATACCTTAAGAAAAGAGCAGANANTGGAATATTTTCACCTAGGTTTGTATATGAAAANGCCTCAAAACAAATTANCAATATCCTATCTTTTGATGTGGAGGAAAATCCTATCTACCTTTCTCTGCAGAAAAAAATTAGTTNACTAAATTTAAACAAAGTTAAGGAAGAGAGGTATTTGATGGAGGCAAAAGCACTATTANAAAGNGATTTTTATCCAAGTTATAAAAAACTTCAGATAGTCATAAATAATCAAGANAGTCTTGCAAGGGAGATGGATGGTGTTTGGGGTCTTCCTAATGGCGATGATTANTATAAGCATCGCCTTAGGATATATACAACTACGGATTACTCCCCTGAAGAAATACATGAAATTGGTTTAGAGCTTGTAGCNTCAATTCAAAAAGAGATACTGGANATATTGACTTCAGAGGGGTATGACATGACAAAAAAACTGCCTTCACTTTANAAAGAGATAAATAATGATAAAAGATTTCTTTTCGAAGATTCTGATGCAGGCCGAAAAGAAATTTTAGACAGATANACAGATATTCAAAACAATGCTTTGAAAAGCATGGATAATTATTTCCANGACATACCNAAGGCTGAAGTAATAGTAAAAAGAATACCTATNTATGCTGAAGAAAGTGCTGCAGGGGGNTACTATCAATCTCCATCACTNGATGGAAAAAGACCGGGTATCTTTTATGCAAATTTATTTGATGTAAAGGCTACAAAAACATTTGGGATGCCTGCATTATCATTTCATGAGGCAATCCCAGGACACCACTTTCAAAACGCNCTTAATCAAGANAATCAAAATCAGANAGTTTGGAAGAANTTTGGATATAGAACGTCTGCTTTTGGAGAGGGCTGGGCTTTGTANGCAGAAAGACTAGCTGTAGAAATTGGCCTTGTNACTGATCCATATGAAATGATTGGTTCATTGCAGTCAGAACTATTTAGAGCTGTTCGACTTGTAATAGANACTGGTATACATAACAAAAAGTGGTCAAGAGAAAAAGCAATCGACTATATGATTGATAATGTTGGCTCAGAGCGCAGTGAGGCTACTTCAGAAGTTGAGAGATATATNGTATGGCCAGGTCAAGCATGTGCATATATGTTAGGCAGAATAAAGATTATTGAGCTAAGNGAATTAGCAAAAAGTGAATTAGGTAACAAATTTGATATTAAGGATTTCCACAGGGANGTGTTGATGAATGGATCATTGCCTCTAACGGTNCTAGAGGAAATAATCCAAAACTATATCACTTCAACGAAAATTTAGGTTTCAGCCAAAGTTCCNTCAATTTCCTCAAGTATCTTCTTATTCTCGGCCAAAAAGGTCGAAGCATTATTTATTCCCTGTCCAATCTTATCTCCCTTATAGCTATACCAAGAACCAGCTTTTTCAATTATTCCTTTCTTAACAGAAAACTCTATAATTTCAGCCATTCTATTAATCCCCTTGCCATAAAGAATTTGAAANTCAACAACCTTAAATGGTGGTGCAACTTTATTTTTTACAACTTTAACTCTTGTTTCATTTCCTATTATTTCGTCACCTTCTTTGATTGCTCCNATACGCCTAATATCTAGTCTGACACTTGAATAAAATTTNAACGCATTGCCNCCAGTAGTTGTTTCTGGGCTCCCGAACATTACACCAATTTTCATTCTTATTTGGTTAATAAATATAACGAGTGTATTTGATTTTTGAATACTCCCAGTTATCTTTCGAAGAGCTTGTGACATTAGTCTTGCCTGAAGTCCAANATGCGAATCTCCCATATCTCCTTCAAGTTCTGCTCTTGGCACTAGAGCNGCAACACTATCGATCACTATTACATCTAANCTACCACTTTTGACCAACATATCTGTAACCTCNAGTGCCTGTTCACCTGTATCGGGCTGTGACAAAAGTAATTCATCAATATCAACCCCTAAAGCTTTNGCGTACTCTGGATCAAGTGCGTGNTCTGCATCTATAAAAGCAGCACTTCCTCCAGCTTTTTGGCANTCTGCNATAATCTGTAGTGTGAGTGTAGTTTTTCCAGATGATTCAGGNCCGTAAATTTCAACGACTCTGCCTTTAGGAAGGCCTCCGATGCCCAAAGCATTATCCAAACCAAAAGAACCAGTCGGAATAGAAGGAACTTCTACAGTATCTCTTGTNCCCAATTTCATAATTGTACCTTTGCCAAATTGACTTTCAATTTGCTTTAANGCTCCCTCGAGGGATTGTTTTTTATTTTCTGCCATAATTTACCAAGTAGTGTATAAATATACAGTAATATTGTTTNTTAAATTTTTCAAGAAAAATTGGCTTTTTTTCTTTATTTTTTTTTAATTGAATATATCAAGTAAAATACCGNCATGGCATTTATAGTTACTGAATCTTGCATTAAATGTAAACACACAGATTGTGTAGAAGTGTGTCCTGTAGATTGTTTTTATGAGGGGCCTAATTTTCTAGCTATAAACCCAGACGAATGCATTGATTGTGGTTTATGTGAGCCAGAATGCCCTGTTGATGCAATTTTTGCAGAAGATGAGCTTCCTCCTGATCAAATAAATTTTATTGAAATAAANAANGACCTGTCTGCTGTGTGGCCAAATATTGCGCAGAAAAAGGANCCACTTCCTGAGGCAGAAGAGTTCNGATTAGTTAAAAATAAAATTGATTTNCTTGAAAANGACTAGTTTAAGTGGANCCAAACAGCTGAAATAGANCCGCTGATAAGGCCTGAAAATAACATTTTTATCCTTTGTTCATTCCTATTAAAACTTTTTATNATCTCCTTGGGTAAAAGAAGAAATGAAACCACGAAACCCACTAAAAGAGGNAAAATTGCCATCAGATCNAGCATTTTTACAGATTTAATTACTAAAGGATAAACNCCAAGCATTACGAGAACTAAAGATCCTGAGATTCCTGGAAGAAGGAATGCTGAAAATGCAAAGAATCCTGCAATACCCAGCAGGAAATAATTATCAAAATTTAAACTCACTAAAGTCATTGATATCAATAAAGCAACACTAAAACCAGTAAAGAAACTAATTAAATATCCTCTTGTTTCAGCCCATTTATGATCAAAAAAAATATTTTTAATCACAGCGGCGAGCATTACAAAAGTTAAAAAAACCTTGAATGCAATTAGATAATTTATAATTAAAAAATCAATTAAAAAAGAAGCGATATAGATCGCAATAATCATCCCCATAAAAAGAGGAAGAATAAAATTTGGATTTAATTTGTGGAAGAATTTTTCAATGGAAAAATTTCTTAAATTTGGGTTAAAAGCAGTTAAAGAACTTAAAAAATTCTTATAGACATTAAATAACCCTGCGATAGTAGCTCCAGATATACCAGGTGTAATTTCAGCAATTCCCATAAAAAATCCTGCAACAAATCTATGAAAAAATTTAGACATCAGGTAGTTGACCTTTTAACTTCGAGTGATTAGTCATATCCCAAAACAAAGGAGTTACTGAGACCTTACCAGTTTTAATAGCCTCAAAATCAGTTCCGCTTAGGTCTCCATTTGGTTCTCCTGATTTACCAATTTTATAACTTATTTTTGTTTCCGAACCCTTGAACTCTGGAGCTAATGGAATCCCTCTATTTCCTAGTCGAGTTAAAGATATACCTTTAATTTCATTTAGAGGAAGATTAGGAATATTTACATTGAAGACTATTCCATCATGCTGCTCCTCTGAATAGTTATCAATAACATAATTAAGAATCAGTTTAGTTATATGGATAGAGGTATCAGTATTTTCAAATGATTTCCCTGCAATTGAAAGAGCAATTGGAGGATACTTTAATTTTCTTGCAGTAAATGCTGCCCCGAGAGTACCAGAGTGTATAACATCATCGCCCATATTTGCACCCTTATTGATGCCTGAAATTACAATGTCTGGAATGTCCTTCATTATTGCCATGAGGCCCATAAAAACACAATCAGCAGGAGTTCCGTCTACAGAGTAGATATTTTGATCTAACTTTACTATATCTACAGGAGATCTTAGGGTAATTGCTGCACCTTGACCACTTTTGTCTTTTGCAGGAGCAATAAGATATACCTCATGATCATTTTTTAATGAATTAAAAAGAGACTGAGTTAATTCAGAATCAATTCCATCATCATTTGTTATTAATATTCTCATTTTTCTAGTCTAGAAATTACTAATGCTGCTGCTCCTTCACCTTTTCCAATAAAACCCATTTTCTCTGAGGTTTTGGCTTTTAAGCCAATCATTTTTTTTTGCAATCCGGTTATTTTACATAGATTTTGAATTATTTCTTCTCTAAATGTGCTTAATTTTGGTTCTTCAGCTATTACTATTACATCAAATTGGGCTAATTTATATCCTTTAGATTTAACTTTATCGTATGATAAATTAAACATTTTATTTCCAGGACAGTCTTTCCATTCTGGGGTCTCTGGAAAATTAGTTCCGATGTCTCCAAGACCAAGAGAGCTAAGCATCGAATCAATCAAAGCATGAATAACAATATCTCCATCAGAGTGTGCATGAAAAGATTTCTCAAACGGAACCTTAATGCCACCAATCATTAAACCATCGCCGTTTTTAAAACGGTGACTATCAAAACCATTGCCAATAATTGATGTTTCATGTAATCGTAGATCTTCCTGTACAGTAATTTTAATATTATTTCTGTTGCCAGGTATGAATTCGATTTCCCCTCCAGAACGCTCTATTGCTTCCGACTCATCACTTGGAAAATACTCATCTGAAATACAAGCCTCTAAAGCAAGTTTTAATGTTTCAGCTCTACAAATTTGTGGTGTCTGTGCTAGATAATAATTATTTCTGTCTACACTTTTAGAAAATTTTAAAGATTGCTTATCAATCATCTTTAAAGATTCATATACTGGAATCCCATATATCAAGATTTCTGATTGTAACTCTATAAATCTATCTTTAAGAATTATAATTTCCTCAGCACTTATATAAGGTCTCACTGCATCATGAATCATAACAATTGATTCCCCCTCAACATCTTGAAGAGCATTTAAAACAGAATGAGACCTTGTATTTCCCCCTTGGATTAATTTAATCTTGGGATTATTGTAAAAACCCATTTCTTTAATATCATTGTCATCTTTTGCTATTGGGATAATTATCCTTTCAAAAATATTTGCATCCAGAAAATGTGAAACTGTTTTTTCAATTATAGATTTATCTCCGATTGGAAGGTATTGTTTGGCTTTTGAAGAGGCCATTCTTGTGCCTTGGCCTGCAGAAGGTATTATTGCGTAAATATTTTTATTTTGGATCGTCATTATTTTTTAAATCTTCTTTTTGTTCTGGTTCATTTTTTTGAAAAATTTCTTTTTCACCGGATTCAAAACCTTCTCTTTGCATCAGAATTTTTTCTTTTAAAGCAAGGTTCTCTTCATTCAAAAGAATTAATTCACTTTCCTTCTCATTTAATATTCCTTTAAGTTCTTGGTTTTTTTCAAAACTATAATCATTATAAAGAATGTCTGAAAGTATGATTATTGACGTTAAAGCTAAAAGAACAAAAACTAAAAAATAAGTTAATTTTTCCCTGCTCCTCATGGATAAATTTCATTACCTATAACCAGAAGTCTGTTATATTTTGCTGTTCTGTCAGACCTTGCAGGTGCACCAGTCTTAATTTGTTTTGCATCAATGCCCACAGAGAGATCTGAGATGAAAGTATCCTCTGTTTCGCCAGAACGATGTGAGACAATGGTTTCAAAACCCTCCCTTTTTGCAAGATTAATACAAGAAAGAGTCTCTGACAAAGTTCCTACTTGATTTAATTTAATTAAGATTGCATTCCCAGCCCCTGATTCAATCCCTTTTTGTAAAAGTTTTTCCTGGGTAACAAAAATATCATCCCCCACGACCTGGGTGTTCTTTAATTGTTTTGTAATCTTAGCCCAACCATCCCAATCGTTCTCATTCAGTGGGTCCTCAATCGAAATAATTTCGAATCTTTTTGCAAGATCTTCAAGATAATCAATCATTTCAAATGTTGAAAGATTTTTTCCTTCGCCTTCTAGAACATATTTATCCGATTTAAAAAATTCTGTCGCAGCGCAATCTAATGCCAAAAAGATATCTTCTCCAAATCTGTAACCTGACTTTTCAATAGCTTCAATAATATGTTCAATGACTTCTTCATTAGTTTTTAGATCCGGAGCAAATCCACCCTCATCCCCAACAGTTGTGCTCAAACCCTTATTAGAAAGAATATCTTTAAGTTTCATATAAACCTCGGATGACATTCTTAATCCCTCATGAAAATCATTATTTTTTGATGGAATAATCATAAATTCCTGAATATCAATTGAATTATTGGCATGACTTCCACCATTAAAAATATTTAGCATTGGTCGGGGGAGAGACATTTGAACCTTTTCAGAAAACATTCTATTAAAAGTCATATTAATGTATTCGTATAATGGTGTATTCATTGAGGATGCTGATGCTTTTGCAACTGATAAAGATGCAGCTAAGATACTATTTGCCCCAAGGGAACTTTTATTTGGAGTGCCATCAATTTCAATGAGTCTTTGATCGATTTTTTCTTGATCTAATGAGTTTTGATCAACTAGTGCTTCTGCAATTCTAGTATTTGAATTTTTAACAGCCTTTAACTTTCCGAACCCATTATATCTTCTTAAATTATTATCATTAAGTTCATGAGCTTCCAGTGTGCCAGTTGATGCTCCACTAGGAACCATAGCAGTGCCTGTAGAGCCGTCCTCAAGAAAAACTGTAGTTAAAATTGTTGGCTTCCCTCTAGAGTCTAGGACCTCAAGTGATTTTACAGATTTAATCTTCATAAATTAAAGTTTTTTTACAACTTCATCTAAAAGAAGAATTTTTTCAAGAAAGCTCTTTAATTCAACAAGTTGAAGTGCGCATGGACCATCGCATTTAGCTTTTGATGGATCTGGATGAGTCTCAATAAATAAACCGGCTATTGATTGAGAGATACCTGCTTTTGCAAGATCAAAAACATACTTTCCTCTCCCTCCTGTACTCTTTTCTAGGGCCCCTGGCTGTTGCAGAGAATGGGTAACATCAAAAAAAACTGGTTTCTCTAAATCTTTAAGTATTTGAAAATTTAACGTATCGACAACAAGATTATTATATCCAAATGAGCTCCCACGCTCACATAATATTACGTCATCATTCCCAACAGATTTGCATTTTGATATAACATGGGACATCTCACTAGCTGAAGAAAATTGTGGCTTCTTAATATTAAGTATTTTTTTTGTTTTTGCTGCAGAGACTACAAGATCTGTTTGCCTACATAAAAATGCAGGTATCTGTATTATCTCACAGACTTCGGCTACAATTTTCGCTTGACTAGGTTCATGTATGTCTGTTATCAAAGGTAAATCAAACCTTTGTTTAACCCTTTCAAGACTTTCTAACCCTGCTTCTAAACCAGGCCCTCTGTAGGAATCAAGTGATGACCTATTCGCTTTATCAAAAGAGGCCTTGAAAACATAGTTAAACCCTAATTCATTTGACAAGTTTGAAAATTCTTCAGCTACCTTAAACAGCACTTCGTCACTCTCAATTACATTAACCCCACCAAAGATAGTTAATTTTTTTTTATTAGAGATTAAAGATTTATCAAATTTCATTATTTACCACTTAATTCTACTGCTTTCTTTATAAAATCGTTAAATAAGGGATGTCCTGTTTTAGGGTTTGAAGTGAATTCTGGGTGAAATTGACAAGCAATAAACCATGGATGATTCTTTATTTCAATCATCTCTACTAGGTTATGGAAATCTGACCTAGCAGAAACAACTAGACCTTTCNCCTCCAATAAATTTAAATATTCAGGATTAACTTCAAATCTGTGTCTATGTCTTTCAAAAATTGTTTTTGTNTTATAGAGCCTTGAAGCCTTAGTGCCTTTAATAATATGGGCNTTTTGAGAGCCTAGCCTCATTGTTCCACCTAAATCAGAATTTTTATTTCTTTTTTCNGTAGAACCATCTTTATTTTGCCACTCTGTAACTAGAGANATAACTTTGTTTTTNGTTCTAGGTTTGAATTCAGTGCTGTTTGCATCTTTGAGACCACACAAGCTCCGTGCAATATCTATTATGGCAATTTGCAGCCCAAGACAAATACCTAGATATGGAATGTTGTGCTCTCTAGAAAATCTTGCAGCTAATATCATCCCTTCAATCCCTCTATCACCAAAACCACCTGGAACAAGAATTGCATCTGATTTNTTTANNGCTCTCTTNTAGTTTCTTGNATTTAAATCTTCAGAATTAATNAGNTTAATGTTTACTTTGGTATCATTTTTAATNCCAGCATGATCTAAAGCTTCCGTTAGTGAAAAATAAGCATCTTTTAGATCAACATATTTGCCAACAAAGGAAACATTTACTTGTTTTTTTGGGAATAATTTTCTTTTCACTACTNTTTTCCAAGCTGTTAAATTAGGTTTGGTTTTATCTAGATGCATTTTTTGTGTAAGGATTTCATCTATGCCTTGGTTAGCAAGAAAAACGGGAACTTGATAGATTGTATCTAGATTTGGAAGAGAGAAAACCCCATTTTTTGGCATGGAACAAAACAATGCAATTTTTTCTTTAGATTCCTGTGGAATTTCAAAATCTGATCTACATAATAAAATATCTGGNTGNAAGCCTAATGATCTAAATTCTTTAACAGAATGNTGAGTTGGTTTTGTTTTAAGCTCACCTGCATTCTTAAGGTATGGGACAAGTGTTAGGTGNAAGAAGAGTGTCTGAAAAGACTTTAACTCCAANCCTAATTGACGTATNGACTCAACAAACGGTTGGCTTTCAATATCACCAACAGTGCCTCCAATCTCTACAATAGCAATATCAAATCCCACCGAAGCAGAGATAATNTTTTTCTTAATCTGATCGGTAATGTGTGGAATCACTTGAACTGTTTTTCCTAAATATTCACCTTTTCTCTCTTTCTTTAGAACAGANTAATATATTTTTCCAGCTGTAAAGTTATTTTTGCGTGTACACTTGTGATTTATGAACCGTTCATAGTGGCCAAGGTCAAGATCTGTTTCGGTGCCATCCTCNGTNACAAATACNTCTCCGTGTTGAAAGGGGCTCATCGTACCAGGATCAACATTAAAATATGGATCCATTTTAATGACAGTTACTGAATATCCTTTTGATTCTAAAATAGCTCCTATAGATGCAGAAGCGATACCCTTACCTAGAGAAGAAACAACTCCACCGGTTACGAAAATAAATCGTGTATCTTTTAGCAAAACAAATTTAAATGATTAAAAGGCTATTCTAAATAATTTTTAGCAACTCTACCCGATAAATTTGTTAATAATTGATATGAAATTGTATTAAACTCTTTTGATAGTTNTCCAATATCAGTATCAAAGCCCCAAAAATCNACCCAATCACCTACCTTAATTGACTCATCATCACCTATGTTTATNGCTATAAGATCCATGTTTACTTTGCCGACAGTTTTAAAATTTTTTCCGTTTATTTGAACATCTTTTTGGAATGTAAAATAAGGGATTCCATCTGCATATCCAATAGGCACATAGCAGATGGTAGTNTCTACATCAGCTNTCCATAAGCCATCATANCCTATAGGGTCATTCTTCTTTACTNTTCGTTTGGAAATTATTTTTGATCTAAGTTTTGATACAGGCTTCAAGCCATGNTCTANGAACCTGCCTCCCCCTCCATANATTGCAATACCNGGTCTAACAACATCAAAATGAGATTTTTGAAAGTTAAATATTCCACCAGAATTTGCAAGACTTTTTCTATTATCTTTGTCTTTAGTAAGTTCTGTAAAAGTANCTATTTGATNATTATTTTGTGGGTTTTCNATATCATTTGAGGCTGCAAGATGCGACATTAAAACTACTTCTCTGCTATTCAGGGCATTNATAAAGTCATAATATCTAAAGAAATCGTCTCTATCAAAACCCAAACGGTTCATACCAGTGTTNATCTTTAGCCAAATACTAGAATTACCGANATNAAATTTATTTAAATTTTCAATTTGCCAAAANGAATGNACTACAAAATCTAAGCNATGTTCTTGAACCTNTTTATAATCATTCTCTTCATGGACACCCTGAAGCATCAAAACTGGCTTATTNGTTANTTTTCTAAGCTNNATTGCNTCATCTAAAGTTATCACTGAATATGATTCGACGTAATTTTCTGTAACANCAAGGACTTCTTCATATGTAAGCCCGTAGGCATTGGCCTTAACAACTGCTTGAATAGATGATTGAGTTTTGTTTCTTAATATATTTAAGTTATTCTCAAGGTTTGAGAGACTAATCAGAAGTTCTGTTTGTCTCATACTCGTCTTGATATTCTTTATAAGTTTGCGGGTCAAGATCAGTAAACTTTGTAAGCTCTTCTTTGAACGCCAATAGTAAATTTTTAGTAGGCCCNTTTCTATGTTTTACNAATCTTANCTCAGTAACTGCTTTCCACTCTTCAGCTTTTTTATAAACATAGTCTCTATAAAGCATAAATATTAAATCTGCNTCTTGTTCAATCGCTCCAGAATCTCTTAAGTCTGACATTTGAGGTCTTTTATTTGGTCTTTGCTCAACCATTCTGTTGAGCTGTGAAAGGATAATTACTGGTGCTTTGATTTCCTTAGCTAGTTGNTTCAAGGCGCGAGAAATATCAGACAATTCGTTAACTCTATTCTCAGATTTTCCAGGCATCTGCATAAGTTGTATGTAATCAATTACAACNAGTTTCACTCCNCCCTTATTTCTAAACTGTTTTGCTAACCTTCTGCATTTAGCCCTAATTTCCATTGGGTTAATATTTGCAGANTCATCTATAAAAATTTCAAGCTCACTAAGCTTTGCACTTTGATCATAAATTTTTTCCCAATTTCTCTGAGTTAAATTTTTTCCTACCATGAATTGTTGTTGGTTAATGCTTGCCATTGACCCTANCATTCTAGATGTTAAAGATTCTGATGACATCTCNAGACTAAAAACTGCAACNCAACCATCTTCATTTTTTGCTACATTCTCGGCAATATTCATAGCAAGGGATGTCTTNCCCATGCTTGGCCTACCTGCGATCACAATTAGCTCTTCCTCTTTTAAACCTTTTGTTACATTGTCAATTACTTTGAANCCTGAGGATATTCCAATGAGNTCTCCTTCTAAAGTTGAAAGCATCTCTAATTTCTCACGAACACCTTTTACAAATGTTTTTACTTGTTTCAGTGANTCCTCTTTTGTCCTATTTTCAGAGAGTTCAAAAATTTTTGCTTCGGCCTCATTAAGAATATCGTCGCTAGATTTCCCTTTTGGGTTTTCTGAAAGGCTAATAAGTTGCTGCAAAACTCTTCTGAGNTTTCGGTCTATTGATTGATCCTTGACCAAGTTCGCATANCTNTCAGCTGCTAGTGCTGATACAGGAATAGATTGAAGTTCTTTCAGATAATCTAGGCCTCCAACTCTCTGCAAAGTATTATTTCTATCTAGTTGTTTTGAAACAGTAATNTGGTCAATGGGTTTGCCTTTGTCAGCNATGCTTTTTATACACTCATANATTTCTTTATGTACTTCTGATTCAAAATCACTTGAACTTAGNAAAGCATCCACCTCTGGGTACTTTTCTCTGGATAAGAGCAAAGAGCCTAAAACGGCTTGCTCAGCTTCTGTATTATTATTTGGCATTAGGCTGATAAAACTTCTACATTAATAGATTTAACTATTTCAGGATGAAGTTCAACATTTATATTAAATTCGCCNACTTCTTTTATGGGGCCATCAGGNAGAATAATTGAAGATTTTGTAACAAAATCTGCNCCAGCNTCATGTAAAGCACCAAGAATCTCTAGATTACCNACAGAGCCAAAAAGCGCTCCNCTCTCTTGTGCATTTGCTTTAATAGAAATTTTAATTTTCTCAAGCTTAATTGCATTTCCTTCGGCNTNCGATAATTCATCATTTGCTTTTTTGAGATACTCTTCTTTTTTCTCTTCAAAACTTTTNATATANTCATCAGTTGCNGGAAGTGCTTTGTGATANGGTANTAAAAAGTTTCTAGCNAACCCTGACTTAACNTCAACNATGTCNCCAATTTCTCCAAGATTTTTAATCTTTGTTACCAGAACTACTTTCATTACTTTGATTCTNTTTTNTGTTTATCGGTAAAAGGTATGATTCCAAGAATCCTTGCTCTTTTTACTGCTTTTGTAAGTTTTCGTTGTTGTTTTGCATCAAGCCTGGTATATCTTGTTGANAGAATTTTTCCATTTTCTGATATNAATGGTCTTAAGGAATCTGCATCTTTGTAATCGAAACTTATTTTCTTTTCTTCTGTCATTTTATTTTCCAATCTTTACAGTTAANTGTCTGTAGACATCCTGTTCNAATTTAAATTTTTCTTCAAGAGNCTTNAGAGTGCTTTTATCAACTTTTAAGTCAAGATGAACATAATTAGCAAAATTCATGTTATTGATAGGGTAGGCAAGCTGCCTTTTTCCTAATATTTTTGTATCAGTTAGCTCCCCTTTATTGTCAGAAACGATTTTCTTTATAGATTCTAAAAGTGAGTCCATAGCATCACCAATATTTGGGTTAATAAGTAGCATTAATTCGTAGTTTTGCATTACATTTCTGATCTCAACCATTCAAGCGTCCGGCCTATGATACCCTTGCTTCTATTAAAGGTAAACTCTTTATCGTCTACTTCAGCACAATATTTTGCCATCCCTAGAGACGCAGCAAATTGTGGTTTATTTAGATTGTCTACATTTTTTATATTTGAAAACTCTGGAGACCCTATTTTAAAGTCTTTTTGAGAAATTACCTCGCCTAACTTAACTATGTTTTCAAGGTTTGCTGTTCCTCCGGACAATACAAAGCCTGTAGCAACACTATCTTGAAGTCCGTTTTGCTCAATTGTACTCATACAATTTCTTATTATTATTGATAAATTGTGTTCAATGATTTCACATAGAGCTTTTTTTGAGATTTCAATTTCGCTATTGTTGTCTAATCCTTTTAATTTTAGAACCTCATCCTGGATGTCGTCTGCTATGGCTGATCCATATTTCATTTTTATTTCTTCTGCATGGAAAGACGGTATTTTCAGAGATAGCGCAACTGATTCTGTAATAAAATCTCCTGCATACGGAAGAACTTTAGAAAAAATAATGGTGCCTTTCTTATAAACAGTTATGTCAGTTGTCCCTGCTCCTAAATCAATTAGGCATACTCCAAGCTCTTTTTGATTATTAGATAATATTGACTCTGCGCTTCCAAGCTGATTATAGAAAAATTTTTTAATCTTAAGTTTATTAATCTTCTCAACACATAACTTTAGGTTGTTTACTGCATTGATAGAGCAATAAATTAAGTGGGTGCTAACTTCAAGCCTTCCTCCTGACATTCCTCGCGGATCTATTATTCCTGATTGCCCATCTATAATAAATTGAGAGGTTATTACATCAATTAATTCTTTATCTTTTGGAACACTCATTGAAATAGAGGTATTCCATGCAGATTGCATATCTCTGTAAGACACTTGTTTATCCCTTATTGTTGAGACGCCCATGGAATTTGTGCTCGATATTGATTCTCCTGAAAAAGAAACAAAAACATCTTTTATCTTTATATTATTTCTTGTTCTTAAATCATTTACTGATTGCTCAACAGCTTTTGAAGTATCAATGATATTAATAATAGAACCTTTTTTTAAGCCTGAAGTCGAAACAGAGGAAAAATCTAAAATCTCTAGATTATCGATTTCACCCGAGGCCAGTGTGGTCGTTATTTTTGATGTTCCAAAGTCAATATTACAAATCATATTTTAAATTATTTCCACTATCATAATTGGATTTGGATTAACGTTCTATACGCTTTTAATAATTCTAGATATTAAATCTTGATAAGAAATCCCATCATGAAATGCTGCAAACGGAAATAAACTTTTTCTGGTAAATCCTGGAACGGTATTTATTTCAATTACTGCGTGATCTTCACCATTAAAAACTATATCCACCCTTGCCCAACCACTACAACCGTGAGCTCTGTAAGCACTTAAACCAAGCTGCTTAAGTTCATCTATTAATTTTTGATTAAGAATGGGTAATTTTTGGGTATTCTTTGATACATATTTCGCCTCAAAATCGTAATATCCACTTGGAACGTCAACCTTAATTTCTAATGGCGAAAGTGCTTTACCATCTAATATTGCAACTGTATATTCATTAATATCGAAAGCTTCTTCAACTATAACAGCTGGTGAAAACTTTTTAGCAATATAAATCGCATCTTGAAGCTCTTTTAAATTTGAAACCTTACTTATTCCCAAACTAGATCCATTTGTAGTGGGTTTTACAAAATAGTTTTTTGATGAGGAGATAAAATCATTGTCAATTTCTGTATGCTGTCTATCTAAAAAAATAAAATTTGGTGTTCGGATATCATTATCTACCATGATTTTTTTAGATAAGTTCTTGTCCCAACATTTTCGTGTTGCCTCTGACCCTGATCCAGTAAACTTTATTCCTTTCGTTTCAAATTCATTTTGAAGATTCCCATCTTCACCACCCTCTCCATGTACGGCAATAAAAACTATTTCATCGTTCGATATCTTATCAATATCAAGGTCGATAAGATCTATTTTTTTTGCGGAGAACTCTTTTTTAGAAATGTTTTCTAGAATTGATTTTGCAGATAATAATGATATTTCTTTTTCATCTGATATGCCTCCATAAACTACCAAAACTTTTTTCATTTATACATCTTTTCTATAGATGATGAAATATCAGAAATATTTCCTGCACCCTGGGTAAGAAGAATATCATCTGGCTGAAGCTTATCCTCTAAAATTTTGTTTATTGAAGAAAGATTTTTTCCATGGTATGCCTCTATCTTTTTAGCAACTAACTTAGCAACGAAGTCATAAGATGATATTCCAGTTGGATTCTCTTCATTAGCAGAATATATGTCCATTACTATGAGTCTATCTACCTTTGATAAGACCTCAATAAATTGGTCAAAAAGCTGTACTGACCTTGAAAATCTATGAGGTTGAAAAATCATAGTAATTTTTCTTTTCTTAAACGAACTTTTTACTGCAGAGATCGTAGCTTTGATTTCAGCTGGATGATGACCATAATCATCCAAAAGGGTAATCATTGAATTTCCAATTAATCTATTCCCTTTATTTTCAAGCCTTCTTGAAACTCCATTAAAACTAGCTAAAGAGTTTTTAATTTTTGTAATTTTAATTCCTGCTCTTTTAGAAACTATAAATGATGCAACAGCATTTAAGGCATTGTGCTTTCCGGGGATTTTAAGTTTAAATTTATAGGTTTTGTTTGTCTCTTTTTCAAAGACTTGGAATTCCTGATATTCAGATTTTTGAATGTGAGAATTTATTGAAAAATCTGATAGCTTGCTGAAGCCATAAGAAATTTTTGGACGCGAAAGCTTACTAAATAGTTTTTGAGATTTTTTACAATCAACACATATAACTGCAGTGCCAAAAAAAGGTAATTTTTCCATAAAATTGAAAAAAGTTTTTTCTAATTTTTCTGATTGGTTATCGTAGAAATCTAAATGATCATCATCGATGTTTGTTAATACGCTTATTTCAGGATTTAAGTGCAAAAATGATCCATCACTTTCATCAGCTTCGACAATGATATAATCGCTTTTTCCTAGGATGCTTTTGTTTTCATTACCTATTATTCTTCCTCCTATTATGTAAGTAGGGTCTAATGAGGCTTCAGTGAATATATATGAAATCAGACTAGTAGTTGTAGTTTTGCCATGCGAGCCAGCAACAGCGATACTTTGATAGCCCTTCATTAAACTCGAAAGCATTTCTGCTCTTGGGATAATAATTTTTAATTTACGTTTTGCCTCTCTTATTTCGGGATTATTTTTACCTACAGCTGATGAAAATACAACAACATCACAATTACTAATATTTTTTTTGTTGTGGCCAATAGATATTGCTGCTCCTAGCTTCTTCAACCTCTTAACATTTTTATTATTTACAAGGTCACTTCCGCTTATACGATATCCCTGATTAATAAGCATTTCAGCAATTCCAACCATGCCAACTCCACCAATCCCTATAAAATGAATATTTTTAATCTTGCTTAATTTCATCTGAAATCCTTTTAGCTGAATTTAAATGTAAGTCTTTTTTCATGTGTTTGCTTAGTTCAATCATATTTTTATTACTAAATGATAAGATTTTTTCAGAGCAATCACTCCTTAGAAAATCACTTTCATTTATTATTATGCCTCCTCCTAATTTGCATGCCTCTTTTGCATTCAAAAACTGATGATTATCAACAGCATTTGCAAGAGGGATAAAGATTGCTGGTATTCCACATGCCTGTATCTCAGCAACAGTAATGGCACCAGACCTACAGATTATAAATTGTGTGCTTCTTAATAATTCAGGAAGATTATTTATAAATTCAACAAATTCAATGTTTTTAATAAAGGGGGGGTCATTCATTCCAGTTTGAAAAATTATTTTCAATTTTTTAGAAAGAGGTAAAATTGATTCTGGTAAGTTTTTGATGAGAAAAGATGATCCTTGGCTACCACCTAACACCAAGATATTCTTCTTATCTGGTATATCTAAATAAGATATTTTATGAAATTCCTCTCGCAAAGGGTTTCCTAGATGAAGCTCATTTTGTAATCCAAGATGAAATCCAGAAAATATTTTTCTGGCTCGCTTTGAGGCAATTTTATTAGCTGTTCCCATAACTGAGTTTTGTTCGTGAATATATAAATCTGCCTTCGAGAGAACTGAAACTAAATAGCCTAAGATTGAAATATAGCCTCCCATAATGAGAATTTTATCTGCTTCAAATTCTTTGAACTTATTTAATGTGCTGTATAGAATAAATGGTAATTTTATTAGCCAAAATATTTTTTTAACTAAACTTTTTCCTCTAAACCCAGAGAAATTTAAATGAACTACATTGAACTCACTTTTTTTGAAAATATCTTTTTCAATAGTTCGGTTTGATGCAAAAAAAAGTATTTGTTCTTTTTTAAACTGCCCAGCAATTGATAGCGCTGGAAATATATGTCCGCCTGTTCCGGCTGCAAAAATCGCTAATTTCATCTTATGTTATTTCTGAATTCCCAGCTTGCTCTCAACATTATGGCAAGCGCTATAAAGTTCATAATAACACTCGATCTGCCATAACTTATAAAGGGCAGTGCTAATCCTTTGGTAGGAACTATGCCTATATTTACGAATATATTTAAAATTGTCTGTATAAAAAATATTAATGCAAATGCAATAATTATTAGACCGTTAAAATAAAAGTTTTTTTTCATAGCAAGATTTGAAAGATTGAATAATCTTGAAAGGATTGTTAGATATATTCCAATCAAAACTATTAAGCCAAATAGACCTGTTTCTTCCATATATATCGAAAAAATAAAATCTGTATGCGCTTCAGGAAGAAAGAAATATTTTTGAGTGCTCTCACCAATTCCAAGCCCAAATAGACCACCTTGAACAGATGCTATGAGAGCATTTAGTAATTGGTAATCAGTTTTTGTAGGGTCATCAAATGGATCAGAAAAACTCAAAACTCTTGTTAGCCTAGTTTCATCAAAATATACAAATATTGAAATTAATAATACAAAAATTAATGCTAAAGATGCTAGTTGTGAAAATTTTGCCCCACCTGCAAATAGAATAACTATACCAATTCCAAAGAGAACTACAGTTGCTCCGACGTCTGGTTCGAGCAACAAAAGGATGCAACATAAGCTAATAAGTAATAATGGTTTTAGGAACCCATACCAAGAACTCTCAAGTTGCTCCTTCCTCCTTAGGCAGTAGCCACATAAGTATATTGGTATAAAAACTTTTGCAATCTCTGAGGGCTGAATATTAAATAATCCAAATAGATTAATCCACCTTCGGCTTCCATTAACTTCAGTTCCAAACATAGGGATAGCTACCAAAATAAGAAGGAATAATGATGAGAAAATTAACAGTGCCCCATTCTCTTTATGAAAAGACATAGGCACAAACAGAAATACTGATGCAGCTACAATGGAAATTGAAATAGCAATTAACTGTCTATTAAGATAAAAAAATGGATTCGAGAATTTTTCATATGAAATTACGCTTGAAGATGAAAAAATAAATACCAAACTAATTAAAGTTAAGCAAATAAAGGGAATAACAATAAACCTATCAAATAATGGTTCTGGTTTATTCACTATTTTCTCTCAAAATAAGTTCGCAGAATTTTTTGCCTCTTTCTTCAAAGTTTTTAAAATCGTCACCACTTGGGTTGCCAGGTGAGAAAAGAATATTATTCTCAAATGATAAATAATTTATTGCCTCTTCCATAGTGTTAAAACAGATTTTATTTTTGTTCTGAATCAAAGAATAAATTTCTTCTGAATGTTTCCCAAAAATTATTATCTCATTAACTAATGGGATAAATAGATTTGACCATTTTTCTTTTTTTGGATCTCCACACATTAATAGGTCGCCCTTGAAACTAAGACTAGAAAGAGCGTATTTTAACGAAGCTATATTTGTTGATTTTGAATCATTAAAAATTTTACTAGAAATCATTTCTAATCTATGAGGAAGGTTTTTATAAGAAATTTTTTGGGTGTTAAGCTTCGGCTCTAATCTCAAAGCAATTTCCGTCGCCTGTTCTTGAAGACTTTTTAAGTGACTTAAAATCATTGTTTGTTTTCCTGAGCAGAAAATTTTCATTTTTGCATTTCTATAATTTTCCAGGGTGTCATGATAATCAAGGTGATCTGATGTAATGTTAATTAAAACCGCTAGGTCAAGAGAGTTCTTTTGCATCTTATCAAGCTGAAAGCTTGAAAGTTCGATAACACTATATTTTTTGTCATGAAAAACATTAGCTGGCAATGGATCACCAAAATTTCCTAGTGCTACAGATGAAGAAACACTATTTAGTGCTTGGTTTAAATAGTGGGTAAATGAACTTTTTCCATTTGTGCCTGTAATGCCAATTTTAAATGATTGATTCTCTTGAAAAAATAAATCTATATCAGAAATTAATGTTGCATCCGCCGAAATGTGGTTATTAAAAAATTTTTTTAGGTTAATGCCAGGTGATACATAAAATTTTTCATAGGTCATTGCTTCCTCTTTTGAAACAAAAGAGGCTGCACTTAAATTTGATTTCTGACCAGAAGCAGTATGTTGGTCAAAGATACTAAAAGACAGATTTTTATCTTTCAAATAGCTTTCAAAAGATTTTCCAGTCTTCCCATAACCTAGAATTAGTATTTTTTGCATTATCTTATTTTAAGAAGTGATAAGCCTATGAGAACAAAAATAAAAGTTATTATCCAAAATCTAACTATTATTTTAGGTTCCTTCCACCCACTCAGTTCAAAGTGATGATGAATTGGAGCCATTTTAAAAACTCTTTTTTTTCGAATTTTGAATGAACCAACTTGCAGTATCACGCTCAGTGCCTCCATTACAAAGACCGCTGACATTACAGCAAAAACAATTTCGTGTCTAACTACAATTGCTACAAATGCAATAAATGCTCCCATTGAAAGAGAGCCTATATCTCCCATAAAGACCTGCGCAGGATAAGCATTAAACCATAGAAAACCTATTCCAGCACCAATAAGGGCACCACAAAGAACAAGAAGCTCTCCAGTGGATACCAAATATGGAATATATAAATAGTCAGCTGCGATTATATTCCCAGCAGCCCAGGCTATTATACCCAGTGCTGCCGTAATTATAATTACCGGAAGAATAGCAAGGCCATCTAGGCCATCTGTTAGATTTACTGCATTAGAGCTACCAACAATAATAAATACTGATATAAAAATAAAACCTATGCCTANATCNATTGAGACATTTTTAAAAAATGGAACAATATATGCTAAATCTGTTGAAACATCAGAGGTTATAAATAGTGAAATTGAAATAAAAAAAGCAACTATTATTTGATANAATATTTTTGTTGAAGAAGATAAGCCCTTAGAGTCTAGAGAGAAAATCTTTTTGTAATCATCTATAAAGCCAATTACAGCAAAACTTGATAAACAGAACAGGCCCAAAAGTAAATATTTGTTTGAAAGATCTCCCCAAATAAGTCCGGAAAATACCACACTTCCAATAATTAGAACACCTCCCATTGTAGGTGTTCCATCCTTTTTTTTATGAGCCTGAGGAGCACGGCCATCAAAATTTTGATTAAATTGAAATTTTTTAATTAATTGAATAAATTTGTCTCCAAATAATAAGACAAGCAACAGTCCAGTTAAAGTTGAGATAATTGTACGTGTTGAGAGATATGAGAATATATTNAGGATNCCTGTTGTTTCTGGGGATAGGCTTAGAANATATTCAACCATTGATTAAAGCATTTATATAAATTTCCATTCTACTAGAGCGAGACCCCTTAAAGTAAAGTTTTTTATTGTTTTGTAATTTTGTTAAAAGATACTTGCTTGGGAATGATTTGATATCCCNAAAATAAANTATATTTGACAGTTCTTTTTTCTTAGCAATTTCACCAAAAATCTTTCCAGTCACGAGTATTTCAAATTTTGATAACTTTTTAAGNATTTCTTCATGAATTTTTTTCTCGCTNCCTCCAAGTTCTGCCATATCTCCTAAAATTAGTATATGTTTCTTNGNATCTAGATTTTTAGTAGTCTCAATTAATGTATGAGGGCTAGAGTTATAAGTCTGATCAATAATTNCACCNCCNCCAAATTTTATAACATTNCCCCTGCCAGACGGAGGTTCCGTTNTAAATGNGGTATCTTTAATATTTTTTCCAAGCAAATGAATTGCTTTNGTGGCCATCTTAATATTGTTATTAATATAGTNCTGATTAATTAATTTCCGTCCATCAATGAANNGGTTCTTATTTTTGAGACATTTAAGNAATNCAAGCTTTGTTTTCTNAATATTACTTATNCTTCCCATAGTCTCAATATGATTGTGTGCGATGCCNGTAAGTATAAATATATCGCACTTTAAATAATCAGAAATTTCATCAAAATCTCCTTTTTTNCGGGCACCACACTCAACNATTAAGTACTTTTTTTTANTACTACAGCTCAAGATTGTATATGGAATGCCAAACTGATTGTTTTGGTTAGAGTGACTTGCATGGCAATCGTTGCCAAGNGATTTTTTNAACATTTCTTTNAGAGTTGTTTTACCGAAACTACCNGTAATAAAAATAGTCTTCANTTGAAGTTGTTGAATATTCTCTTGGCATAATTTAAGTAAAGCTANGTAAACATTTTCTACCAAGATAATATTTTTGTGTTGGAGTTTTTTGTTTTCACACAGAGCAAAGGCTCCTTTATCAACTGCTTGCTGTANAAAGTTGTGGCCATTAAAATGCTCNCCTTTAAGTGGAATGAAAAGTTCTCCNTTTTTAATCTTTCTTGAATCAAAAGAGATGCTGTGGATNGACTCAATATTTTTNNTGTCTTTCCCATTTAAGAATTTTGAAAAATCATTATTTGTATTTAATCCAGCAACTCTAAACATTTTCTAACCTCTTCAACATCTGAAAAATATTCTTTATTATTACCAACTATCTGATANTCTTCATGCCCTTTGCCTGCTATGACTAAAACTTCATANTCTTTTAAANTTTTAAAAGCCTTCATAATTGCTTTTCCACGATCATTTTCTATTTCAAAATTAAAANCTTTGCTAATTTTGCTTGTTATCATTTTAGATATTTCATCAGGATCCTCAAACCTTGGATTATCTGAAGTAACAATTAGATANTCAGCATAGTTTTCTGCAATCTCTCCCATTTCTGCTCTTTTTCCTTGATCCTGATCTCCCCCTGCTCCTAAGACAAGAATTAGGCCTCTAGGTTTTGTTTTCTTNATATTTATCAGNGTTTTTTTAATTGCGTCAGGAGTATGAGCAAAATCAACAAAAATTCTTTTTTCATTTTTCTCAAAAAGTTGCATACGACCATTTGGTAGTCTTAATNTATTTAAACTGTTAGAAAATAAATCAATATTTTTTGAACAAGAGAGAAAAAAAGGCAGACCAAGAAAAAGATTTAGCANATTATATTCAGCAAATAATTTAACCCCATTTTGAAANTTTCCCCACGGAGTTTCTGCNGTAAATTCTATTATTCCATCTTTNAATATTTTTTTTACCTTAATACTTATATCTGACTTNGGGTCGTCAATAGAAATTGAATAAAGAGCATTTCCTTTAAACGAATTTTTTATTCGTTCAGATAACTGATCTTGTTTTACATATGTAAATGTTTGCTTGCAAGATTTAACTAATTTCANTTTTGCATCTACGTAATTTTCTATNTTTCCATGATAATTCAGGTGATCTCTAGAAATATTAGAGAGAGCTGCATGGTCTANAGANAGNCCAGAAAGACGTTTCTCCTCAATNCCAATCGAAGATGCTTCNAATAGTATATTNTGTACTGAATTTTTTTCACATTCCCTCAGAAAATTCCTAATAAATATTGGGGTTTCTGTAGTAAGTCGCTGGCCACCATAAAATTTGTTGTTTATAAATCTACCAAGAGTACCAGTTGAAGCACAACTTGATTCNGAGAAATTAAGAATCTGACGTAAAAAGTGAATAGTTGANGTTTTACCATTTGTNCCTGTAACAAAAAATTTATTGAAATGGTTTTCTTTTAATCCATATATTTCTTCAATATCTTTTATGTATTTTTCTTTAAGTTCAGAAATATTCACAAATTTTTTACTTTCACTAGGCCCCGGAGAGGTTAAAAGAATATAGTTTGCTTTTTCAATTAAATCTGCAGAAAGATTTGAATATCCATTTTTAATTGAAATGAAAGTATCGCCATCTCGGATATCTTCNCTATGNTCTACAAATCTGTTTTTNAAATTTATAAATTTTTTAATACTATTCACTTATAAAATTATTTGAANTCATGAACTCAGACATTCTTTGAACTATAGGTGCAGAAACTTGTCCTCCGTAGTAATTATTGGGATCNGGCTCATCAATCGTAATTACCATTACAAACTGTGGTTGCTCGTATGGAAATATACCTGCAAAACTTGAAACGTAACGATCATTCGCGTAACCCTCACCAACTATGTATTTTTCAGCAGTACCTGTTTTCCCTGCAATNGACACAGACGAATTCTTTAAATTTTTTGCTGTTCCGTCTGTAACTGTCTCTCGGAGNGCNTTTAAAATAAAATCAGCATTATCCTTTTCTAGGACCTTCTCTATTTCAGNTTTGTNATCAAAAGTTAGTCTTGGCTCAATTCTGNAGCCATCGTTACCAAAAACACTATAAGCNCTTGCAATTTGTAGTAAATTTGCGTTNATTAGATAGCCATAGCCTATTGATGCTTTATCTATGTCNTAAAACTTTGGACGATCCAAAATATGTCCNAAATTTATTGATGGCCAATCTATATCCCANCCTCTAGCTATACCAAATGACCATANATTTTCTCTTATTTGTNGAGTGTCNAGTTCTACTGCAATTTTTGCGATNCCAACTTGCGATGATTTGGATATAACTTCACTCAATGTTAAAACTCCAAGATTCTTTCCTCCAGCTTCTCCTTTTTTAAAGGAGGATAGAGTTATATACCCTGGATTGGTATCTATAACTGTAGAATAATCTACTACTTCTCGTTCTAGAGCTCCTGCAACTGTAAGAGGCTTCACAAGAGAACCAGGTTCTATAAATTCNTCTACCACTCTATTTCTCTGAACGACGCGTTCAGAATTATTAGGGTTATAAGTTGGATAACTAGCACTTGCAAGGACATCTCCATTTTTTATATCTAGAATAAGACCAAACCCCCCTTTNGCTTTTGCTGCTAAAATCGCCATCCGTAACTCTTCAAAAAGCTTAANTTGTAAATTGATATCAATTGTNAGTCTNAGTGGAGGCGAATTACTTTCAGATAGAAATTGNCTTAAGTCACCACCAAGCCTTCTCCCNTTTCTATCTTTTAATAAATCTTGNTCTTCAAAACTTGATTTAAGGAAATTTTCATATGATTTCTCAATACCCTCCAAGCCGCCGTCTATGCCAGAAAATCCAATTAATGGGCTTATAATTCCACCATAAGGGTAATATCGTCTAAAAATACTTTCATATANNGCNTTACATGCACAGTTTTCTTCAAGTCTAGAAATAAAATTTTTTGAAAGTTGTTTTTCNTAATAAATCCGTCTTTGGTTTGTTAAAAAGATTGGTTCATTTTCAATTTTTGAAAAAGCCTCNGCTTTAGATTTATCTGAACTATTTTTAAAAATTAATGTTGATCTAAGAACATCAAGAGCTAATTCATTACCATNTCTATCTACAATTGATTTCCTNGGGAAACTCNTTAGGTCCTTNACTTCGGCTCTAAATTTNCCAGCCAGAATAAACCTNTCTCTTTCTTGATTTAAATCAAAAAACTTTATGAAAGGTATTAGCAAAGAAATTGCAAAAATAAAAAAGATTAGATTAATCTTTCTCATTTTCANTTTCCCTTGGAATTGTGCTAACTGNTGCGGGTGNCTCTTTTAAAAGAGACAGCTCAATACTAAGCTTAGCATTCTCATTTTTTAGAAGATCNATAGANTTTTGAATTTCTGAAAGATANACAAAACCTCTTTTGTAATCAAATACAAGATAGGTTTTAACTGAAGCTAGCATAGCTACNACCAAAACTAGTAAACAAATTATGATGTCTTTAAATTTCATAGTTTTCTTATAACTCTGAGTTTAGAGCTTCTTGATCTAGGATTGAAGTCAATTTCCTCTTGATGTGGTTTAAATACTTTACTNATTGAAAAGCTAGGAGTTTGAAGCTGGTCATTTGTAAAAGGGATNTCTTTTTCATGATATTTAATTTTTTCTTTNAAAGTATTTTTTACCATCCTNTCCTCCAGTGAATGGAATGAGATGACAACAAGANTGCCTCCTTTCTTCAAAATTCTTTTAGAAGCTNCTAAGCANTTTTTTAGATTATTGATCTCATCATTAACTTCCATCCTTAGNGCTTGGAAAACTTNGGTTGCTGGATGTATTTTTTTAAATGATTTTTTTACAGAAATCACTANATCTGATAATTCTTTAGTTGTAGAAATAGGGGTTTTTTTTCTTATAGTTACAATCTTTTTTGCGATTCTTGAAGANTGTTTTTCTTCTCCATAATTCTGAAATAAATATTTTAGTTCTCTTTCAGAGTAATTATTGATAACCTCTTCACACGTTTTCTTTACTGACTCTCCAAACCTCATATCTAACGCGGCATCACCCCTGAAACTAAAGCCTCGTGAAGTATTATCAAGTTGCGGAGAAGAAACACCACAATCTATCAAGATCCCATCTAAGGATTCTTTATCAAAATAATTTCCAATATTTTTGAAGTTATCTTGAATAAATTTAAAATTTTTATGTGTTATTTNTTTTGAAGCACTCTTTGCTTCTGAATCAAGATCAAAGGCAAATAATTTACTAGACTTGCTAATTCGCCTTAAAATTTCANGAGAGTGGCCACCTTGTCCAAAAGTACAATCTANAAATACTCCATTNGGTGAGAGCATTAAATTTTCTACAGCCTCATTTAAAAGAACTGGAATATGTTTAATTCTTAAATCTCCTTAGAGTNTCTTGAATATTAATTTTTTTTAAGGAATCTATGTCTGTATATGGATTATCAGGTTGATTTAGCTGTGAGGTAGTTGTAAANATACGTGGTTTTTGGAAATCACCAAGGTCAAATCTTCTTAAACCAGTAGCAATTATTATNACGCTTATTGATTCACCAAAAGATTCGTCAATTGTAAGCCCCGGTATTGCATCAACCCCATCTTGGCTTACNTTCTGNGCTTCTTGAAGGATTTCTTTTAACTCAATTTGAGAAATGTTAGATGAGGCGCAAACATTTACCAAAAGACCCTTCGCATTTCTNACTTCATTGCTGTCAAAAAAGGGATTATTGAGAGCTTTAAATATTGATTCAGCTGCTCTATTNTCTCCTGANGCAGAGCCATAGCCCATCAAAGCCATCCCTTTTTGAGACATAACTGCTGAAACATCTGCAAAATCTACATTTATTTTAGATGGCTTCAAAACAATATTTGCAACCCCTTTTACTGCATTTACNAGAACATCATTAACTGCGGTAAATGCTTGGTCAATTGGAGTCTCAGGNGGGAACACCTCAAAGATTTTTTCATTATCTATTTCAATCAAAGAATCTACATGCTCCATTAATTTTGTGATNCCCAGCTTNGCTTGATTATGTCTTTTCTCTCCTTCAGTNTTAAATGGTGTTGTTACAACTCCCACAACTANAATGCCTAATTCTTTCGCNATTTTTGCAATNACAGGTGCTCCACCTGTTCCAGTTCCACCGCCCATCCCGGCAGCAATAAATAGCATCTGAGTGCTCTTAAGAAGCTCTGAAATTTCTTCTCGACANACCTCAGTTGCGACTCTACCCGATTCAGGATTATTTCCAGCCCCTAAGCCTTTTGTAACGTCTTTACCAAGCTTTAATNTCTTTGCATTTTGAACCATGCTTAGTGCTTGAGCATCAGTATTTGCACATATAAACTCTACACCCTCAACACCNGAATNTATTATGTGTTGAACTGTATTTCCACCTCCACCCCCGANACCAATTATTGCAATCTTTGCTTGTTCATAATTTGTATCTAGAATTTGCCACGTCATATATAGAGTTTAGTTTAGAGAATAGAGTTGGTCTATAAGCCGGATTCTGTTTTAGCTATCATTTATCTAGATGTCTTGTCACCAAAACACTCAAGCTGCCTACCCAGATTATGTGCGAGAAACACAATTTAATCTCTATTTGGCATTGCTTCAGGTGGGGTTTTCAATGCCTCAAATTTTAATTTGAGCGGTAAGCTCTTACCTTACCCTTTCACCCTTACCATAAATGGCGGTTTACTTTCTGTTGCACTTTCCGTGAACTCACNTTCCCCAGCAATTAACTGGCACCTTACTCTTTGAAGTCCGGACTTTCCTCTTAGCATGCTAAGCGATAGCTCGACCAACTCTGANNTATATTATCTAGATTTTTTTGAGAGTTGCAAAAATTTTTTATACAAAAGGTTTTTTTTAACTCCTGAAATTTTAGAAATGACAACAGATAAATCTTTTAAGGGTAAGTAACCTTTTAAATTTAGATATAACTCCTCAACATTATTTTCTTCAGATTCACAATTGTGTGTTGAGACCAAAATAACAAATTCTCCTTTTTGAATAGAGCAATTTTNCTTTATTTCANTTTGAACTTGTTGNACGTCNCCTCGAATAAAAGTCTCATTAACTTTTGTAAGCTCTTTTGCTAAACAGACATCCAGTTGANGCTTTTCNTCAAACTTCTCTAAACGCGATAGTATCTTTGNAACTCTTAAAGGAGATTCAAAGAAAATACTAGTTCCTTTAAATTNTTTGATAGTTGTAAAGAGCTTTTCTTGTGCTTCTTTCTGCCTAGGAGCAAACCCCAAGAANTGAAATTTATNAGTTGGNANCCCGCTTGCAACTAAAGAGGTTGTAATAGAATTTGCTCCTGGCAAGCTTATGATATTGATGCNTTNGCTTATCAATNTTNTTATTAGCTTATANCCCGGATCTGAAATGAGAGGAGTGCCTGCATCTGAAATGATGCCACCTTTTTNAGANGATTTATAGAAAGATATTATTTTTTTCCTATCCTTTTCCGTTGAGTTATCGTTATAAACAANTATTTTTTTGATATGTATGTTGTGGCTCGTCAAAAGTTTTTGTGAGACTTTTCTATTCTCAACAATTAAAAAATCTAAACTTTCTAAAATCTTTTTAGCTCTGAGGGTGAGATCATCAAGATTTCCTATGGGTGTNGGTATAATATAGAAATTCATGTTAAAAAATTGTTCAAAGTNTTTATTCTACATTCTTTTAATAACTGGTTGCGCTACAATAAATGAAGCTTCTAATAAAGATNTAATTTCATCTGATAAAAGTAANTTTAAATTCNCTTCTGTAACNAACTTATCATCTANCAATTTAGATAATCGATATNCAGGAGAATANATATTTTTGATACCNGAAATTAAAGACCATCAATCTTTCAATATGTACTATCAGTTAGGAATTCTNNAGGCTTACAGTGACTTNAAAATTAATAATAACTTAAGATTTGTTGATGAAAATACATTTGATGANCAAANNTTTGAAAATGCCTTTTTTATTGGNCCATTTAAAACCTCGCTGGTAAAAAAACTTGAAAGANACTCAATATCNGAGAATTTTTTATTCATGAATTTNNCGTCACAAGGGGATTTTATTGCTCCAAGTTCAAGAAGCCANATTAATTTTATTGAAAAATTTTTAGAAACTTCTTATCNAAATCAAATTAATTTAATTGGAAANGAGAATCAAATTAAAAATTTTCAAGAGCTTTCTAAAGATAAAGAGCAATACCCAAACATAAAAAAAGGTGTGAAGNTTTTTTTATCTTCTTCACCAGAAAGAGATATTCCNAGTATTTTAAANATAAACGAAAGTCATTCTAGATTTCAAATCTTAAATAATAAAAATTCTCAAGATTTTAATTTCACTCCTAGAGCTAGAAAAGATTTTAAGAATATCTTGCTTGTACCTGAAACAGAAGAAGAGCTATATGAATACTCATCATTGATAAGGTTTCATTNCGGNCTTGATTATAATATTTATTCACTATCCTATAACCTTAATAAAATCACTAACGAGAGTGAANTAGAAATTCATGGAATCAATATTATAGATGTCAGCTATATNTCTCCATATGGATTCGATTTAGATAAAAATAGAAGCTTTTCGACGGGATATGATGCNATGNTGATATCATTTGCTAGAAAAAATAGAGTTTATGGGGAGATAAGAGGATTGAGTGGTATATATTATCTTNACAGCACCGGCATAAGTAGGAATGCTTATTTAAATTAAAAAGAATATTTTAANTCTCTTTCAGAATCTGTTAGAGATAAATCAAAACTTGGTCTTTTAAATAGTTTCTCTTGGTATGCTTTTAGGCTTGAAAAAGACTTAGAGTTTGGAATCGAAACTCCTAAATAAGGGAGTCTATACANAATAGCTGTCATGTAACAGTCAACTAATGTNAATTCGTCATTCATAAAAAATGGTTTTTCTTTTAAAACTAGCACAATGCCAGATACAAGAGAAACAAGAAGCTTTTTGNTAGCATCAAATTCTTTTTGTGATATTTTTGGACTCATCATCTTGTCNATTAATGGAAGCCAATCTTTTTCAATTCTATGTATTAATAACCTACACTCTGCTTTTTCATTAGGGTAAATTGGTAACAAAGGAGGATGNGGAAATCTTTCGTCTAAATATTCAAGAATTATCCTNGGTTCATATATGGTAACTTCTCTNTCCATTAATACTGGAAGTTTGTTGTACGGATTTACTACAGCGAGATCTTCAGGCAGCTTTCCAAAGGGATCGAATTCGTTTACTTCGCAGGATATATCTTTTTCAGCGAGAACTAACCTAACCATATGGCTGTAGTGTCCTTTGTCCTCTGAATAAAATATCATTATTTGATGTCNTTTGTGTACTCTCTATTAAGCAACCACATAACAGCTGTGAAAGCAATAAAGAATAGTATCACAAAAATTCCGTTTTTCTCTCTTGCGATTCTTGCCGGNTCTGAAGCGTAGGCTAAAAATGTTACCAAATCACCTATTGCAGCATCATATTCTTCTGTACTCATTGATCCATCTGAAACTTTTTCNAGANTCCCATCTTTATTTTTNATTTGTCTTCCTTGCAAACCGCTTAAAACNTGTAGCATTGCNGTTCCTGGATACACCAGGTTGTTTGCGCCTGTGATTTGTTCACTATCTTCATAAAAAGTTCTTAAATAGGTATAAATCCATTCTTCTCCTCGCACCCTAGTTCTTAGTGTTAAATCCGGAGCACCTATNGCAGACTTTTCTGGAAGACCAAATGTAATGAAGTCTGATGTTTTTANATCAGGATTACTTATTAAATCTTCGATCAAAATANTCTCTGGGATATCTAAGTCTCTCTGTAATCTATTCCATCTTAGGTATCTGAGAGTATGACAGCTGGAACAATAGTTCTTGTAAAGCCCTAAACCTCTTTGAAGAGAATTTCTATCGTGTACATTTGAATTGAAACTATCACANTCTTCAAGTTTTCCACATTCGTTNTCTCCTGCAGCGTATATTGGCATNACTANTNTAGCTAAAATCAATACAAATAATTTTGACTTACTCATAATCTATCTGGNACAGGTTGTGTCTTCTCATATTTTGTATAAATGGGCATCAGGATTAGNGGTAAGAAGTATAAAAGTGTACATATTTGTGCAACNAAGGTTCTCAGTTCNTTTACTGGCTTAGTNCCCAGATAGCCTAACGTTAGAAATGATGCAGCAAAAAGAACCATTGCTACCTTACTGTATATTCCTTTATATCTAATGCTTTGAACATTTGAACGATCTAGCCAAGGAACAACAAATAATATTGCNATACTTCCAGCAAAAATTATAAAGCCAAGAAATTTGCTGGTGATGCCTAGTAAAGGAATTCCAAATGTAACTGCTCTTAAGATTGAATAAAANGGGGCATAATACCAAACTGGCGCAATGTGTTCAGGAGTCTTCAAAAAGTCAGCTTCTTCAAAGTTTGGCTTTTCAAGAAAATAGCCTCCTCCCTCTGGNGCAAAAAAAACAATTGCAAAGAAAACTACAAAGAAGATGCCAATTGCAGGAAGAGCGCTTAATGTCTTNTAGGGGTGAAATGGTGCTCCATCAAGGGGCATTCCATTCTTATCTCTATATTTCTCTATATCTACTCCTTCTGGATTACCTGCTCCAACTTCATGTAAAGCAAATATGTGAAAAACTACCAAAGCAATCATTAAAAGNGGTACNACNACAACGTGCAGGGCAAAGAATCTTGAAAGAGTTGCTCCTGAAAGCACGTAGTCACCTTGAATCCAAATTTGTAGATCTGGNCCAATCCAAGGTATTGCTCCAAACAAAGATAAAATTACGTTCGCTGCCCAATATGACATTTGCCCCCATGGAAGAACATAACCTAAAAATCCTTCAGCCATAAGGAGGAACAAAAGGAAGCAACCAAATAACCAAACTAACTCTTTAGGCTTCTGATAGGATCCGTACANTAGTCCTCTAAACATATGAAAATACATTAAGAAGAAAAATGCACTTGCGCCGGTGCTATGCATGTATCTCATTAACCAGCCATACTCAACATCTCTCATTATGAACTCTACAGAAGCAAACGCTCCCTCTTCAGTATTTGTATAAAACATCATTAGCCAAATTCCAGTTATAACTTGCACCATGAAAATAACCATCAANAAGGCNCCAAAAATGTAGAAAAAGTTAACTTTCTTTGGAACAGGGTGTTTAGTTAAATGTCTCTCAAGATTCTCAGTTACAGGTAATCTCTTATCTATCCAATTCATTAAGCTATTCTTATTTACTTTTTCCATTAAACTTTNTCTCCTACTATTAAATTATCNCCATCAAATGTATGGGGTGGAACTTCTAAATTTGTTGGTGCAGGCACTCCCTTATACACCCNCCCTGCAAGATCAAACTTTGAACCATGGCAAGGACAGAAAAATCCCCCAAGCCACTCTTTATCCCAAGCTTTNGGTTCAATCTCAGGATAGTACTTAGGNGCACAAGATAGATGAGTGCATACNCCTTTTAAAACGGTATATTTGTTATTACTTGTTCTTGAAATACCCTCNTCAAGAGCAGGNTTAGAAACTTTTTTATTTAATTTTGGTAGATTCTGAATAGCCTCNCCTGTCTGATGCACAACAAATATCGGTGTTCTTCGCCATTCAACNACTGCCATNGATCCTGGCAATAATTTCGATAGATCAAATTTNACTGCTGCTCCGAGAGCCTTAGCTTTTTCACTTGGATTCCAGGCACTAAGAAATGGCACAGCAAAAGCGCCGACTGTTATAGCTCCCATNATTCCAGAAGTAACATGCAGAGCCCGTCTTCTGTTGTGGTCAATCTTTTTTGGCATNAATTCAATAAAATTATCTTTTTGAAAACTGAGGGCTTTTTCTAGCTTTTTTCAACCCAACTTTCTTCCTTTCTTTNACCCTAGAGTCTCTTGTTAAAAGTCCAGCTTTTTTTAAATCCGCTCTAAAATCTGGATTTTTTTCAACAAGTGCTTTTGATATTGCCAGTCTTATTGCTCCTGCTTGGCCAAAAGACCCTCCCCCTTTAACCTTTATATCAAAATCAAATTGCTCTANTGTCTTAGTAAGGGCTAATGGCTGCTTTACAATCATTTTTGCAACATCTCTNCCAAAATAATCATCAAGNGATTTGTTATTTACTACTAAAACCCCTTTCCCTTTAGTCATTCGCACAACTGCAGTAGCTTCTTTCCNTCTTCCTGAAATAGTTGACATTAGNTTATAACCTCNGGATTTTGTGCTTCATGTGGGTGAGTATCATCTGCATAAATTTTNAGTTTCTTAATNATTTGCCTGTTTAATCTATTTTTGGGAAGCATTCCCTTAATTGAGTTTCTTAAAACTTTTTCAGGATCTTTCTCGAGAAGATTTTTGAAATTTATTTGTTTAATCCCGCCTGGATACCCTGAGTGTGAGTAATAAACCTTATCATCAGTTTTAGATCCAGTAACTTTAATATTTTTTGCGTTAATAAGAATCACAAAATCTCCAACATCTGCATTTGGNGTATATTCTGGTTTGGTCTTNCCTCTAAGAATATTTGCAACTCGTACTGACAACCTTCCAAGGGTTTTCTCTGANCAATCTATCANGTACCATTTTTGTTCTATGTCTTGNGATCTTAATGCAGTTGTTTTCATGTAATGCTCAATGTTGACGTGCTATATATTAATATAAAGGGAATAGATTTGAAACCATGAGAAACTTGTTTTTAGTATTATTATTTTTTGGCATCTTTGTTGGGATACAAATTGCACTATTTCAAAGNGATAATGACAGTGAGATAGAAGCTAACTTTGATGAGGTTATTTCTTCTGTAGTACAGATAGAGTCTACAGATTACAGAGGAGGTAAAACATTTGGTTCTGGAGTAATTGTCTCAGAGGATGGGTATATTATTACTGCTTATCATCTTTTAATAAACAGCCAGAATTTAATAGTCAAATCCAATGAAGTAGAAATCTCAACAAAGATTATAGGTTTTGACCAATTTTCTGATATTGCTGTAGTTAAAGTTGACTTAAATAATTTAAGGCCNATAGACCTTCCAGAAGCAAAACAACTTAATATTGGGAAACAAGTTTTTGCAATTGGAAACCCCTACAATCTNGGAATATCAGTTTCATCTGGNATAATAAGTGCTACTAATAGACATTTTGGTAATCCTTACTTAGAAATTATACAGACTGACGCCTCAATCAATAAGGGGAATTCTGGTGGGGCTTTAGTGGATGAAAGTGGAAAATTTCTTGGGCTCAATATTTCTATTGCATCAATATCGGGCGGTTCTGAGGGTGTTGGTTTTGCATTGCCTGCTGAAAANGTTATTTCTATAGCTGAGGAAATTATTAAGCATGGNAAAGTTAAAAAGGCTTGGTTTGGTAACTTTAGTTTTAGAAACATNATTTATAAGGACTCAGCAGGAGATCAGAAAAGAGGCCTTCAAGTGATTGGAAATGACCAAAATATTAAGAATGGTCTTAAAAATCTTGATATTATAGTGTCTGTTAAAGATTCAGAACCAATTTGGAGCACTTTGAGGGATGTTATGAATAGTTTATCTCCTGGGGACATCCTTGAGCTGATAGTNATAAGGGACGGAAAAGTAATTCCATTAAGTTTAGTTACGATTGAAAGGCCAGAAAGAATACAAATCTAACTTTTCTTAGAATATTGGCTCCCTTATTATCTCAGCTCCTAATTTATTTAATTTTTCTTCAATACACTCATATCCTCTATCAATATGAAAAATATTATCTATTTGAGTGCGGTTTTTCCCAACNAGCCCCGCCAAAACAAGACTTGCCGAAGCCCTAAGATCTGAAGCCGAGACCTTTGAACCAACTAAATTTGTAACGCCNGTAATTTTTGCTTGATTATTTTTNAGGGAAATTTTTGCTCCCATTTTTTTTAATTCATTTACGTGTTGGAACCTATTCTCAAAGACAGTCTCCGTAATAANGCTAGAGCCCTCAGAAATACAATTCAAAGTCATAAATTGTGCTTGCATGTCAGTTGGAAAACCTGGAAAAGGGCCCGTGANAATATCATTTGATGTAAGATNTGATGNTGTAGCGTCAANTTCAACCCAGTTTGAAGCATATTTAACTCCAACATCCATCTCTTGAAGTGTTTGAATAATGGGCAAAATTAAATCAGGCGAAACATTATTTACCTTTACATGCCCATTAGTAATTGCTCCTGCAACTAGATATGTTCCCGCCTCTATTCTGTCAGGAAGGATGTTCCATTTTTTTTCATGTAACTCTGTTATTCCTGTAACCATAATGCTAGATGTTCCTGCNCCCTCAATCTTTGCCCCGCAGGCATTTANAAAATTTACTAAATCAACAACTTCNGGTTCTTTTGCACAATTTTCTAAATTAGTAATCCCAGAAGTAAAAATGCTAGCCATAATTAAGTTTTCTGTNCCCGTNACCGAAATTTTTGGAAATGAAAAGTCTATTGGTTTTAGTTTCTTTGCATTAAGGTAAATATATTTAGAATCACTTTTAATTTCTGCGCCCATTCTCTCAAGACCGCTTAAGTGGAAGTCAATGGGCCTTGCTCCGATATTGCATCCTCCTGGCTGTGAAATCTTTGCTTTTCCATATTTTGCAAGCAGTGGCCCCATTACAAGAATTGATGCCCTCATAGTCTTTACTAATTCGTAACGAGCTTCAGGATTTTTAAGATTTGAAGAATTTATTGTGAGAGTTCCACTTTCTTCTAAACATATTTCAGACCCCATAGAACTTAATAATTCAAGCATTGTAGAAATATCCTTAAGGTGTGGAAGATTATTTATCTTTANATTTTTGTTGAATAAAATACTNGAAGCTAATATTGGGAGGCCAGCATTCTTTGCTCCAGAACAATTTATTTCGCCATGAAGCTGGTTGCCACCTTTAATGATTAATTTTTCCATTTATTTTTTAGCTAGAGAATAAATCTTCGCTCGATAAAGGCTGCCATGATTCAATAGCATTATCCAAATTATTTTTTTCCTTTTTNAGCACCCCTTGAAATTGGTTTCTAAAAGTTAAACCTAGATTAATCCCATCTATNATTATATTTATAATTTTTAANTCACCTTTTTTATTTCTATAAATTGTAAANTTTGTTAGGAATGAGTAAGAAGAAGTTGAATCAAACTTTATCTCTACCTCATATGTTTTATTTTTGTTGTACTTAATTTTTTCATTTGTAAAAATTTCGTAATCTTCAAATTCAAGAAGAGTTGAAACATAAGTATCCAGAAGCAATTTCTTTGTTCTTTCTTGGAAGTTTAGAATTTGCTCTTTCGAAGCATCTTTATAAGCCTTATTCAAAATTAACCTAGAAACTAATTGAACGTCTACCATAGGNTCCCAGATGTTTTTTAATTTCTCTTTAAATNCTTCCGGGTTNTCATCAAAATTTGAACCTTCCTCTTTAATTACAGTCAAAAAATATTGAGCGTTATCATCTATAAAAGAATGAATTTCTGATTTTTCATCAGAATATAGATTAGAAGATAAAATAAGCAGAATGGTTATTTTCCAACAAAAAAATCGTAACATGTGTAAATTATAGATTGAAATGAGAAAAATTAATTTCCAAAAAGAAGCAAAAAAGGCNTTTTCTGTTGAGATTGAAGAGCTTTTAGCATTTTCAATGTCAAAATCCTTTAATGTGAACAAATTCTGTCAAATTATTTTTGATTGCAAAGGTAAAGTTTTTCTAACAGGGGTTGGGAAATCTGGGCATATTGCTAATAAAATATCCGCAACATTATCAAGNACAGGAACACCATCATTTTTTATACACCCTGCTGAAGCTTTGCATGGTGATCTAGGCATGATTCAAAAATCTGACCTCTTAATAGCTCTTTCAAAATCTGGTGAAAGTAAAGAAATAGTTGATCTGCTTCCTGCTCTAAAACAAAAAAAAATANGAATCTTNTCATTTACTGAGAATAAAAAATCCACTATTGCGATGTCATCCTCTGAACATCTTGAAGTTAAAGTGAANAAAGAAGCTTGCCCAAATGGNTTAGCTCCAACGTCAAGCACAACTGTTATGTTGGCTCTTGGCGATGCTATTTCTGTCTCTCTTTTAAAGGCTAGAGGTTTTACAGCAAACGATTTTGCTAAATCTCACCCAGGAGGAAAACTAGGAAAAAGACTTACTCTAAAGGTGTCNGANTTAATGATAAATATAAAGAAATCTGCTCTTGTAAGTGATTCATCTAGTCTGCGAGAAGTTATGATTGAAATATCAAAGAAAAAACAAGGATTTGCAGTAATTAAAAATAAATCAAGAAAAATAGTAGGAATCNTATCTGATGGGGATTTAAGAAGACAATTACAAAGCTCAGAAGATATTGACCAAATTTCTGTTGGAAAAGTGATGACTAAAAAATTTAAATCTATTGATGAGAGTGAACTTGCGGTNAGCGCTGCTGAAGTTATGAGTAAACATAAGATTTATAGTTTAATAGTTAAAAGTTCTGGAAATATAATTGGCTTTATAACNATGCATGAGATTCTAGAGGCAAATGTTATATAGGCTGTTTTTTTTACTTCTGCCCCTTTTTNTTTTTTCACAGGAGTATGAAATAAAATCCTCCTTCGTAGAAATTGATACNGACTCNAATAAATTAATTTATACAGGTGATGTNGTTTTTAGTTCAGATGATGTNACTTTTGAAGCAGACAGATTAGTTATTTTGCAAGAAAATGAGGAATTTATTGCANTGGGAACACCTATTAAGCTTACTTATATTGAGAATGGTGAGACTATTTTAGGGGTCTCTAGCAATCTTAAAATGATTTCTGGAATAATAGAATTATACAATGACGCTCAACTNATACGGTCTGATACTAAAATCATTTCAGAATCAATAAAAATAAATTTGAACAATGATTGAGATTAAAGACCTTTCAAAGAGCTTAGGTGAAAAGAGNCTTTTTTCAAATATTAATTTTTCTTTAANTGATAAAAAAATAACTGGACTCTTAGGTGCAAATGGAGCAGGAAAGACAAGCCTATTTCGAGCAATTGCTGGCTTATCAAAAGTAGACAATGGCAAAATAAATTTTTTTTCTGAAAATCTTACAAATAAAAATATTGAAGAAAGATCAAAATTGGGGCTGTCGTATGTTCCACAAGAAAACTCNTTATTTGACGAGCTTACTTTAAGAGAGAATCTCGAGATTGTAATAGAACTCAAATTTAAAAAATTAGAAAAAAGTAAGCTTCAAGAGATAGATCTCTATCTCTCAAGAATGAACCTAGAGAGTAAACAGCACACGAAAGCAAAACTCTTATCAGGGGGAGAAAAACGAAAATCAGAGATTCTTAGATCAATTCTTCTAAATGCCAAATTTATTTTGCTTGATGAGCCTTTTGCAGGNGTTGATCCGATTTCTGTAGATGAAATNAACAAAATCCTCAAAGATCTAAGCATGAAAATTGGTATTTTCATTAGTGATCATAACTTTAGAGATGTTATAAAAGTTTGCGACAACATAATACTGATGAATGAAGGAGAAGTNCTTTTAAAGGGATCATCACAAGAAATAATGGATGATCCAATTGCAAAAGAATTTTATTTTGGTAGGGAAAACTAGAATATTCTCATAAAATAGCCACATGGCATCAAATAATCTCGANTCAAAATANGAATTGATTCAAAATACAATTAATAATCCAGAATTTAGATCAAAATTGACCCGAGTACTAGGTGAAATGTCNTCAAGTGAGTTGGCNTATTTAATTGAATCTTCTCCTCCACAAGAAAGAANGGTAATTTGGGACCTTATCCAACTTGATGCAGAAGGGGAAGTGCTTGGTGAGCTCGACGAAAAAATAAGAGAAGAAGTTCTTTTTGATATGAACCCTGAAGAAATTTCATTAGCTATAAGCGATCTTGAGGTAGATGACCTTGCCGACATCCTGCAATCACTTCCTGAGAAAATAAACAATGAAGTTTTAGGCTTAATGAATTCNAGAGACAGAGGCAGAGTTGCTAATGTTCTTGAGTTTGCAGAAGAGTCTGCTGGTGGTCTTATGAATACAGATATNGTGACTGTCAGAGCTGACAATACTATTGAACTGGTTTCAAGATATCTTAGATTTTTGAAAAACATCCCACAAAATACAGATGATATTTATGTTGTATCGAAGGATGATGAATATATCGGAATTTTGCCAATTACCAAAATTCTTACCTCTGAACCTACNTTAACCGTTAGAGAAATAATGGATACTGAATTTAAGCCAATCGAATCAGATATGAATGAGATTGATGTTTATAATTTATTCAAATCTCAAGANCTCTTCTCTGCACCTGTAACTGATCAAAATAATAANCTGCTCGGAAGAATAACAGTAGATGATATTTTAGACATAGCNGTTGATGAAGTGGAACAAGACTTTATTGGATTAACTCAAATTGAAGGAGATGTTTTTGCTTCACCAAGAAAATCAATTAAAAGCAGGCTTATATGGTTGTCAATAAATCTACTTACAGCAATGAGCGCATCNTTTGCNATAAGCTTCTTTTATGAAGTGATTGATAGAGTAATTTATGCTGCGATACTAATGCCAATAGTTGCAAGTATGGGCGGTATAGCAGCAACCCAAACTCTTGGAATTTATATTCGAGCTGAGGCTCTTCGAAAACTTAATAAGAAGGGTATTCGATATCTTTTTAGACGTGAATTTATAGTCGCNGTTGTAAATGCATTATTCTTTTCTGTTGCCATATTTTTCATCACNAACTTTTGGTTTGGAGATTACTTCTTATCGATCGCAATTTCACTTGCTATGATCATAAATCTCATTGTGGCAGCAGTTTTTGGGTTTTTATTTCCAAGACTCCTCAGAAAAATGGGTTATGATCCTGCTATTTCTGGGAGCGTTATAATCACAACTGTNACTGACATAGTGGGCTTCGTTAGCTTTCTTGGTATAGTCAGTCTACTTATTGTGTAGTTATTATTTCAAGATCTCCTAAGCTGCCACTTATATTGAAACTATTNGAAAGAATTGTTTCATCATCTTGCTCTAGAATGCTTGCAATCAAGGCCGCTCCTGCTGCTGCTGGTATGTTNCCAACTAGTGCAAAATACCAGGGNATATTTTGGCTAATATTTGACTCAAANTTTAAATCTAAATCGAAAGAGTCTAGATATGAACTTTGAGATTTAATAAGCCCCTGAAGNTTTGCCTCCGATGTTCCAAANGCTAAAGATATATTTTTAACATCGATAAAACCAGTTTCAAAAAAATCTACACTCCCATTAAACTCATCAACAAAAAAATCTCTAGAGTTAATCTTTTGAAAATCTAAATTTAAAATATCAAAAATATTTGCTCTTAAATCTATGAGTGTTAGAACTCTTAAAGCGCCAAAATCAAATGTATCCTCAGAGTAAGTTAATTTAGTTCCATTAAAAGAAACTCCACCGTTAAATTNNATGATTTCTGACCCATATCTTATATATCCATCTGATATCAAGAAATTAAAGTTTTCAAACCCAAGGTTNTCAAAGTTATTGGAAACTATCCCTTCTTTTAAAACTATACCTTTTAAGTTAATGCCTGANATCTCAGCTGAGCTTAAATTAAAGTTAAAACTATTTTCATAAGAATTATCAAGTTNCATNAACCTTGATNTTAATTTTGTAGGTTTNACCTGTAACAGATTATCAAGAATCTTAATGTTTTCGTTAACTTCAAANGAAACTGGCACCTCTTCAAAAGAATACATAATTTTGTTTCTNCTCATTAAAATACGGGAATTATCATTTGGNATATTCTTATCCCAAAAAATATTTTTAGCCTCTCCATCTAAATACTCAAATTTGAGGGGTTCTTCCAGTAGATCAACGGAAATGCTGTAAAAGTTTTCTTTGGCAAGTTTCGTTATATTAATATTTTGGTAATCTGAGTCATTTATGGAGATTAAATCTGAAAATANCGAAAACNTCCCTTTGGATACATCTCCCTCTGCNATACTCCCTTGGAAATCTATTTGGTTATGGCGCAAGGTAAAATCCTTTATGTTTGTTANGAAACTGTAATTTGATTTTCCCTTCCGAGATAGATAATNTCCCATACCGTTTATTTGCTCAGCACTAAATTCCTTATCATCAAGAAAAATCACAAGTGGCTGAACGGANGTTGGTAAAAGTGATAAAGTTTTATCTAANTTTGCGTTAAAAAAAAATTTAAAATCAAAAAATTCTTTATACCTAAAAGATGTGATGATCATTTGNCCATTGTCACTTGAAGAAAGCCTTGCANTAGGAATTGAAAACCTATCTTCGAAATTCAAATCAATAATTCCAGAAAGATTGGGGGTAGTAATTTTTTTAAACCCNTTCATATCAATAGTTGCTAAGCGCGAGCTAATTGAAAGAGATAGATTACGATTTGAGAAGTAGCCAATACCATCAAGGTTCTGCATNCCTCTTANATTTGAGTNTAGTTTTAAATCTAAATTTGAAAATTGAAATCCAATATTTCCATTATTAGATACAAGGTTTTTTAGATCTAAGTATTCNAGCTCTATATCTCTTGTTTTAAAGCCGTCTAAAGCTATATTTTCAACAAAATAATTNAGTCGGTTCTGAGTATTTGATNCTTTTAAAAAGTTAATATCCCCGTTTAAAACATAAATCTTCTCAAAGAACATCCTTTTTCCTACAAGGGACTTTAAAATATCAAAACTTAATTCAACCTCTGATGCTGAGAATTCATAGGATGGGTCTTTAAATAATATTTCTTCNATTGAAATCTCTAAACCTAAAAAGCTTGGNTGAACTTCTATTTCCTCAAATTCTATGGCGTTACCNAAAAAACTANCAACTANCCTGTTACTTATATCATTTAGGCTTAAAAAACCTATTGNGCTGTAAAAAATTATTAAAAAAAGGCCCGAAAAATATAAGAANAATCTCAGTGGCCANATTAAATATTTCTCAACCATTTTCCCCTCTGTATAAAGAATAATAGAGTCCAAAAACNNATATTAGNAAAGGGGTTTATGACCACCCTCTGAAANTCAAAGCTTATTTCATTTGCAGTCANAAGCAACATATTAAGTATCAAGCTTAGAAAGAAAAGCAAAATAATTTGTTCTAGGAATGCCCTTTGTATCCATCGAAGGGTNTCAAAATTAAGAAATANGCCACTTAAGAAATAACAAAACATGTAAGGTCCAACAATTTCAGAGAAAAATAAATCTGCGATAAAACCAAGAAAGATAAAAAAATANACAGAAGGCACTCTTTGAAGAAAAGATGCCATTAATAAAATATTGATAATAAAACCATCAGGAAGGTAGCTGTCTAGATTTAAAATATTTATTAGATAGTTGTAAAAGAAAAATATAATGAAAAGAATTATTAGCCTAGCCTCATTCATGTATTANGACCTCTTTATTCATTGACTTATATGGATCAAAGAAGAGCTGGATAACAAGTTTTTGCTTAAAATTTACTTCTTTTAATGTAGTTATTTCTTCAAGACTTCCAACTATCAGTCCTTCGGGATAGACTCCATCAAAACCAGATGTAAAAAATGTATCACCTATTTCAAAAAAGTCTGACTTTGATTCATTCTCACAAATGATTTTTTTTGGNAATCCACTACCTTTAGCTATACAAAAGAATCCTTTTGCATTTTTNATTGATAAAAACTCCTCACTGTCACTCAAGAGTGCAATTTCAAACTCATCAAAGACTTGAATTCTGCTTTTTCCAATAGCAAAACTTCCCTGAGAAACTGAAAATGTTTCATTTTCTTTAAAATTTTGAGATTTAATAAAAATTCTNTGTTTTCCACAACACTCATAATCTGANTACCTAAAACCAGAAACATAGACTTTTGATGCAATACTCAATCGTGGGGATGGAGAAATAAAACTTTTTTGGTTCTCTAAGGATTCTATTTTTAAGTCCTTTAAATATATGGCTTCTTCGAGGTCTTCAATGTCATTTTCTAGCAANAATACTTTTTCACTTTCAAATTCNCTNTANTCTTCAAAAATTTGGTCGAAAATATTTTGAGGAATATCAAATGTTCGTTCTAATGCCCTNTTAGCAAAAGCATTTAGCTGAAAATAGTTTGCAAGAAACCCTAAAAGTATTAATTGCAAGAAAGCGAGAAATACTATTGTGAGTTTATTTCTTATTGAAAGGACTCTTTGGNCCATTATTCTTCAGCAAATAAATCAAAGTCCTTGTCCATAAGAGCTAGTGCAATTCCTCCACCTCTAGCTACAGAAGTAAGAGGATCCTCGGCAACTCTTGTTGGAATACCGGTGGATTGTTCTATAAGAGTATCCAAGCAATGCAATAAAGCCCCGCCACCAGTTAAAACAATTCCATCAGCAGAAATATCAGCAGCTAGTTCAGGAGGAGATAGCTCTAGTGCAGTTCTCACAGANCTNACTATTGCAGAAGTTTGGTTTTCTAGTGCTCGAAAACCATCTTCTTTTTGGAAAATTACCATCTCTGGGATTCCCTCTGCTAAATTTCGTCCACGAAACTCAAATGCTTCAAATTCTTTCTTNCAATTTAGGGTTGCACAACCTACTTGAAGCTTTATTAGCTCTGCAGTAGTTTCACCAATNACAACACCAAACTTTCTTCTTACATAAGCTTGAATTGCTTCATCAAATTTATCACCACCTACTTTTAGAGATTCTGAATAAACGATTCCATTTAAGGATAATATTGCCACCTCTGATGTNCCACCACCAATGTCTATAACCATGCTTCCCCTTGGCTTNTCTATCTCTACCCCAGCACCTAAAGCTGCAGCAATTGGTTCCTCAATTAACTTNACNACACTGGCACCNGCAGATAATGCTGATTCACGAATAGCTCTTTTTTCNACTTGTGTTGCNTTNGAAGGAACGCAAATTAAAACTCTTGGGCTAGGTGACAAAATTGAATTATTAGAAACCTTNTTTATGAAATGTTGNAGCATTTTTTCAGTAACATTAAAGTCAGCTATNACACCATCCCTNANTGGTCTGATAGCTTCNATTTGACCAGGAGTTCTNCCCAACATTTTTTTGGCATCATGGCCTACAGCCACAACTGTTTTTTGNCCGTTTTTCTCNTGAATGGCCACGACTGAAGGNTCATCNAGCACAATTCCACCNTCTTTGGTATATATTAAAGTATTGGCTGTTCCCANATCGATCGAGATGTCATTTGAAAAAAGACTTCTTAAAAAACTAAACATGCTTATAATTAAACCTCTATAATAACCAGAACTATATAGAATAAGGCTTTTAATGGATAAAATCGAGTTAAAAAATCTTTTATTTCTTGCCCGACTTGGCGCGGATGAGAAAGATTATCCTGAAATCAGTAAGAAGCTTGAAAATACCTTCGAAATGATTGATCAGATGAATGAGCTAGATTTAGAAAAATTTGAGCCATTAAATAACCCTCTTGAACTTTCAAACATNAGTAGNCCAGATGTTGAACGTGACAGGAATANAAAAGAAGATTTTCTTAAGGAATCACCAAAATCGGATGAGGACTACTTTGTGGTACCAAAAATTGTTGAATGAATTTTAAGGAATCTAGGGAAAAATTTAGATCTAAGGAAATATCNGCAAAGGAGCTTGTTGTAGAAAGTTTCAAGAAANTTGATGAACAANANGGTCTAAATATNTTTATTAGCAAGTTTGAAAATGATGCCCTNAANCAAGCANATCAAATNGATAATAATTTTGATNAATTTAAGGAACTTCCTCTNGGAGGNATACCAATTGCACACAAAGATATTTTTTGTACAGAAGGTAAAAAGACTACGTGTGCATCTAAGATGCTNGAAAACTTTNTTCCACCNTACGAATCAACAGTAACNAGGAATTGTAATAATGCGGGATCAATCATGATTGGTAAAACTAATATGGANGAATTTGCAATGGGCTCATCAAANGAAACAAGTTTTTTTGGTCCTGTAGTAAATCCCTGGGGTGAATCTCTNGTTCCTGGTGGNAGTTCAGGTGGCTCAGCTGCTTGCGTTGCTGCAGGTATCACAAGCATCTCTACCGGTACAGATACTGGTGGTTCAATAAGACAACCAGCAGCACTTTGTGGTATTACAGGTCTAAAACCAACATACGGACTTGTTTCAAGATGGGGNATGATTGCNTTTTGCTCNAGCATGGATCAAGCNGGTCCATTTGCAAAAGATGCTTTTGGTTGCTCGGCCTTACTTGATGCTATGGCTTCATATGATGTTAAAGATTCTACTTGTTCAAAACGCGAAGNNGTTAGTTATGAGGATTCTCTAAACAAAGATTTAGGTAAACTCAAAATCGGTGTTTTAAAAGGAATNGAAAGCTTTGGTATTTCTGATGGGNTTATTTCAGCATATCAAAATTCAAAAGANGTTTTAAAACAAATGGGGCACGAGTTTAAAGAATTGGATTTTTCTGAGCTCTCAAGTGGTATNTGNTCATATTATGTCATTGCGCCAGCAGAATGNTCATCAAACCTATCAAGGTTTGACGGNGTAAAATTNGGACACCGAGCAAATGCAAAAAACATCAANGATCTTTATTTGAATACTCGATCAGAGGGCTTTGGTGATGAAGTTAAAAAGAGGATACTAATNGGCTCTTATGTTCTCTCTGCAGGTTTTTATGATGCNTATTATANAAAGGCACAAAGAGTANGAAGAATGATCAAATCNAAATTCGATGAATTCTTCAAATCAGTTGACTTAGTCTTCATGCCAACAACTTTAGATCAAGCNTTNGAAATGAANAGAGAAAGCTCTGATCCAAACAGNATGTATAAAGANGATTTGTTAACAATTCCTGCTAATTTNGCAGGCTTGCCGGCAGTATCTTTCCCCAATGGCTTTGCAAATAAATTACCAATTGGTGCNCAATTTGTAGGCAATTACTTTTCAGAAGAACTAATTTTAAATACTACAAATAAATTACAGGAGGTAACCGATTGGCACAAAATGACACCTTAGTAAANGGATGGCAACCTGTAATAGGACTAGAAATTCATGTACAGCTCCTTACGAATACAAAACTTTTTTCACCTTCTATAAATAAGTTTGGTGAAGAAGCAAATAAACTGGTTGATCTCATAGATATGGGATTACCTGGNGTTCTNCCNGTTCTCAACGATGGGGCTGTTAAACAGGGAATTGCCTTTGGTCTTGCAACCAAGGCTGAAATTGCAAAAACAATGGTATTCGATAGAAAAAATTATTTCTATCCNGATCTTCCAAAGGGTTATCAAATNACTCAATTGCACTACCCAATTGTAAAAAACGGTGCTGTAGAGGTTGATGGCAAAACTGTAAGAATTCACCAAGCNCATCTGGANGAGGANGCTGGNAAGTCNATGCATGATNTTTATGATTCTGAATCAGTAGTAGATTTAAATAGATCAGGAGTGCCACTGCTTGAGATAGTTTCAGANCCAGANATAAGATCTGCTGAAGAGGCAGTTAAATACTTAAAAAAAGTTCATCAAATAATTACTTATCTAGATATCTCAGATGGNAACATGTCGCAAGGNTCAATGAGATGTGATGCCAATGTATCTATAATGCGGCCAGAAGATAAAGAGTATGGTATTCGTGCNGAAATAAAGAATATTAACTCATTCAAATTTGTTGAAAAAGCAATAAATTTTGAAATNAAAAGACANATAAAACTTNTGGAATCTGGTGGGAAAGTTGAACAAGAAACAAGACTNTATGACTCNACNAAAGATGAAACTAGATCTATGCGAACAAAAGAATTTGCNAANGATTATAGATATTTCCCATGTCCAGACCTGGTTCCACACAACATTTCAAATGATCTAGTCAAAGAAGTGAAAGACGAACTNAGCGAATTACCAGAAGATAAACAAAAAAGACTTATGGAAACTCATAATTTAAATGAATACGACGCCAGTGTGCTTTGNGCTGATAAATCCACTGCAAACTTTTTCGAAAAAGTTGTTGAGAATGCAGATGCTCAACTTGCAGCTAAGTGGATTATTGGTGATCTAAATGCCTTGCTCAACAAAAATGATATCTTTCTCAGTGAAAGCAAAGTAAAAGCAGAAAACTTTTCACAAATGATTCANAAAATATCTGATGGAACAATATCAGGCAAAATAGCTAAGGATGTNCTAGAAGAAATTTGGGAATCAGGTCAGAGCGTTTCAAANATTATTGAGGGTAAAGGCATGCAACAAATATCAGATGAGGGTGAGTTAGAAAAAATAATTGANAAAATTCTTTTAGATAATACAGGTCAGGTAGACGCATACAAATCAGGAAAAGACAAACTGTTTGGNTTCTTTGTTGGTCAAGTGATGAAAGCTACACAAGGCAAAGCTAATCCAGGTCTTGTTAATGAGCTTTTGAAGAAAAAGTTAATTTAATCTTCTTTGTCTATTTGTTGTTTCAAACGAACTAACCATTTTGCNCCATCACGCTCNGCATCTAAAAATGCTGCTCTGGTTATTAAAAGAGGGATAAGTAAACTGCAATGTATTACAAAGGAAATAAAGCCATTGTACCCATACCAGCCCATATAATATGTGGCAACTAACCCNAAGAAAAAGCTCCACATAGTAAAAAGAACAAGAGTNAAATAACCTTGTATAGANGGGTCTGGAATATGCCTCAATGGATTGTATCTGTTATCCATNAGCATTTTCCAGGAATTATCTANCCAATATATAATTTTTAGTAAATTTGATTTCATTCTCCCTTCTCCAATTATTTATATTAATACTATCTTTTAAAAATTCCAATTCGGTCAGATTTNTACGCACCAACAAATACCTTNTCTTTNAATGGATAAGCAACTGAGGCTCCTCCATAAGCAACATCTTTGAAGTTATATTCCTCNAAAATATTTAAATCTTTATCGGCTCTGATNACAAAAAAAGGCATAGGACATTGAATGATTGCCTCATCAATGCAATAAATGCCGCCCAGATCAGTATTTTGNCCNCCAATCCAAAGCTCATNGCCCACTGCTGTGACATTATCTGGACCCCCATTTAAATAAGTTCTTAAAACTAAATCTTTTTTTTCTCCCTTGCTAAATCTTGAAATTTTTCCATTCATTCTATAGTTGACATAAAGATCATCTCCAATCATATCAATGCCATTTGGCCATGCTCCTTCGGAGTTTTTCAAAACCGAAAATCCATCCTTAAAAGTCCAGTTATAAACATGGCCTGTATTGAACCTAAANATATTCATTAAAAACAAATAGTTGAAGCCAAGATTTTTATCATATTGATGTGTGCTAAAGAAAGAACCTGCATGATCATAGACAACTACATCGTTAAAGTAAGTAGTCTCTTCAGGACCAGTTGCACAGCCNATCCAGAAAAGTGTCGGTTTTATTACATCAGAAAGATTTACAAAAACTGGAAATAATAGAAAAAACTCAACTCTGCTTCTTTTCTCATGGTTGACCACAGCAAGTAAAGCTGCCTCCTCAAGCAAAGGACTCAGATTATTACCTGAAAGTTTTACATGCTCAAAAATATCAATACCATGCGGATAAAATTCNTCATAAGGCTGACAACCCTCCTCGCCAATACCAAGATCATTGGTTTCCAAAAATTCTATTTCAAAATCTTGAACCTCGTTAGTCTCTAGATTCAATTTTGAAAGCTTTCCAATAAGAGTTTTTCCTTGGTTAAGTTCAGGCAGCCCTGCAAATTGCGAAACAACTATNGAATTCTCGCCAGGAATTTTGGCAAAGTCTTCAGGATTTTGTAGATCACAAATTAATTCAAAAGTGCCTAGACTCTCGCACTTATTTATATCCTTGTAANCACTGGTACAACCAGCGATTACAAAAATAATTAAGAGAAATTGAAGAAATCTTTTAAACAAAGACCATCGCGAGGTTTTCTGCCACAAACCCTGGCTTCTCCACCCCTTCTATTTCTAATTCAATTTTAGTTTTTAGTAGCCATCTGCCGTCACCTTTATCAGTAGCTTCTAATAGTGATGATTTAAATCTGCAATTTGAATCAACAGGCACAGGTGTAATAAACCTGATTTTATCGTAACCATAATTCATTGCCATTTTTGTGCCCTCAACGGGAATTGCGTTTTCATACCCTTTTCCAACAGATAGCGACAGCATTAATGCGCCGTGGGCAATTGTGCTACCGAATATTGGTGCTGCCTTTTCAGGATCAACATGTATAAATTGTGGGTCCTCTGAAACATCAGCAAAAACATTAATTCTCTCTTGGTCAACAACAAACCATGACGTGAATTGCTCCTTACCAATCATGGTATGTAAATCTTCAGGTTTTATAGCTTCCATTTTTCCTCCTATTTAATTAAATGGTTTGCGTACTTTTCTCTTAAATCTGTTTTAAGCAATTTTCCTGTTGCGCCATGTGGAAGTTCTTCAACGAAAACAACATCGTCTGGTTTCCACCATTTAGCAATTTTGCCATCAAGAAAATCATATACAGACTCTTTCGTAAGCTCTTTATTGGCAGGAATAACTATAAGAAGTGGTCTTTCATCCCATTTTTCATGAGCCACACCTATAACACAGGCTTCTACAACTTCTGGATGTCCTACTGCTGCATTTTCTAAATCAACTGAGCTAATCCACTCTCCACCAGATTTAATAACATCTTTAGCTCTGTCAACTATCGTCATATACCCATCTGCATCAATTGTTGAGATATCGCCAGTATCGAACCAACCTTCTGCATCAACTGCGTCTGCATCATGCTTATAGTACCGTTTAATAATCCAAGGACCCTTAATTAGAAGTCTTCCAAAAGCTTTACCATCTTCTGGCAATCTATTGCCCTCATCATCAACTATTTTTAACTGAACTCCATATATTGGTTTCCCTTGTTTGGTCTGTAGTTGATACATTTCATCTTTTGCCATTTTTTCCATTTCAGGTGTTTTTAGATTTGCCGTAGCTAATGGGCTTGTTTCTGTCATTCCCCAGCCCTGCACAACATTTACATCATGATCTTCATCGAACTGTTTGATCATTGAATAGGGCACAGCCGATCCACCAATGATAGTTTCTTTAATTGAATCCAGTTTGATATTATTTTCTTTGCAGTAGTTTAGTAATCCCAGCCAAATGGTTGGGACACCAAATGCAAAAGTCACATTCTCATTTTGTATTAATTCTGTAAGTGCCGCGCCATCCATGCCCATTCCTGGCAAAACAAGTTTTATACCATTCATAGGTGCAAGGTATGGAAGCCCCCAACCATTCACATGAAACATTGGAACGACCATTAAGATTGAATCCTCTTTCTTTAACCCTAGGCCATTAGCCGAAGATCCAGCCCAAGCATGCAATAAAGTTGATTGGTGTGAATAAAGAACACCTTTAGGGTTTCCAGTTGTACCAGAGGTATAACATAATCCACATGGGGCATCATCTTTCAGGTCAGGCCAGACAAATTCCTCATCCCCATCCGCAATGAACTCCTCATATGAAACGGCATCTTTTAATTTAGATTCCTGCATCTCTTCTTTGCTGCATAGGACAACATATTTCTCAACTGTTGGAAGCTTATCTTGGATTGCCTCAAGCAGTGGAGCAAATACTGGTTCAATAAAGATCAGCTTATTTTCAGCATGGTTGATTATGTAAACAATTTGTTCCGGGTGAAGTCTAAAGTTTATGGTATGCATTATCGCACCCATACCAGATATGCCATAAAACATCTCCATATTCCTGAAAGTATTTAAGGCAAGCGATCCTACACATTGCTCTTCCTTGATTCCATGCTTCTCTAATGCAGAAGCAAGTTTTTTCGATCTTATCGATATATTTTTATAGTTCGATTTAGTTATTTTGCCTGATAACTCTCTTGTGATTACTTCCACCTCTGGAAATATATGTCCTGCATATTCAATTATGCTAGCGACGTTTTTGCTCCAATCTTGCATATTCATATTTTTACCCCCAATTTTTAAGATTATGTAGATAAGGATACCACTCATTCTTAATTGGGTGAAACCATGTATACATAATGTCGTGCAATTTTTTCTTATCTTTTTCAGATAAATTTACTCTAGTATCAGGATCAAACAAATAAATCATATTGATTAGATCTTCATTCAAACCGTGTTCTAACAGTATTTCTTCAAAGTCTTTATCACCTGTTTTTAAATTAGCTAATAGTGCAATTATTAATTGATCAGTTCTCATCATTCCCGTCATATTCACAAAATAACAATTTTTTTCTGCAATATAGTTTTTATCAAGATGTTTAAAATTCGTTAAATTTATTTTTTTTGGGCATGAATCTATCGTGAAGTAGTTGTCCCATAACAACATGTGATCTGAATTAAGCCCTACCAACTTATCTTCTGATTCCTCAGAAAAATTTGTAGAAATTACTTTATTTCCTGTCCAATAAAATGTTCCATCAGATGGAAATTTTTGTAAAAATTTTTCAAAGTATTCATTATGCTGTAAATCCTTTTCTATAAGCTCATTACAGTACACTGATGGACAAAAATCGAAGGTAATTTCTGGAAATTCTTTCTTTGCTAATCCATAGAGATATAACTGTTTATCTAAATCGAATATTTCAAGATCATCAAATAAAAGGCTAATGTTATTGCAGCCTAAAATTACCAAGGATTCTATCTTTTTTTCAAATTTCCTTATGTGTTCCTCTTTATACGGTGTAAGTCCAACCCCAACATCTATATCATAATTTTTTGCTTCAGCAATGAAGTTCTTTAATTCATTTTGCCAAGACTCACTTGGGGTAAGGTCAAAGTTGTTCCTTATGAATGGGTCCTCTTTTGGAGCATACAAATAGTAATTTAATTCAGAGGTAGACATTGATTTTATCAATTCATATCTTGAAGAGAATTCATAACTTTTTCCGTAGAAACCCTCTATAATTCCAACTTTTTTCATTTAATTAATTTTACAGGAAGAATCAGGTGAAATTTTATTTTTTTGTATGGAAAAGTTTTTTGTATCTACTCTATAGATTTGGTTTACATGCAGTTTTTCACCAATTAAATAATCAATTGCTATTGATGTCTGGATTGAAGCTATCAAAGCAACTGATGGTCCTAAAATACCTATATCAGCACAATCATTTCCATCCATGTCCCCCTCTTTTGGAAAAATGCATTCAAGACAACAATGATTTTTTTCATTATCAAATAATGAGATTTGTCCTATATTGCCAGCTACTGAGGCTGTTAAGAACCCTATTTTTTCTTCACAAGCCACCTTATTTAAACTGTAGCTTGTACGAAGATTATCTGCACAATCAATAAGTAAGTCTGATTTAAGATCTTTATTGACTAAATCCCATGAGCGTTTGGCATTTGTTTGAATGCTTATATTTGAATTCAGACTTTTGAGATACTTTGCTAATACATCTACTTTATTAGTTCCTATATCATTTTCACAGTAGAAAACTTGTCTATGTAAATTTCTAAGTTCAACAACATCATGGTCTATAAGGATAATGTTTCCGATTCCTGATCCTGCGAGATATGTAGCAAGAGGTGACCCAAGACCACCACATCCAATAACAGTTACACTTTTTTTTGAAAGCAGTTTTTGCTTTTCAACACTCATCCCATCTAAAAGAAGCTGAGAATAATATCGCTTAATCAAGTCATCGTTTTGCATAAGTAAATCTTCGCACTCCTTGTAAATCTAATCCATGTCGTATTTGTTGATAGCCTGATTTTTTAAAGGTGCTGGCAACTGCATCTGATTGGTTATAGCCGTGTTCTATAAACAACCACCCATTTTTGGTTAAGTATTCCCTTCCATTCATTATGATTATACGAATATCTCTTAGCCCTTTTTCTTCTGAAAATAATGCAACTTCGGGCTCGAATTTTAAGTCCCGATTCTTTGGTTTAGTCTTTTCAATATAGGGAGGGTTGGATACTAACAGATCAAATCTACCTTCAATATTTTCAAACCAGTCTGATTTGAAAAAATTTACTTTGTTAGTAGTTTGAAGATTATTTTTTCTTGCAAGTAATAAAGCAATATCTGAGAGGTCAGAACCGTAAACATTTGCCTTAGGGAATATTTTTGACAGCTCAATGGCAATACAACCTGATCCAGTGCCCATATCTAGTATTTTTTTAAATTTGTTATTTGATAATTTGATGCACTCAACTAAACATTCGGTTTCAGGTCTTGGAATTAAAACGTCTGAGTTTAAGAAATAGTCTCCATTGTAAAAACTCCACTTGCCTATTAATTGTTGAATAGGCTTTCCCTTCATGATCTGCTCAATTAATAAATTTAAATTAGTTGGTACTACCTCCTCAGCACTTACAAGGAAATTGAGGCCCTCATTGTAAGATTCACCATATTTTGACCTCCAGGTTTGAGTTATTTCAGGTATATGTTTCTTAAGAATTCTCAATTTCAAGCAGTTTTTCAGCGTTATTTTGTGCTTTGAGGGAATCAATCATTTCTACAAGATCCCCATCTAAAAAATTTTCTATATTGTGTTGAGTTAATTTAATTCTATGATCAGTAATTCGTCCCTGGGGGAAATTATAAGTCCTAATTTTTTCACTCCTATCTCCTGTTCCTACGAGTGATTTTCTTTCAGATGCTTTTTCCATTTCAAGCTTCTGCTTTTCAATATCATAGATTTTTGAAGATAATAGCCCTAGTGCTTTTGCTTTATTTTTATGTTGACTTCTATCATCCTGACACTCGACAACAATTCCAGTAGGCAGGTGGGTTAATCTTACTGCAGAATCAGTCTTATTTACATGCTGTCCGCCTGCACCAGAGGCTCTAAATGTATCTAATCGGATTTCACTCATATCTAAATCTTTCTCTTCAATATCATCCATTTCTGGCAATATTGCCACTGTTGCTGTTGATGTATGGACTCTCCCTTGCGACTCGGTTAATGGGACTCTCTGAACTCTGTGAACTCCAGATTCAAATCTAAGATTTCCATAAACATTTGAACCTTGAACTCTAATCACAACTTCTTTGTATCCGCCAGGACCAGAATCAAGTTCCTTGATTTTTTCAATTTTCCAGTTATTTCTTTCAGCATACCTTGTATACATTCTATATAAATCTCCAACAAAAATAGCTGCTTCATCTCCACCAGCGCCTGCCCTTAGCTCCATAAAAGAATTCCTTACATCATCAATATCTTTAGGTAAAAGTTGAATCATAATCTTATCTTCGAGAGATTTAATATCTTGTAATTTTTCATTTTTTTCTTCAATAGCTAAATCTTTCATGTCCTCATCTTTCAGAAGCTCCTCTAAAGATTCAAGCTCGTCCTCGATTTTTAGAAAACTATTCCAATTTGAAACAACATCTTTAATTTCAGAGTATTCTTTATTTAATTGAGTCAGTTTTTCGATATCTTTTGTTAACTCAGGGTTGGAAAGGTCTTCTGATATTTTGGCAGCTTTGTCCTTGATAGAGTTTAGTGAATTTCTAATATTATCTTTCATATATTACCTCTTCATCCGTATAGAGAGTGTTTTTGAAAGGTGGTAAGCATTTTTTTCCTTTATTTCATCTGCAAGCTCATCCATAACTTCCAATATCTTTTGGCCGCTGTTTAGCTTGTTTTTTGCATTGTTAATCGCCTCTACTTTTATGTCCTCAAGGATACTTCTGAGTTTTTTTTGTTCAGAGTTTAAAAGTTTCTTATTTTTCAGATTGTAAAATTCTTTTTGAGAAATCAGTTTAATCATTTCCTGAGCTTGAATAACAGAACCTTTTCGACCTTCAAGGTTTTTTGAAATCTTTTCACTTAATTGATCTAGAGTAATTACGGAAAGGAAATTTGAATCACTTGAATCGTAATTTATGTTTCTAGGTATAGCTAGATCAAATATGTTTATCTTTGAGGTTTCATTAAAGTCAGCTGCCTCTAAAAAAGGCTTTTCAGAATAAGCTGCAATTACAAAAGTATCAGATTTGTGTATGTTAGATTTTATTTTTGACAGGGGTTGTGATTGAATATCATCGATTTTTATCGATGAGCGATTGAAGAGATTCACCTTGATTTTCCTCTTATTAAACCTTGTAATGAGAGCTCTGGATACGTCACCTCCCCCAATAAGTGTTATTGCTTTTGAAGTATCTATTTCAGAATCAACTACAGAAGCAATGGATATTGGATTCTCCGAAAGCTTTGTATCAGTTCTTACTTTTTTTGATAGTTTTATTGCTCCTCGAAAAATACTTTCTATTTCATCAGTCATAAACGAAAATCGTATCGAGTTTGAAAAGGACTTTTTTACCTGTCCAAATATATCAGGCTCACCAACAATCATAGAATCAATCCCTGTCATAACTTCAAGAAGATGATTAAAAGCATCTATCCCTGAAAAAAGGTATTGGTCGTTTTTTCTAATCTTAAATTTATTATTCGTTGAAGAAAGTAAAAATTTATCAAAATATTTAATTTTTGCTCTATTGCATACAGTGTAAAATTCGGTCCTGTTGCAGGTGGAAAGGAATATACCTCCAGGAAACCCTGATTTTGTCACTAGAATAGTAAGCATTTCATCAATTTGATCTTTATTAAAGGCAAATTTTTCTCTAATCTCTAATGAGGTAGATTTATGACTTATGCCCCAACACTGAAAATCCATAATTATTATCTTAAGAGAGCTTTTGGCTTCTTACTCTTATTATCCTTATTTAGTTGTGCAAGTTTAAATTTATCTGAAACCAGATACAATCTTCAAGGGAAAATTTTGTTTAAAGAAAATAATGTTCAAAATGATTTAAGGGTGAAGCTAAGCGTCGAAAACAATAAATTAAAAATTCAACTTTTCGATATTTTAGGTACTGCTCTCTTAGCTGAAATAAATTCTTTAGGAAATAAATGGAAGTATGAAAATTTCTTGATTGATATTAATGTTGATTTCACTCCAAATGAATTAAGGGCTTTTTTAAAGAAAAATTCTTGCTCAAGAAGGTGTAATATAGATGGTACCATTGGGAACATAAGGATACTTTTACAAAATGTTTAAGATTCGATGTCCTGCAAAATTGAATACTTTTATAAATGTTTTAAAACGACGGGATGATGGGTATCACGAGATTTACAGCAATTTACAGTTGATAGACTTGTATGATGAAATATCTTTTAAGAGATCAGACCAGACAAGAATAATATCAGATGAAAAAAGTTTAGTTTCAAATAATCTTATAGAAAATGCAATCCAATGGTTCAATAAAAATTTCTCTGTAAATCAATGCTATGAAGTAACATTGAAAAAGCTAATCCCTCATGGTGCTGGGCTTGGTGGTGGAAGTTCAAATGCTGCACACACAATTATCTTTTTGTGCATTATCAATAAGATACCCGTGGATGAGCTGAATACTCATGCAATATCAAAAGAAATTGGTGCAGATGTCCCTTTTTTTATTCATGGAAAAAGTGCAGATGTATTTGGGATAGGAGAGAAAATTGAAAAAGACTGTTTTAAAGGTGATGATTATTTACTTATCCATCCCAATATTCATATAAGCACTAAAGATATTTTTAAATCTCATCATTTAAAGTTAAAAACTTCTATTGATAGAGAATCTAACGATTTGTTGGCGCCTTTAATGCAAGAAAGCACAGAATTTAATGATTTTTTCGTTAAAATCTCTTCAGTGCTTAAAGGCAGTGAGCACAGACTTAAGCTAACAGGCTCAGGGTCATGCTTGTACATAGCTAATCCAACAAAAATGGAAAAAGAAATATTAAGTCAGAAAATTGGCGATAACTTTAGAATTTTTTTCGTGAAAGGATTAGAATACTATGACTTTGTTTCGGATTGGGGTGTGGCCAAGCGGTAAGGCAGCGCCTTTTGGTGGCGCCATTCGTAGGTTCGAATCCTACCACCCCAGCCATTAGATTTTAAATTATGGATAGACAATTAATTTTTTCGGGGAGCTCAAATATTAAACTTTCCCAAAGTATTTCAAAAAGATTGAATAAAGATCTAGGCGATATTTCTTTGTCAACATTTAGCGATGGTGAGATCTCAGTTGAAATTAATGAAAATGTAAGAGGTAAAGACACTTTTGTAATTCAATCTACGAATTCTCCTGCAGAAAAAAACTTAATGGAATTAATACTAATATCAGATGCTCTGAAGAGAGCCTCTGCAAGATCAATAACTGCCGTAATGCCCTATTTCGGTTACGCACGACAAGATAGAAGGGTAAGGTCAGCAAGAGTTCCAATTAGTGCAAGAGTTATAGCAGAGATGCTGGAAAGCGTTGGCATATCAAGAATAATTACTCTTGATATCCACTCCGAACAAATACAAGGATTCTTTTCCTTTCCAGTTGATAATATTTATACCTCAAACATTATGAGCAAAGTAGTCTCTGAAAAATACAATGTTGATGAGCTTCAAGTAGTTTCGCCAGACACAGGTGGGGTATTAAGAGCAAGGTCTGTAGCCAAAACTTTAGGTGTTCAGGATCTTGCAATTATTGATAAACGAAGAGAAAGAGCAAATGAATCAGAAGTTCTCAATATAATCGGTGATGTTGATGGGAAAGTTTGCATTGTTCCAGACGATATGATTGATACTGCTGGAACTTTAAGCAATGCAAGTCATGCACTGAAAAGCAAAGGGGCCAAAGAAGTTATTGCTTTTATTACACACCCAGTACTGTCTGGAAATGCAATTGAGAATATAAATTCATCAGCTATAGATAAGTTGATAGTATCAAACTCGATAGATATTGGTGACAAATTAAAAAAATGCCCTAAAATAGACGTCTTTGATATATCTGACGTACTGTCAGAGGCAATAAAGAGAATTACAACAGGTGATTCGATAAGCGAGTTATTTAGGTAGCATAATGATTAATTTAAAAGTTGAAAAGAGAGAAAGGGTTGGAGGCTTAAGCTCAAAGCAAGCAATCTATAAAGATAAAAAGGTGCCTGCAATCATCTATGGAGGCGATAAAGAGCCTATGCCAGTCTTGCTTGAAAATAAAGAGCTCATAAGAATTGTTTCAGCTGAAAATGTTTTTGGATCTGTTGTAGAACTAGAAATAGGTGATAGTAAAGAGATGGTTGTATTTAAAGAAGTTCAAAAACACCCATCCAAGAATATTTTTATTCATGTAGATTTACTCAGAGTTGCGCCTGGTAAAAAAGTTAATGTAACTGTCCCAGTGAATTTAATTAATATCGACAAGTGCTATGGCATCAAAATTGAGGGTGGAGTTATAAATCATGTAATTAAGGAAATAGACATTTTAGCAAAAGCAGAAAAGATTCCTGAATCAATAGATATAGATATGGAAGAGGTAAAATCCAAAGAAAAATTACGATTAAGCTCTTTAGAAGATAATGAGGATTTTGATTTCCCAAATGCTTTAAAGGCTGAGGATCCAGTAATAGTTTCAGTGCTTACTGCAAGAGGAGGAGCAATGCTTCTTGACGATGAGCTTGAAGGAGAAGTTGACGCAGAAGATCAAGAGGGAGAAGATGCAGCAGCTGATAATGAGGATGGAAAGCCTACTGAAGAAGATAGCTCAGATAGTTCTAAGGAAAAAGCGTAATAAATTGCAAGATCTTTGCATAATTGGTTTAGGAAATCCTGGAGAAAAATATAGTAAAACTAGGCACAATGCAGGCTGTGACTTCATTGACTTAATAGCCTCTGAACTCCAAGCTGAATTTAAACCATCCAAAAAATTTGATGCGGAGATTGCGGATATCTCTTATAAAGAACATCGAATATCACTTGTAAAACCAAAAGAGTTCATAAACAGAAGTGGTAAGACTTTGAAACTTCTGAGAAAATTTCAAGTCGATAGTAATGATAAATTACTAGTGCTGCATGATGACATGGACCTTGAGCCTGGTGAGGTAAAATTAAAAATAGGTGGTGGCCATGCTGGACACAATGGTTTAAGGGATATTTCACAACAAATTGGAAATGACTATGTTCGCCTGCGTTTTGGTATAGGTCATCCTCCAAGCAATACTGATACCAATGCATGGGTTATCAAGAAACCAAATCCAGAAGAAAAAATGAAACTAAAGCAATCATTTGAAAAAGCCTTGAACAGTCTGGACCAATTATTGCAAAAAAAATGGATGGTAGCGATGAACGCTCTGCATACAAATGAGCATTAAATGTGGGATCGTAGGTTTGCCAAATGTTGGAAAATCAACACTTTTTAATGCATTGACATCGCAAAAAATTCAAGCTGAAAATTTCCCTTTTTGTACAATTGAACCCAACATTGCAAGGGTAAATATTCCAGATCAAAGACTTATTCAACTAGCTGCCATTAACAATCCTGAAAAAATCATACCTTCCTTTATGGAATTTGTAGATATTGCTGGTCTAGTCAAAGGAGCTCATTCTGGAGAGGGTTTAGGAAATAAATTTCTTTCTCATATTAGAGAAACTCAATGTTTTGCTCATGTTGTCCGCTGCTTTGACGATGAAAATGTAATTCATGTAGAGGGTAAAATCTCACCTATAAATGATCTTGAGACTATTGAAACAGAATTAATGCTAAGTGATCTTGAAATTCTGGAGAAAAGAATTGAAAAGATTGAAAAACAATTACGCAATGGTGATAAGGCCCTCAAAGAAGAATTTGATTGTTTAATGGAAATTAAAAATCAAATTTCAACAAATGGCTTTAAAGCAAATCTGGCCTCTGAAGATTTGCAAAGTCATCTCAAAAATCTACAACTCATAACTGCAAAATCGTTCTTTTATATCGCTAACCTTCATGAAGATGATTCTAAAAACCTTTATATTAACGAGCTTGAAGAACATGCCAAAAAAACAAATACAGAGTTAATAAAGGTCTTTGCGAAAGCAGAATCAGAACTGATTGATCTTGAAAACGAAGAACGTAATGAATACCTCGAGATGTTAGGCATAAAGGAACCAACCTTGGATGTGATCATAAAAAAAGGATATTCACTTCTCAATTTATTTTCCTTTTTTACAGCAGGCCCCAAAGAAGTAAGGGCATGGTCTGTTAAAAATGGAGCTAAAGCTCCAGAGGCTGCGGGAAAGATACATAGTGATTTTGAAAAGGGTTTTATTAAGGCAGATGTAGTAAATTTTCAAGACTATATAGATTGCAATGGCCTCCAAAATGCAAAAGAAAAAGGCAAATTAAAAGTTGAAGGAAAAGACTATCTCGTTCAAGATGGTGATGTAATTGAGTTCAAGTTTAATGTTTAGTTTAAGTGTAATCATCCCAACTTTTAACGAATCAAAAAATATTCTAAAAGTTATTAATGAAATAGAGGCAAGCCTGCATGATTTGGATTACGAAATAATAGTCGTTGATGATAATAGTCCAGATGGTACATCTGAAGTAGTTAAAAAATATACCAAAGTAAACCAAAAAGTATCCTGCATACAAAGAACATGGAAAAAAGGTCTTTCATCAGCTGTAGTCGAAGGTATCGCCCTGTCTTCAAAGGAATACATGTGTGTTATGGATGGTGATGGTCAGCACAATGCTAAGGATTTAGACAAATTTATTTCATGTTTTAAAAATCAGGATCTTGATTTAGTTATTGGTTCAAGGTTTATAGGGAAAGAGGATTCAGAAGGGTTATCTTCAAGGAGAAATAAACTTAGCAGGTTTGGTATTCAAATAACAAATTTTTTTCTAAAAACCTCAGTTTCAGACCCTCTTTCTGGTTTTTTTATGGCAAAAAATAAATCTCTAGAAACTATAAAAGATAATCTGTACAAAGATGGCTTTAAAATTTTATTTGATATATTAATGCTCAATAAATCTTTAAAGTTTGCTGAAGTTGATATCGATTTTAGAAGCCGAATGCAAGGTGAAAGTAAACTCAATGTGTCAACGTTATTCAATCTAGCCGGACAAATATTTGAAAATCTATCAAGAGGTCTGATTCCAGCAAATTTTGTTGTTTTTGCATTTGTAGGAACGCTAGGAGTTGTAGTTCATTTAATTACTCTTAATATCCTGCTTGCTCTTCAAATTGAATTCATCATTGGAAATCTAATCAGCACATTACTTGCTATGTGTTCAAATTATTTTTTTAATAACTTCTTAACATTTCATAATGTTCACAGGTTATTTTATGAACGTCTAAAGGGCTTATTGAAATATTGTTTTGCAAACTCTTTTTCTATTTTGACGAACATCGGTGTTGCCTCGCAGTTTTATTTAAACGAATTTTCTGCACTATCATCAGCACTATTAGGAATTTTAGCAGGGCTTATTTTAAATTACTTTTTAAGTGTAAATTTAGTGTTTAAAAAATGATTCTTCGTATACTAAATATCTTCTTAGCAATATTTGTCATTGGTTTTGTTTACCAAAAGACTGCCACTCAAGCATTTTATAATTGGGATGCTGTTGCATATACCATGGCTGTACAACTAGATGAGGGTAAAACTACAGAAGAAGCCCATGAATATACTTACCAAACACTTGAAAGAGAAGTTGATCCTGGCCTGTTTCAAGCACTGTGCTGCTCAGGCCAATATCGTCAAGATCAGTACGCTAATGCTGAAAACCTTGGGTCCATGATGCCCATGTACGCTCTAAAACCAGGCTATATCTTGCTAATAAGAGCTGTAAAAGATATTTCTGGTTTTAGTGAATATCAATCAATGAAATATATCTCTATAGCCTCATCTTTAATCTTATCTTTGATTTTCTTCCTAACTTTTATCTTTCAAAGGGGGGTAATACAATTTTTATGGATTCCATTGGTCTTCCTTTCACAAATTTTGTTTCTTGGTAAGCTTATGACTCCTGATGCAATTACTACAGTCATCTTTATTGGATCTATTTATTTCTTAATTAAAAAAAATTTATATCTTTCCTTTTTGTTAATGGCAATATCCTTGGCCTTTAGGCCTGATATGATTGTTGCTGCAGGCTTACTAGGACTTACTCCTGCCATAGACAAGAAATATAAGATGCCTATCTTTAACTCAGTTCTTTTCCTGTCAATTTATTTTTTTATTTCAACCAGCATAGATCACAATGGGTGGTGGAGTCACTTTTATACGAGCCTGGTAAGCACCCAAAGCAACCTTGATACCTTCAATCCAGATTTTGATTCTAGTAAATATTTTGAAATCTTATTAGGCAATTTAAATTGGGTCCTCAATGATATAAATTACATAACTTGGTTTGCTACCACTTTAGCAATATTGGTTGTGTCTCTCTATCTATTAATTGGGAAAAAGCATACCTGGATCAATATTATTTCTTTTGTATTAGCTCTTGCGATCATAATAAAATTCTTGATATTTCCAAAAGTTGATGCCCGAGTTTATCTAGCAATTTTAGTGCCAGCAATTTATGTATTTTCCTTTAATTTATTTCCAAATAAAGAAAGGATTGACTCTACTTAAAATATTATTATCATCAAACTCTTGGCTATGTAGCTCAGCTGGTTAGAGCGCAGCATTCATAATGCTGAGGTCCTTGGTTCAAGTCCAAGCATAGCCACCAGATTTAAATTATTTTTTAAGAATTGCGAATATAACTATCAGAGAAACCAAAGCAATTAGTCCATCTTGACCAACCATTTCTAGAATAGATACAAAGTTTTGATAAACACTGCCGACAAAGGCAGTTTCTGGTCCAAATAAAACTCCAAACAGCAGTGATGCTGCAACAACAAGCAATAGTACCTCTGTAAGCTTTTCGAGGAACTTTTTAATTTTGCTGAAATCGAAGTTTAAGAATTTCATGATAAAGACATGAGGGCCGAAGCCCTCATGTTAATAGATTTATTTTAGGTTAAGAACACTCATGATTATGAACAGAACTACAAGTCCTGCTAATCCATTCTCACCTAACATAGCAACGTAACCCATTATTGTGTCGATTACATCACCTACAAAAAATGTGTTACCACCAAATACGATTGAAGCTACGATCCCCAATCCAATAACACTAACAAGAACGCCAGTAAGACCTTTTACAAAGTCATTCACTGTTTTCATAATACTATCCATTTTCTCCCCCATGAAATAGTTCAAAAATATAGTAAACAATCAACCGTTTTTAACAACTTAATTTAAATTCGTTGAAAGGTTTCAAAAATAAGTAAATACAAAGATATAAATACAGCTTATATAATCAAGTAATCCTTGGATGGTTTATATTTAGATGCTATCAAGAGGCTTTAATTATCAAAAAAAACTTTTGGAGCAATAATTTTGTCTGGATCAATTGATTTTTTCAAGGTTTCAAGCAATTTAAGCTTTTGCTTATATTGCGGAAATGTGTTCCAGATGCCTTTTTTTCGTTTTCCAATACCGTGTTCTGCGCTTGGAGACCCCCCAAAAGATTTTAAAATTTCATAGACCACAGAAACCTGCTCATCATTTTGCTCTTCAAAGATTATATTCAAGTGAATATTCCCATCTCCAAGATGACCAAAATTAAAGATTTTTGCTTTAGTAATATTCATTTCAACTTCATTCATAAACTTTTCTGTCGATAGCTTGTCGACACAAAAATCAAATTTTACTGCACCCATCTCAGAGAGCTTGACTGGAAGAAGTTCTCTCTTTTCCCAAAATAATTTAGTTTGTCTTGAGTTAAGTAGA
>PBBW01000008.1 GCA_002716745.1 Gammaproteobacteria bacterium
ATCTACATCTATACATGCAGAGGTATTTATAAATGTTTCAGAATTTTCGGTAGAATCATCTGATAAAGATCCATTATGAGGCAGATTTATAGTTCCGCCATTTTCATCAACATAGGTAAATGTAAATTTACAGTTCTCATCCCAATTGTAATTAACATAATATTTAACACCTTCTACAGTATATTCGAAAGAAAAAGCATTTACACCTGTTTGAGAAAAACCTGTCACACTGGCACCACTTACAGGCTTAAATGAATCGGAAGGTCTAATAGGATTTTGAGAAGGCTGAGGAGAGATTTCATCATCTACTACATTAATTTCACCCATCACGAAAGGCATGTAATAAGGGGCAATAGTTTTTGCATGGTACTGGTAGTTTCCACTGCTATTGTATCGCCCAAAGGCATCGTCTAAAGTTTCATCAGTGTATCCATACACAGGATAACCATCAAGTGCATATGCAAGTGGTTGTTCTGTTCCAACAGTTTCTTCTAAATGTGTTGGGATTAGGTGATAATGATAATCATCTCCTTTTCCAAAATGCCCACCCCAATTATCTAATTCTCCTGCTTCGTAAGCGTTTACACCACGATTGTTAACTGCATTAAATATTGGGATTCCATTTACTGCAATAGCAATAGCACCTCTAAATAAATTAACCGATGTGTCTACAGGATTGTCTGCCATTACTGGGTTTAGTGGAATTCTCCAACTATTATCACCAGTATAGTTTTGTGGAATTGCAACTTGCTCCTGCCATGAGTTTATGCCAACTCCCATTCCATGTTCTGGCCAACTGTAAGAATTGATATAGAAATATTCATCATCACTATTGATCGTTACACCAGAAAATTTTTCAAAATAACTAATTATAGTATCTATATTAAAACCTTCCGAGGTCTGTGAGTTGCTTGAAGATGATGTATCTGTTGAAGTTGAACTAGTTGTCGATGTATTGGTTGTAGTCGTTTCAGAAGTTGAGATTTGTGGGGTGGTTGCAATTTGTTCTGGAGCATCTTCTTCGTCAGTAGAACATGCTATCAAAACCAATATAAATGAGGAACAAAAAAAACTTATCGAAGCTGTTTTTTTTGCTTTTTGAAAACCAAAATAATTGATAATTGAGAATATAAAAAAAGCTGAAAAAAGTAATATTACTAAAACCTTATCCTTACTGTATCGTTTAACTTCAGTAATTTCTAAATTGATTTTCTCTGATAATTCATTTTGCTTTAATATTAAAAGTTGATCCTCCATTAAGAAATCAGTTAATGGAAAATTAAGAACAATATTTGTATTATGTTCTCTCAAGTAAACATCTTGGTCTTTTAAAAAAATATAATCAGCTTGGACAGTTTTTGAATCATCTCTTATCTGCCAAGATTTGCCATGATTGATATGATCACCTGAGTGAGCAAATCCAGTCATAAAGCAATTTAATGTGAGGGTTAATAATATTGAAAAAATTAATTTACGTAGAACTTGATTCATGGATTATTTAATTAGATTTATTTAAAAGTAATTATTTTTTATGTCACAAGCTATTTAAATTCGTCTGTAATTATTATTTGAAATGAATCACTAAATTTAGTTTAGAATTGAATTATTACCTTTATAAAAAACGAATACCAAAATGAAAAATTCAATCATAATAGCAAGTAGTGTTTTAGTTGGCTGTTTTATTCTAGGCTTATTAATTTCAGGAGGTATCTCAACCGAGCGATATGAATATGTGAGTGAAAATATTATTTTCGATAAAAAAACAGGAACAACTTATTTTACTGACCGAAAAGAGTATAAAGACACTAAAGGTGATCTATATCGTTATGAATAGAGAATATCCCAATAAATTTAGAATAAATTTTAATGAAATAAAACGTGAATCAAAATTAGGCTAACTAATAAAAGAATTCCAAGTTTCCCAATTTTTGAAGATGCGGATCTAAAAATCCCACTTAGATTATTAAATCTTCCAATATTACTTATCAGTGCAATTGAAATACCAGAAAAAACAACCCAAAAAGCTCTAATGAAATAGTTCATTTCAGGGACAAGAAACTGAATTAATAAGTTTATTGGTAAAGTAATTAAAAAGGCAAATAAAATATTTTTTTCTTTTGGCTTAACCAAAAATATAGCACTGCATATTAATACCACAATACCAGAATTTATGTAGTACCTAAGGTTATTTAGAGTATGAGTAAATGCCGATTCTGGATTGTCAAATTTTATGTAAAGTAGAACAAGTCCCATAATTAAACCTGTTATCAAACTAAAAATAATTGCCATTCTTCCAGATTGAATTTTTTCCTGATCTGAAGCTTTTTTGTTTATGTATTTTGAATAAATATCAATAGACCAAAGTGTTGCTAAAGAATTGAATGTTGAATCAACAGTACTCATTAACGAAGCAAATAATCCACATAGAACTATACCTTTAATGCCGATAGGTAAATAAGTTTTTACTAAATAAGGGAATGCTAGATCAGGCTCACCAAGTGAGTCTCCAAGAATGCTATACAATGCTATTCCTGGTATTACAATGATTATAGCCATAAAATATTTAATTAGCCCTCCTAGCATGAGGCCAGATTGAGCATGTGCTAAGTTTTTTGCAGCAATCGCTCTTTGCATAACAGTCTGATTAGCACACCAGTAATTTATGTTTAGAAAAAAAAGACCAAACAAATGTATCCATGGAAGCGTAGGATGTTCTGAAGGTAAATGCAGGTGCATTTTTTCAGGGGTTTTAATATATAATTGATTCCATCCTCCCATTTCATTTACAGCTATGAAGCAAACGACTGTTCCTCCAATCAAGAGTATTGAAAATTGTATAATATCAGTTTTAACTACTGCACTTAGCCCCCCGAAATAAGTATATATCGCTGAAAAAACACCTAAAAATAAAATTAGGATTGCAATTCTAGTTACTCGATCTTCGTGCACAAAGTAAAGTTCTTCACCAAAAACCATATCAGCCGCATAAGCTCCCCAAAATAGTGCAGCTCCAATTGCCACTGTTGAAAACAGCAAAATATTACTTACGGAGTAAAACAAAGCTATTCTTTCACCCAGTTTTAACTTTAAAAAATCAGTTATTGTAATAATTTTCTCCCTTAAAAATAAAGGAACAAAAATAAAAGTTGCAATTAAAATTCCTTGTACTGCATTGATTTCAAGATTGGCTTGTGCAAGGCCATATAAATAGGCTGATCCCATCATACCTAGAAACTGGTATCCACTAACATTAGTGGCTATTGTTGATAGTGCTATAGAATACCATTTTAGATTCCGATTACTTAAAAAATAGGCCTCTGCAGTACTTTGCGCACTTATTTTTCCTCTTAATGCCACAAACAGAATGATGGCAAAATAAAAAATTACAATTATAAAATCAATCATCAATTTTTATTCTCTTGGTCCATTCCCTAGAGGTGTATATGGTGTTTTTATTGGAACTCTACCAAGAACTTCTGGGAGATGGATATTTTTTAATTTTGGTAGTACATATTTTGCAAAAAGTTTACACTCCTGGTGATGGGGATAGCCAGATAAGATAAAGGCATTTATTCCCATATCAATGTAACTTTTTATTTTATTAAATACCTGTTCTGGATTTCCAACAATTGCCCCACCACAACCTGATCTTGCTAAACCTATACCGGTCCATAAATGTGGTTCTGCATAATATTCTTTATTAGCTTTTTCCCTTAGTAAAGTTTGTTTTGAAACACCCAATGATTTTGAATCTAAGGCTCTGTTCTTTATATCTTCACCTATTTTAAGATCTAACTTTGAAATCAATTTATTAGCATAAGCTTTAGCTTCATTTTCGGTCTCTCTAACAATAACGTGAACTCTCAATCCAAATTGAACAGTTCTATTATATTCAGCAGCTTTAGATTTCATTTTTGAAATTAAGATTTTCAATTTTTCTTCGGTATCAGGCCACATTAGATATACATCACAAAATTCTGCGCATAGGTCAACTCCCTCAGTGGAGTACCCTCCAAAATATAAAAGTGGGCCACCATTTTGCTGGTATGGTTTTACTGGAGAAGAAGGCAAATTGAAATTGTAATAATTTCCTTGAAAATTAATTTCATTCTGATTCCATGCTTGCTTAAGAATTTGAATAACCTCTCTTGATCTGTCATAGCGTTCTTTAGAAGGCATCAATGTACCTGGTAAATCTGAAGAAATAATGTTGATAGTAAGCCTTCCTTTTAAAATATGGTCTAAGGTTGCTATGGATCTTGCTAACATTGGTGGATGCATTTCACCAGACCGAATAGCCGCCAGGAAATTAATATTTTTAGTAAGATTAGCCATTGCAGAGATATAGGTTAATGGATCTTGGCCTACTTGGTATGAAGAGGGGCATAACACGTTTGAATAACCAAGGGTATCTGCGGTTTTTATAATCTGTGAAGTATTTTCCCAACTGCTTTTAAACCTCTGATCACGAACTCCTAAAAACTGATCATCGCCATCACATATTGGTGCAAACCATGAAATTTCTGCTCCATCAATTTTCATATTTATTCGATGTTTTAAACATTAGTGCATCCCAAGGTTCAAGCTCAATAAAATTTGATTTAATATGTAAAATTTTATCTGAATTATTTGAAATAATTAAGTGATACTTAGAATTAAAAAAAGGTATTTTATATTTAACATAGTCACTTGAAAAATTTAATATAACTAAATAAGTTTGTTTTTGCCCTAATCTTTTATAGCAAAAAATTTGAGAATGCTCAGGGTCCAAGTCTTTGTAATTAGCATAAATAAGCTCTTTTGATTTTTTTCTAATTAAAATAATTTTTCTATAAAAATTAAATACCGATTCGGGGTCTTTTAAATTGTCTTCGACATTAATTTCAGAGTAATTGGGATTGACAAAAAACCAAGCATTTTCATTTTTACTAAATCCACCTTGCGGTTGGTTTTTCCATTGCATTAAAGTTCTAGAATGGTCTCTCGAAGAGAGATTTAGATGTTTTAAATATTCTTCTTTGTTAATTTTATTCTTTAAAACTTTTTGAAGACTACCTTTTACTTGGAGGTCATTAAATTCATCAATATTATCAAAATGAAAATTAGTCATACCAATCTCTTCACCTTGATATAAAAATGGAGTTCCTCTTTGAGTTAGTGTTAGAAGAGCTAAAAGTTTTGCAGACTTAACCCTATATTTTTTTTCATTTCCATATTTACTAACACTCCTTGGATTATCATGATTATTTAAAAAAACTGTAGGCCAGTGGAATTGGTCTGTATTGGATTGGATTTTAAATAACTTTTTTAATTGAGTGAGTTTCCATTGACCTTGATACCAGTCGTCTCTTCCAATACGAATAATATCGAAAAGAAGGACCAAATCTAATTCTTGTTGTCTCTCATCACTTATTGTCATCATTTTCTCCGAACTAATTCCAAAAGCTTCACCAACGGAGAATATATCGTATTTTGACAAAACCTTACGATTCATTTCCTTTAGATAAGTATTAAGTTTTGGACCTTTAGCATAAAATTGTTCAGGAGTTTTTAATTCTTCTTTTGACATATTAAAAAAACGTTGATCTTTTGATATAAAGGGAATCACATCCATCCTAAAACCATCAATTCCTTTGTTAAGCCAAAAGGTCATTAGCTCATACACTGACTCCCTTACTTTATCGTTATCCCAGTTTAGATCAGGTTGTTTTTTAGAAAAATAATGTAAGTAATATTCGCTAGTTTCATTAGTTTTTTCCCAAGCAGATCCTCCAAAAAAAGAAGTCCAGTTATTAGGAGGATTAATTCCTTTTCCTTTTTTCCATATATAAAAATCACGGTAAGAATTATTTTTTGAAGATCGACTTTCAGTAAACCAATTGTGTTCATCACTAGTATGATTAACTACCAAATCAATGACTAGACGAATTGATTTTTTATGACATTCCTCAAGAAGAGAATCAAAATCTTCCATAGTTCCAAATTCCTCCATTACTTTTTTATAATCTCTAATGTCATATCCATTATCGTCATTGGGAGAATCAAAGTGAGGACTAATCCAAAGTGTGTCAATCCCAAGTAAATTGAGATAATTTAATTTTGAAATAATTCCCTTTAAATCTCCAATACCGTCACCATTGGCATCAAAAAAAGACCTTGGGTAAATTTGATATACAACTTGTTCTTTCCACCATTTATAGTTCATAGTCTATTTATAATGGCTCAATAAAGAATCTAGATGAGCTCTATTCATATAATGACCATCTTTAATTATAGCAAAAATGGATTTTGTATTAGAAATATCTTCGAGTGGATTTCTATCTAAAACCAACAAATCAGCTATAAATCCCGATTTAATTCTACCCAAAGAATCTTGAATATTAAAGTATTTAGCAGGGTTTATTGTTGCAGCTTGAATTGTTTCTAATGTTGATAGTCCAGAATTATGTAAATCTTCTAGTTCTTGATGAAGGCTCAAACCTGGAATTAAAAAACCAATTGGAGTGTCTGTTCCAGCCATGAATGAAATACCTTTTTTTTGCATGAAGTTTACCATGTTTGACGCCCACTTTGCATAATCAATAATTTCCTTATCAGGGGCTGAGGATATCAGATTAATTTTTTGAATCCATTCCTTCTTTTTATCCAGTGGAAGAACTTCTAAAAGGGTGGTGTATTCAGGATCCTTGTATATTTTATAGGCCTTACTTGATACCAATCGTATAGTAGGTATTTGCCAAGTATCATTTTTGACTAACACTTCAACTACACGTTTTATTTTTGATGAGTCTAAATCATAAATCGATCTCATTCTCTGTTTTTTGTGTAGCATGGACCTTAATGCAGAACCTTTGATTTTTGATTTGTTTTTTAAAATATCTTGCCTTTCCTGGAAAAGTTTATCTGATTCATTAGTCATTGAAAGTTCAATATTTCTCAAGTGCTCTATACTATTTAAGCCCATATTTGAAGCTTCAATAACATTCATACTTAAAGGGACATGGCCTGTTAGTTTTAAATTATTTTTTTTTGCAATTTCAGCTAGTAGTTTAAATTGTTCAGGGCTTAACATTTCATAGGCTTTTAAAAAGTCTACCTGACTTTCAATCAAATGCAAAGCATTTTTCTCCAATTGTTCAAGGTTACTATTCTTAATTGACAGTAATGGAAGAGCTTTACTGCTTCCATCATAAACATTAAATTTTCCATCAATTAATGGACCTGCAATCATTACCCTTGTTTTTGTTTTAGGATCCTGAATTGCGTCCTGTTTAAATTTATTTACAAAGTCAAACTCCCCCCCAGTATCTCTTACGCTAGTTATCCCATGTGCTAAAAAAAGATTAGGCATTGCTTTTGAAAGATCTCTTTCGTAAGAAAAATGTACATGACTATCCCACAAACCTGGAATTAAATACTTACCAGCGAATCGATATATTTTATTTTTAGATGAAAGCTTAATACTGTCTGTTTTATATATTTTTATCATTTTATTTCCATTTATTACAACAGACATATTTTTTTTTAATCCATGAATTGGGTCTATAAGATTTACGTTTTCAATTATAAATGAATTTTCATAAATCAATCCATCGTTTTTACATGAAATAAAGATGGTTAATAAGATAAAAATTAGAATGATTTTTTTCATCTTGTTTTTTTAATGGGATTATTAAGATACAAATTAGCAGCTAGAATTATTTGTATGATTTATGGATTTATTTTTCTCCTTTAGGTTGGTCAAAATGGAAAGAAAAATTAAAAAAAGAAAGCTTTACAAAACATAAACAACAAAAAAGCCCAAATAAGTTCCTAAAGCGTTTCCTAAAGTTCCTACCAAAATAGCTGGAAGAATCAATTCTTTGCGGTCAAAAGTCTCTGCCAAAGCAATTGCTGAGGCTCCACCACCTACATTTGCCTGACTCACAATTGCAATCATTTGCCAATCACGGTAAACTAGCCCTCCAATAATTATAGTTAAGATTCCATGGAATGAAACCGCCAAAGTTGTAAAAAGTAATAGAGTAAATCCGATTTCTTTTAGTTGATAAACTGCACCAATTTCACAATAGGCACCAATTACTGCTAAAAAAAGATAAACTAAGTATAATCCTAAATTATGACCTCCCTTTAAGTTGGAGACAAATTTGGTTTGAGCCAATCCTATTCCAAAGGTCGAAAGAATAAGTATTGATGGTATTCTAGGAAAATATTGCACTAAAATTTCGGAAAGGTAAAATGACATTATACCCAGAAAAGTAAGCCAAGCCAGTGATATTAAATCAATACCTTTATCTGAAATCTTCACTTGTTCATTACTGATTTTATTATGTTCAGTTTTACTCTTCCATATTCTAGATAAAAACACTGGTAAAATCAAGGTTACCAAAATCCAGACTGCTGTTACAACATTGTCTACTGCAATGGTACCGGCATATAATATTCCCTTTTTTTGAAATCCGTACTCAATTGCTATCGCATTAAAGTTTACGCTTCCACCGGTATAAGTTCCTGTTAACATACCAGCTATTATTTTGGCGTCCTCTCCTAGAATATTTTCTGGAGTTAATATAACCCATGATATAAGAATTCCAACAGTTGTAGCTAAAGAGCCTATAACAAAGAGACTTATCATTGGCAATCCGGCTTTTTTTATGGAATTTAGGTTCACATTTAGCAATAAATAAAAAATAGAAATTGGTGCTATATATTTAAAAATAACATCGTATAATCCAATACTATCTGATGCTGAAGGAATTAATTTAAGATTTGCAATCACCGCAGTGAAAAGGATAACCAGTAGTGCAGCTCCAAACTGTTTTCCCAATTTTGTTTTTCCAATGTATATAGATAAAATTACCATTAGGCTTAACATCCCTAAAACATAAATTGGATTGTATACAAATGGCATTTAGTTAATTTATTTTTTTAATTTACAAAAAATCAAAGCTTTTTAATTTTTTCAATAATTGCATTAGTAACTTCTTCAGTATTGGAATTTCCCCCTAAATCTTTTGTTAGGACATTACCATTTGAAATAGTTTCTTCAATTGCATTCATTATTAAGTTTGATCCTTCTTTTTCACCTAAATGATCTAACATCATTGAAGCTGTCCAGATACAGGCAATTGGATTAGCTATTTTTTTCCCAGCTATATCAGGTGCACTTCCGTGGACAGGCTCAAACATACTTGGGAACTCTTTTTCAGGATTTATATTACTCCCGGGTGCAATTCCCATCCCTCCGACTACAGCAGGACCAAGATCAGATAAAATATCTCCAAACAAATTACTAGCAACTACAACATCAAAATTATCAGGCTTTTGAACAAAATTTGCCGCAAGTATATCAATATGAAATTGGTCAGTAGACACCTTAGGAAATTTTTCACCCATTTCTTTAAATCGCTCGTCCCAATATGGCATTGTGTGCATTATACCGTTAGATTTGGTAGCACTAGTTAATTTTTTACGTCTTTTGCTAGCCAATTCAAAGGCATATTTCATTACTCTATCAACTCCTTTTCTTGTGAAGATAGTTTCTTGCACGACTAGTTCATCTGGAGACCCATCATTTAAACGTCCACCGATAGATGAATATTCTCCTTCATTATTTTCTCTAACAATATAAAAATCGATACCGCCTGGATTTTTTAAAGGAGATTCTATGCCATTTAATAATCTGACAGGTCTTAAATTTACATATTGTTGAAAATTTCTTCGAATAGGGATTAATAAGCCCCATAACGAAACATGATCAGGGACTCCGGGATAACCTACTGCACCTAAAAAAATACCATCACTGTCCCTTAGTCTATCCAAACCGTCTTCGGGCATCATCTTTCCATATTCCTTGAAATATTCACAGGAATAATCATAGTTTTTATATTTAAGTTGGAAGCCACATTTAACGGCAACTATATCTAAAACTTTCAATGATTCTGGAATGACTTCTTTCCCAATTCCGTCACCAGGAATAGTAGCAATTTGATAAGTATTCATTTATTAAACTTTTAATTTTAAACTAAAAAAAGATACTAATGCTTCCAAAGTTTCATTTGGGGCCTCCTCTGGTAAATAATGACCGCAAGGTAGACCGTATCCAACTACCTCTTTTGCGAATTTTTTCCATTCCGCAACAATATCGTATTTATTTCCAACATAACCTTTATCTCCCCAAATAACCATCACTGGGCATTCTATTTTATTATTATTATTTATGTCAATTTGATCATGTTCTAGGTCAATTGATGCAGAGGCACGGTAATCTTCACAACTTGCTTTTATTGTCTCGGGTGTAAAACAGCGAAGATATTCTGAAAATGCAGTTTTTGTAAATGCATCACTGTCTTTTCCCCATTGTCTAATTTTTTTATTTAAATAAAATTCAGGGTCTGAACCTATCATAGTTTCTGGGATATTTTCAGGTTGAATTAAAAAAAACCAATGATAATAGGATTTTGCAAAATCCATGTCAGTTGTCATGTACATAGTATATGTTGGAGCAATATCCATTACTACTAATTTTTCTAAAACACTAGGGTAATCTAATGCCATGCGATGTCCAACTCTACCTCCTCTGTCATGTCCAGCCACTAAAAAACTATCAAACCCTAAATGTCTCATCAATTTAATTTGATCTTTAGCCATTGCTCTCTTAGAATAAGGATCATGATTTTTATCTGAGTCAGGTTTACTACTGTCGCCATAACCTCTGAGATCGCTAGCTACAACTGTATATTTTTTACTCAATTCATATGCTATTTTATGCCAAATAAAATAAGTCTGAGGATATCCGTGTAACAACAATAATGGTGGCCCTGAACCCCCTATTACATAATTAATTGAAATGGAGTTATAAGAAAATTCTTGTTTATTAAAATTCTGAAACATTAATCATAAATATTAAAAACTATAATTTAAACAGTTAATCTATAATCCAACAAATATTAACTTTATTTTTTGTTAAATTCTTCTACCTCTGTCAACACTATTAAAAGACTATCGCATTTGATCTGCAATAAATTTCATTTAAATGTTTAAAATAACAAAAGAGCAATTTAAATGTAACAAGTTATCTATTTTTACATCTTGAATTTAATGATTATCCCCTCCCAATTGAAAAGTGTTACAATAAGTGTTCTGATGATTTTCATATTATCTACCTCAATAGCTCAAAATACTATAAGTGGAGTTGTTAAAGATAATTTTAATTCCCCTCTTCCATTTGCAAATATAATTCTCGAACAAAAGGGAAATAATGACTTTGTTAAAGGAGTTGTTACCGATCAAGAAGGGTCATATATTTTTGATGATATTGTTAATGGAACATATAAAATTCAAGTGTCAGTCTTAGGGTTTAAGGTTAAGAAAACAGAAGAATTTGAGTTAGAGGAAAATAAAGTTTATGATTTTGTTTTGGAAGAAGAAGTTGAAAAATTGGAGGAGGTGATTGTAAAAAGCAGGAGGCCTGTTATCAGGCAAACAGCAGAAAAGTTGATAGTAGATTTGGAAAATTCAGAAATGATAAGCACAAGCTTAAAAGACGTAATGCGAAAAGTACCTGGAGTTTTGGTCACAAATAACGGTATCTCAATCGCTGGAAATACAGGAGTTAAAATACTAATTAATGGAAAATCTACTGAGTACATGGATATCCAAACTTTGATACGTGATTTTCCTGCAGATAATATTTCCAAAATTGAAGTAATTGAACAACCTGGCTCAGAGTATGAGGCATCAGGTTCAGCGGCAATCATAGACATTATCTTAAAGAAAAATATTCGTTTAGGGACTCATGGTAATTTATATTCTTGGGTCGGTGAAAACCAAGGGTTTGAATATGGCACAGGATTTTCTTTAGCGAGTTATAAAAATAAATTAAACTGGCAAGGAAGTTTTAATAGATCAGAGCCAACATGGAGAGATGATTTATTTTTAGTGAGAACCGTAGAAAATCAAACCTACGATCAATCAACTATAGAACCTTACAGGCCAAAAAATTTAAGTTTTAGCGGGAATATGGACTATTATATTAATGAGCATAATATTCTTGGAGCAGGAGGGAGATTAAACAATCGAACTTCTCAAAGAATAGCTTCTAGCAAAACAGTTATTTCAGATGACAATTCATCAAATACTTTATTTTCAGAAAATCTTTTTGATATAGATAGAGCCAATTACAATTTTAATGTGTTTTATGAATATAAGACAGACATAAATAAATTATTAATTGACTTTAATTACATAAATTTTAGGAGTGATAATACTAATGATCTTTATGATATAATTGGAAGTACAATACCTTTTTCTGATAGAAGGTATATTCAAAAGGGAAAATTTAACATTAAAACATATCGTGTAGATTATACTAAAACTTTATCAGATAAATTAAAGTTTAGTATAGGATCTAGATATGCAGATGTAAATACAGATAATGATTTAAAATCTTTTAATGAAAATAACTCAGGGGTTTTAGATTTAGATCAGAAAGGGAGTAGTCAATTTTTGATTGATGAAACTATTTTAGCTTTTTATTCAAAATTAAATGCCACTACTGGTAAATGGTCTTTTTCAGCAGGAATTCGATATGAAGACAGTAATACAGATGGGAATTCAATTTTTATAATTGATGGTATTAGCAGTTCTACAGTTAAAAAAAGACCAATAAAAAAAATATTTCCTAGCGCATCAATTAGCAGGAATTTGTCAGAGATTTTTGGAGCGAATATTTCATATAGCTATAGAATTAGAAGACCTTCATATAGTAGTTTGAATTCTTTTGCAGAATTCTTAGATCCATTTTCCGCCAGTGAAGGAAATCCAAACCTAACCCCTGATTTCACACATAAATATCAGTTTAATTTAACTTATGAGGGCCAACCTTTTTTCACCATTGGATATAGCAATACAGAAGATGCTATTTTTGAACTAATTAAACAAGACAATACTACTGCACAAATAAGACGGCTTGAAGTTAATATTGAAGAGAATATTAATTGGAACTTTAGATTGTTGGGACCTTTAAGTTTTATAAAGGGGATTGAAGGTTACACGGGTTTTATTTTGATAAATACAGATTATAATTCTTTAACGTATGATTTAGATTTAAACCAATGGAATTTGTTTTGGTTTATTCAAGCTAATTACGAATTACCGTTAGGAATTGACTTCGAAATCAACGCCAATTATGGAACAGGTGCTTTAGAAGGCCAGATTAATGTGGATTGGTTAGCAGAACTAGATGTTTATTTTGGGAAAAGATTTCTGGAAGATAAGTTGAAGGTTAACTTAGGATTGAGTGATATTCTAAATCGAGGTTTTATTGGAACTATAGATTATGGTAATGGATTTGCAAGAGTTAACAGTAACGGGTCTCGACAAAATATTCAACTTAGAGTAGTGTATAACTTTGGCTCCAAATTTGGTAAAAGCAAAACTGATTGGGATTCCTCTGAAGAGCAAGATAGAATAGAAGATAAAAATTAAATCATTAGCTAAATCAGGATTTTGACAGAAAATTTATAAATAGCTTAATTTTACTTAACAAATCAAAAAAATTAATGGCTGAGTATAAAAAATAAAAATCATGAAAATTAATTTCTTTCTAATTACATCAATTTTGATTTATCTCTCATGCTCAAGTGAGCTTCAAAAAAATGAATCTCCAAATTTTGTCTTTATTCTAGCTGATGATCTTGGCTACGGGGAATTAGGTGTTTTTGGACAAAAAATAATTGAGACTCCAAATATTGATCAATTAGCAAAAGAGGGAATGATTCTAACCAATCATTATTCAGGTTCCCCAGTTTGTGCTCCGGCTCGTGCGGTCTTATTAACCGGACTACATTCAGGTAATAATCCTGTTAGAGGTAACGATGAATGGAAAGAGAGAGGGGATGTTTGGAGTTTTGAGGCGATGTTTAAAAATCCTGAATTAGAAGGTCAACGGCCTATGCCTGATTCAACAATAACCGTAGCTAATTATTTAAAATCAAATGGTTACAAAACTGGAATGGTAGGTAAATGGGGTCTTGGTGCACCAAACACAAATAGTATTCCAAACAATAAGGGTTTTGATTTTTTCTACGGATATAATTGTCAAAGACAAGCGCATACTCTTTACCCTAGTCATTTATGGAAGAATAAAGAAAGAGATATTCTTAATAATATCATTGTTAATAAAGGCCCTCTTGAAGATAGTCTAGATCCAAATAATTCTGAAAGCTATAAACCTTATAATCAAAATGATTATGCCCCTACTTTAATGCATGATCAAGCTTTAAAATTCATAGACAGAAATAAAGATGATAAATTTTTTCTTTATTATGCTAGTCCTTTACCACATCTTCCCCTTCAAGCTCCCAAAAAATGGGTGAATTATTATAGAAAAAAACTAGGAGAAGAAAATCCATACCTTGGTAATAATGGATATTATCCTAATCAATTTCCGAAAGCCACTTATGCTGGCATGATATCTTATTTAGATGAACAGGTTGGTGAAATTGTCACAAAACTCAAAGAAATTGGGAAATATGAAAATACAATAATTGTTTTTACTAGTGATAATGGTCCTACTCATGTAGGCCAAGTTGATATTGATTTTTTTAATAGTGCTGGGATATTTGTTAACTCTAAAAAAACTGTGAAAGGTAGTGTTAACGAAGGCGGAATAAGAGTTCCTACAATTGTTACATGGCCAATGAAAATAAAGAGTGGAACTATATCTAATCACCCAAGTACTTTTTACGATTTTTTTGAAACGGTTTCTGATATTATAGGCAATCCACTTTCTAATAAAACTGATGGTATTTCATATTACCCCAGTTTGATTGGAAAACAACAAAAAGCACACGACTATCTTTATTGGGAATTTCCTGCTTATGGAGGACAACAAGCAATTAGAATTGATAAATGGAAAGGTGTAAAACGAGATCTATTTAAGGGAGCTTCAAATCTAGACTTATATGATTTATCAAACGACCCTAAAGAACTTAATAATATTGCAAATGATTATCCAGATGTAGTTGATAAAATGGAAAAATTATTAGATGAAGCGCACACAAAAGCTTCTATTGAAACATTTAATATTTCTGTTTTAGATAAATAATAAATTTTACTCAATTATTTAACATCCTGTATATTATGATAATAAAATTAAATCTATTATTAATATCACTTTTTATAATAAGTTCTTGTAGCTCTAATTTATCGGAAAAATCAGATAAGTTAAACTTTATAGTTGTTTTTGTGGATGATATGGGTTATGGAGATTTAGGATCCTTTGGACATCCAACAATTAATACACCAAATCTTGATAAAATGGCTTATGAAGGTCAAAAATGGACCCAATTTTATTCTGCGTCAAGTGTATGTACTCCAAGTAGAGCAGCACTACTTACCGGAAGACTTCCTATAAGAAATGGGATGATTGGTTCAACAACAAGAGTTCTTTTTCCAAATTCAAAATATGGGCTACCTGACTCTGAAATTACTATTGCAGAAAGACTAAAAGAAAATGGTTATAAAACTGTCGCAATAGGTAAATGGCATTTGGGGCATAAGAAGAAGTACCTTCCACTTCAACATGGATTTGATTATTATTTTGGTATTCCGTATTCTAATGACATGGATAAAATTAATGGTGAAACATGTTGTCCGGGAAAACAATATTGGCAGAAATATCAGAATCAAAGACCAGAATCGATTAATTATAATGTCCCTTTAATTGAAAATAATGATATAATTGAAAGACCAGCAGATCAGACTACAATAACTAAAAGGTTCTCAAGTAAAGCTGTTGAATTCATTAAAAATAACAAAGATGACAACTTTTTTATTTATCTGGCTCACAACCTACCTCATACGCCCTTATTCGTTTCGGATGATTTTTTAGGAAAAAGCAAAAGAGGTTTATATGGAGATGTTATTGAAGAAATCGACCATGGTATTGGTTTAATAATTAAAGAATTAAAGAAAAATAACCTTGATAATAATACAATTATAGTTTTTACCTCTGACAATGGGCCTTGGTTACCATTTGAATCTCATTCTGGATCCGCAGGTCTTTTAAGAGAGGGCAAAGGCACAACTTGGGAAGGGGGACAAAGGGTTCCTGGAATATTCTGGGGTGCAGAGATTAAACCAGGGGTTATTAGTGGATTAGGATCAACAATGGATATTTTTCCAACATTATTAGAAATGTCAAATATAAGTATCGTCAATAACAGGATAATGGATGGAATAAGTATGAAAAATACTTTATTAAATCATGAGCCATCAAAAAGGGAAACGATTTTTTATTATCGTTCAAGGGAAATATACGCTGTAAGACATAGAGAATTTAAAGCCCACTTTATTGTTCAAGGCTCCTATGATTATCCTAAAGGAAGCGATAAAAAGATTATTTTAGAAAAACCCTTGTTGTATAATCTAAATATTGATCCTTCAGAAAAATATAATATAGCAGATAAGAATCCTGAAATATTAAATGAGATTAATACAATCATAGAAAATCATAAAAAAAATCTTAACCCTCCTAAGGATTTACTTTTGGATATGGATTGGTAGCTTAGATAATTTTAAAATTGCCTTCAAGAAATAAGTTAAATCACAAAGCTAATATCCAATCAATTAATAATTGAGACCATCTGTCAACAGGTGCATTAATTTTGTTCATCCCATATCCATGTCCTCCCTTGCTAAACATATGAAGTTCTGCTTCTGCACCTGCTAGTATCCAGTCTTGATAGATCTGAACACTAGGAGCAGCGAGCTCAAGAGGATCATCATTTGCACAAGAAACAAAT